>CAZFVV010000053.1:0-34900 GCA_964522165.1 uncultured Calditrichaceae bacterium
TCCAGGGGAGTGCCGTCTTCCTGGGTGGTGGGATCGGTCCAGGTGAGGGTGGCATCCGTGAGGGTGCCCACACCAGACAGGTTGGTCGGTGCAGACGGAACCGGGGAACCGCCGGCATACCAGCTGGCGTTAGCGGGGGCGCTGACAGCGCCTAATCCGTCGTCCGCCCAGATTTGGTAGCTATAGAGGGTGCCGTCGCTCAGGCCGGTATCGGTATAGTTCTGGGTGGCCAGGGGAACCGAAGCAATCTGGCTGCCATCCCGGGAGATCTTGATGGTGGTGCCGGCCGGCAGGGGATTCCCATTGATGTAAGTGCTGGGGCTGGTCCAGTTCAGATCCATCGCGGTAGGAGTGGTAAAATCGCTGTAAGCCGTGAAGTTGGTCGGGGGATTGGGATCCGTCGGAGCCCCGGCGTCGGCCAGTTCATAGACGAAGAATATATCCGGGGTTCCTTGCATCACCCCGCCGAGGGAGGCTTTGCCCGGCGCCACGCCTTCGCCGGCCCACAAACCGCCGGCAATCGCCTGGGCGTTGGGCAGGAAATCCGACAATACATCATAGGTCACTCCCGTGGGGGTGCCGGTATTCAGATCGATCTGGTGAACATACTGCGGCGTCCCCGCGCCGGCGCCCTGGTTGAATACCCAGAGGTAAGGTCCGCCGGAGGTCCACTTGTCATAGGCGGAGCCATACTGGCTCAGCAAGCCGCTGGTAACGGTTCCCAGGACCTGGCCGGTGCGGCTCACCAGGGTCGGGGGAGTGTCCCAGGTTCCCACCCAGAAGGCGTCTGCGGCTTCGTCATAAGCGATGTGGCGCACCGCCACCGGGGAGGGAATGGTGCCGATGAGGGTCTTGCTGACGAAATCCATCTGGTAGATGGTGTTCGCCGCCGCCCCGCCGTACATGAACGCGCCGTCGTAGGCCAGGTCGCGCAGGCCGGTTACCCCGGGGATGGAGAACTGCTCCACCAGGACGCCGGTCATATCCACCTTGTGCAGCAGGTTACTAGCCCAGCGGGTACTGTAGTAATAAGTGCCGTCGAATTCCGAGCCGGCATTGCCCAGCGCCCCGGTTACCACTTCTAAGTTGTAGCTGAATTGCAGATCGAAGGGGGCGTCGGAGACATGAAAAACAGTAGAAGATTTATTAGGGGACTGCTCGACAGTAACTTTGCTTTGCGCAAAGAGAAAGACGCTTGCGCAGAGCAATACTGCAACTACCATTACAATACTTCTCATAATTCCTCCAGATTTTGGTAGATTGACGGTACTGTAACTTAGAGAGATAATAGAAGGAGAATACAAATTCGTCCGTAAGCAGTCTCTCCCTCTCGGGCGGATGGATATGCTCCTCCTGAAACTAAAAAGGGGTGGGACACAATAACGATTACTTGAAGGTTCGAGTCACCTCCTTTCCGCGGTTTGATTTAAGATGAATATCAGCACTTCGGTTAGTGGTCCGCATACATTCTGCCTTTCGGTGGGCGCGCGCGGTAATTTGCCCCTGTCTGGATATCTGACCGTTGAATATAAAATTATTCGAGCAAATGTTCAACACCGAAAAAAACAATTTTCACTTTTTTTTCGGTGTTAGGAGCCCTCGCCGCTGATTTATCTAGAAAATAAGGGTTAAGGAAGTGGGAAAAGGAGTGCGGAATTTATTCTGTACCGCCAGTTCTGCAGACGAAACCTCGGTTAAAGGTTTCATATAAGCCGGCGAACCGTAAGTTGTCAAAGACGACGTGACAGCGCCCGACAAAAAACCCATTCTGTAACTACCGCAGGGGAATGGTCTCTTTTTCGTACAACCCCTTTCGCGGTAAATTTCTCAACAAAGTGGCAACGCTTTCCCCGCTGCGGCCGGGGGAGTAGTTTGCGAGAGGCGGTTGCCGCCGCAGCCAGGCCAGGTAGCGGAAGAAAGCGATGAGCAGCAGCGCTCCCACCCCGGCGATCAGCAGGGTAACAATGCGGTAGAGATGCGCTTCCCCGGCTTTTTGATAAGCGCGGATAGCCTGGCTCACGGTTTGGATGAGGTTTCCGCGCACCGCGGCCTTGAGATAATTCAGGTGCGGATTAGCGGGGGTAAATTCCGGGTAGGGGGTCTCCAGCAAAAGATTGGCATGGTCCAGGAATTCGCGTACCCTGGCAATCGCATGGATGGGCGCGGAAAGGTAAATTTGCTTGATCTCGAAGGCGAAACGGTTACGGGGGCTGAAGCCGGGATTCCCGCGGAAAAAACTCCAATGCACCGTCTCCAACTGGCGCACCTGGGCGCGCAGCTTCCGTACCGCGACGCTGTAGGATTTCTCATCGGAACAGGCGGCCAACTGGTTGGCGGAGGCCACCACCTGCCGTGCCAGGATTCCGATGTCTCCCGCGCCCGCGGCCGCGGCGCCGAATTGCTCCCGGGTTTCCAGGATCGCCCGAACGCCCCAGGTAAGCGCCCCGGCCGCCAGGGCCATAATGGCCAGGAATAAAAGCCACCTGCCCCCGCTATTTTGATTGTATGACCGATTCCTCTCCATCAAACCCTCCGTTTTGGGGTGCTGTCGCACTTGGGTTGTTGGCGAATGTGGAGCAAGTGCTGAATAAGGCTTTTCAGAAGGCTCAACAACCATTCTGCAACACAACTCATTTTGGGTTCTACTAAAATTTATCGGATACTTCCGAGCCAAACATTAGCAGTAAGAAGTGGCAAGTTGCAAGTGAGAAGTTGCAAGTGAGAAGTAAGAAGTAAGAAGTAAAATGCGGCCTTCCAGCCCTTCTTTTTTTCTGCATTTACCCCTTCCCCCTCCCCCTTCTCACTTCCCACTTCTCACTTCTCACTTCCCACTCAAAAACTTTTTCCGGTTGTAAGGTTTTGAAATTACCGCTACATTCAATCCTGATTTGTATTCAGGAAAAGCGATGATCCAAACTGTCGATGCAGGGCTTACACTTGATCGGGCATACCGGGTTTGCAGGGAAATCACGGCCAGCCATTATGAAAACTTTCCGGTAGCCTCGCTGCTGCTCCCCGCGAAAATCCGCCGCCACGTATATCCCATTTACGCCTTTGCCCGCCACGCCGACGACCTGGCCGACGAGGCCGGGGACAGGGACGCTTTATTACAATGGAGAGAATTTTTGTACCTATCCTCTCAGGAAACGCCCGGCCACCCGATTTTTATGGCGCTAACCGATACGATGCGCAAATTCGATCTGCCGCTCTCCCTGTTCGACGACCTGTTGAGCGCCTTTCTGCAGGATTTGGAGAAGAATCGCTACGCCGATCTGCCGGAGCTTTTAGAATATTGCCGCTATTCCGCCAACCCGGTGGGACGGATCATCCTGCTGCTGCACGGTTACCGCGAGGAGCAATTATTCGTTTACTCCGACGCCATCTGCACCGCCTTGCAACTGGCTAATTTTTGGCAGGACCTTTCCATCGACCTGAAAAAAGACCGCCTCTATATTCCCCGCAGCTTCCTGGAAGCCTACAGGATCGATGAAGAGGCTTTATTCCAAAAAGTCTCGCATGATAATTTCCGGGAGATGCTGAAAGCGTTGATCGAAACCACCCGCGGCCTTTTCCGGCAAGGGCTTCCGCTGCTGCGCCGCATTCGCGGGCGCTTGAAGTGGGAGTTGAAATTCACCGTGATGGGGGGCCTGGCGGTGCTGGATAAAATCGAAAAACTGGATTACAACGTTCTGCAATATCGCCCGGCGCTTACCAGGGGCGACTGGGCGAGAATTGCGATCAAGGGGGTTGTGAGAAAACTGGGAAGCGTGATGCGTAAAACGTAATACGCATTACGCAATACGCTTTACGTTTCACGCTTCAAAAACCGGAAAAGAGAATGAACGAACTGGCCACCAATCAACAAATTACGGTCGAGAGCAACAGCAGCTTTTTGTATTCTTTTTACTTCCTGCCGAGGGAAAAACGGCAAGCCATTTACACCCTGTATGCCTTCTGCCGCCAGACCGACGATATTGCCGACGTGGGCGAGTCCCCCGAAAAAAAACTGCGCCGGTTGAACCGCTGGGAACAGGAGCTGAAGCGCTGTTTTTCCCAAAAAGCCTCCAATTATTTCGATTCCCTGCGCCAGGTGGCGGAGCGCTTCAAAATTCCCTTCGATTATTTCCTGGAGCTGATCGCCGGGGTGCGCATGGATTTGCACAACCTCAGCTACCGCACCTTCGACGAATTGAAGCTCTATTGTTACCGGGTCGCTTCCACGGTGGGGTTGATGTGCATCCAGATATTCGGCTACCGCGATCCCCTGATCAAAAAGTACGCCGAAAACTTAGGCATCGCCTTGCAGTTGACCAACATTATCCGCGACGTGGGAACGGACGCGGGCATGGGGCGGGTGTATTTGCCCCGGGAGGAGCTTTCCCGCTATGATTTGACCCGGGAGGATATTCTCAACCGCCGCTACTGCCCGGAGTTTTTCCGGCTGATGCAGTTCCAGGCCGGGCGGGCGTATGAATATTACACCCTTGCCGACGCCTGCCTGCCGGAAGCCGAGCGCCGCAACATGCTGGTTTCCGAAATCATGAGAAACATTTATTACCAGCTCCTGCTCAAGCTCGAGGCCCGGCAGTACCGGGTGCTGGAGCATCCCATCCGGCTCTCCACGCCTGCCAAAGCCTGGATCGCCATGAAAACAGTTTCGCGGATCAAATTGCTGGGGTAATGCCAGCTATCGCCAATGCAATCGCCTGAAGTGATCATCGCCGGCGGGGGCATCGCGGGAATCTCCGCTGCTATCGCCGCGCTGGAAAGGGGCTGGAAGCCGCTGCTGTTAGAACGGACCGCGCAGTTGGGCGGGCGCGCTCGCTCGCTCTACGCCCGGGACGCGGGAAACCCCATCGACGTCGGCCAGCACGTACTCTCCGCGGCCTACACGGAAACCTGCCGGTTGCTGCAAAAAATCGGCAGCCTCGACAAAATCGCCTTCCAGAAGCGCCTTTGGATAGATTTCCGGCTGCACTTCCGGCGTAATTTCCGCTTCCGCGCCTGGCCCCTGCCCGCGCCGCTGCACTTCCTCCTGCCCCTGCTGCTGAATTCTCCCCTCGGCAAAGCAGATCGAAAATTTCTCTTCCGCCAGGCCTGGCGGTCGCGCCAATTTTCCCCGGCGCAATTGAAAAAAATGACCGTTCGGGAGTGGCTGGACGCCGCCGGGAAAGCGCCTTTCCTGGAAAAACTGCTCTGGGAACCGCTCACCCTGGCTACTTTGAATACGCCCATTGAGCAGGCCAGCGCTTTTTTGCTTCAGCAGGCGCTGGAAAAAGCCTTCCTGGGAACATCCCGGCGCAGCGGGTTGGGCATTCCCAAAACTCTTCTCGGCGATATTTTCGCAGCCCCGGCAGAAGAATATATTCGGAAACACGGGGGAGAGATTCGCGCCGGCAGCGCGGTGAAAAAGGTATTGATAGAAGATGGCCGGGCGGCGGCGGTAGAAACCCGGGGCGGGGAAATCCTCCCCACGCCTTACCTGATTTTGGCGCTTCCGCCCCACGCGCTAACCCGGCTGATCGGGGATTCCCCCGGGCTGGCCCCCGCCTTCCGGCAGGATTTCTCCCAATTCCGCTACTCCCCGATCATTACCGCCAACCTGTGGCTCAAAAAACCCCTCCCGGGGGACTTTCCCATGGCTTTGGTGGACTCCCCGGCGCAGTGGATTTTCCGGTTGCCGGATACTTCCGGCAAGGGGGAATCATTTGGCTACGCGGTGGTGATCAGCGCGGCGTTTGAACTGGCGGAGCGAAGCAGCGCGGAGATTTTAGAAGTGTTGAGCCGGGAATTTCGGCATTTTTTTGGGAAAGATATTTTTCAGGATTTGCACCTGCTCGCCGGCAAGGTGGTGAAAGAAAAATCCGCCACCATTTTGCAAACTCCCGGGACGCTGAAACTCCGGCCGGCTTGCTGCACCAACCTTCCCAACCTCTTCCTGGCCGGCGACTGGATCGACACCGGCCTGCCGGCGACCATCGAAAGCGCGGTGGTGAGCGGAAAAATGGCGGTGGAGGAGGCGGGGGGCTGTAAACAGGGGCAGGAGGCAGTAAGCGGTAGGCAATAGGCAATTTTATTTGCCATTGCCAATGCAAAACTGAAGTTTTGCACTCCGGTGCAGTAACCAAAAGGCGCTCCCTGCGAGAGCGCCTTTCCTATTATAATTACATACGCAGTACTGCCCCCTGCCCCTGCTCCTGCCCCTCCCTACTGCTCTGCTACATCATTGCCGAGGGGTCGGCTTCAAACCGGTTGCAGGAGTCGTTCAGCCGCACTGCGATATTGCGCAGCGTGCAGCGGTGGTAGAACTCTTCCTGCCCTTCATCGGCCTCGCCGGTGTTGATATAGGCGAGGCGGTGTTTGCAGAATTGGCAAATCGGGGGAGTGGCGGGAGCTGTTGCCGCCGGCCGGGAAACGGAGACATTCTTTCGCCAGAAATGCAGTGAGGAATCCAGGTTGATGGCCAGCGCCTGCAAGATATTGCGAATGCGCATCAGCAGGTACACCTGCACCAGCAGGGTGAAGGCAATAATTCCCAGCAAAATAATCGCCAGGGTGTTTTCTGTGATGCTTTCCTGCATGTATCAAATCTCCCGGGGCATTAGCAAATTTTCAATTTTCAATCTTCAATGTTCAATGAATCAAATACTCGTAATCACGGCTGAAAAGTTTAACATTTATTTGAGGAACGGTAAACCGATTCCCAACCCGGCGCGGGCATACAAACCGGTCAAATCAAACGATGAATTGCTGACGGTTTCTACTTCATTGGGATTCTCCAGGGTGGTAACCGTACCGTTTAACTCCCCGAAATTCCCGTATTGAAGCCCGATTTCCCCCCAGAGCAGCAGCGGCTTGCTTAGCCGGTAGTGGCCGCCCACCGCCAGCACCCCGGACAAAATGTTGCCGGAAAATTTCCCCCGGGTTTCCAGTAATTCATCGGGATTATCGGAACCGGTGAAGGATTCCGCATCGAGGAACATCAGCCCGACCCCGATCCCTATGTATTTGTTGAAACGCTTCCAGGTGCTGTAGTTGAAATAGAAGTGCAGGTTGATGATGGCGTCGATGGATTTCAATTCCCGCAGGTACTCCAGCCTCCAGGAAGGCGCGGGGGAAGGGCTGTATTGCAGCTCGATTTTTTCCTGGTAATAAGACACGTTGAGGTTGATAAAATAATCCTCATTGAGCCGGTACTCGAGCTGCCCGCCCAATACCCCGCTCCCGTTGAACTCTCCCGGGGAAGGGATCGGCGCTTGCAGCTCTCGTCTCAGCCCGCGGATGTCTTCTTCGATCTTGCTATTCACCTCGCCGAGCGAGGGGTAGTAATAGCCGTAGTGCAATTTCAGGGAGAAATTCTGCGCCGCGGCCGGCGGGAAGATTATCATCACTAAAAACAGGCTTAACCACTTTTCGATCTTTTGCATCGCCGTTCTCCCGGGTCAGGAAGGAATCGCTGTTGTTCTCTTTTCAACTGCAATCTTTATAATCGAAAAGCCCTGCCGTAAGTTCCGGCATTTTTTGCCCTTGCTCAAAGAACGTATTTGATGACCGCAAACCCGCCGATCAAAAGCACCGTGAAGGCCAGCGCCAGCCAGTCGAAATATTTGTCGATGAATCCTCTGATCCCTTCCCCGAATTTCCAGATCAGCCCGGCGACCAGGAAAAAGCGCATCGAGCGTCCGATAGCCGAGGCGACCATGAATTCCAGGAAATTGATCTGGAAAACCCCCCCGGCAATGGTGAACACTTTGTAGGGAATGGGCGTGAAAGCCGCGGTAAACACCGCCCAGAAAGCGTTCTCGTTGTATTTTAGTGCGACAAAATCAAACGCCTGGTGGGTAAAGCCGGGCACGTGGTTGAAGAAAAAATCCGCGATCACGTTCCACAGTTGCCAGCCGATTAAGTAACCGATGGCGCCCCCGGCCACGGAGCTGGCGGCGCATACCAGGGCATACCAGAGGCTGCGATTCGGGCGGGAAATTGCCAGCGCCATCAGCAAAGGGTCCGGCGGGATCGGAAAGAAGGATGATTCCGCCACCGCCAATCCCCCCAACGCCGGGGTTCCGTAGGGTGTATGCGCCCAGTGCAGCACCCAGTCATATAGTTTGCGAATCCATTTCATAAGCTGTAATTACTCCTTGTTAAATTGGCAATTGCCAATTGCCAATTGGCAATTTAAAATTATTAAAGCGCCCACCCATCCTTACCGATCAGCGGCACGAACTTCCGGGTATAATCTTCAAGTATATGGAATTCCCCGGTCTCGCGTGTGATAATTATCAGCTTTTGGGCGCTTTTTTCTCCCACGGGAACGATCATGCGCCCGTGCTCGGCCAGTTGCTTCAGCAGCGCCTCGGGAACGTTCGGGGTTGCCGCGGTAACAATAATCCGGTCATAGGGCGCGTGGGCGGTCCAACCCACGGCCCCGTCGCCGATTTTCGCGCCGACGGAGTAGTATCCCAACCGGTCGAAAATCGCCCGGGCGCGCTGGGAGAGTTCCGCAATCCGTTCGATAGTAAATACTTTTACCCCCATTTCCGCCAGCACCGCGGCCTGGTAGCCGCTGCCAGTGCCGATTTCTAATACCCGCTCCGTTCCGGCTAACTCCAACGCCTGGCTCATGTAAGCCACAGTGGTAGGGTGGGAAATGGTCTGTCCGAACCCGATCGGCAGGGCGCGATCTTTATACGCCTGGTGCAGGAACGCCGGATCGACGAACAGGTGCCGGGGCACCTTGCGCATCGCCGTAATCACTCGCGCATCGGTAATCCCTCTCTCGATGACATATTTTTGTACCATTTCTTCCCGGCTGCGTTTATACATGGCCTTTGATCCTTTCCAGCGAGAGTCTAAAAATCAGGGAAATGAAGTTCAAGGTATCGGGAATATTGCGGATGGCGCTGGGCGCCCCATTGTAAATGGTGGGGATAGGCACGCTGCCGATCGGCAATTTTTTCCAGCCGCTGCGAATGAGAAATTCGCTTTCCAGATGAAAGCGCGTTTCACTGACAGAAACGGTTTCCAGCGCCCGCCGGGAATAGAGCCGGAACCCGCACTGGCTGTCGTTTACTTTTTGGCCGATCATTCCGGAGATGATCCGCGAGGTAAGATAATTGGAGAGGATGCGATGAAGGGGCATTACCTTTAGATCGCGTTGGCGGGAACCGAGGATCATCTCTCCTTCCCCGCGCGCGTAGGCGCGCAGAAATTCGGGGATGCATTCCGGCAGGTGTTGAAGGTCAGCGTCCAGAGAAATCACTGCCGCGACCTCTTCCCGCGCCAAAAAATGCTCAAACCCGCTGCGCAGGGCTGCGCCCTTGCCGCGATTTTGCTCATGGCGCACGAGCCGGATTTCCAGACCTTTTGCCTCGAATCCCCCCAACGCGGGCCGGGAGCCGTCATCCACGATCAGCACGGAAAACCGCCAGCCGCGTTCCGCCTGCTGTAGCGTTGCGATCCGTTTCAATAGTTCCGGCAGGTGGCGAGGCGCATTATACGCCGGGATGAGGATTCCGCAGATCCGCGGCGGCTGAGCAGGGTTTTCGCTGCTTTTCATGAAATTTTCCGGTCTGAAAAAATTGTACGCCCTCTCGTATGCTTATCATTCTCGAGAGAAATTCCCTTGATCGCATATTCCTGCCGCTAAAACATCTGATTTTTCAAAATTTTGCCTCGCCAATATAGAGCCTGGCAGAGTTTTTAGCAACATGTGATTGCACCGCGAATAAACCCGGCTGGCCGGCACTTCTCTGAAACACAATGCGCCGGGGTCTGCATTTTTTTTACGATTTAAAGTAGTATTTGCGAGATGTTAGAGGATTTGATAAACAAAAAGGGGAATCCCGTTTTTCGAGATTCCCCTTTTGTTTACCGTCGGAGCGACTGGATTCGAACCAGCGACCCCTACCACCCCAAGGTAGTGCGCTATCCAGGCTGCGCCACGCTCCGAACCAAATCGCTGCAAATTTATAGCCCCGGGGAGGAGAAATCAAGCTCTTTGTTAGAGTGGGGAGAGGAGCCGGAGTGCAATCCTGCGCAACCACCCCTGATTTACTCGCTGGACGCTTCGTAAATCTGTCCCCTCCTTGCCAAAGGAGGAGAATTTTGGCGCTTTACTCTGCAAATTTTGCTAAGGGTTAATCCTATGCGCGAATGCGGGAATCCATAGCGCCATGAATATCTGGATTTCTGCCAACTGCCTACCGATCCTCATTCCCCGATCATTTCTAAAATCTCCCGAACTTCTAACTTGATCTCCGCCAGGGCGCGCTTCAGGCCCACGGTTTCGTTTTCCGCTAACTGAAAACGGTGGGTTCTTAAACGCGCGCGGATCTCATCCGGGGCAAGTTTCTTCTCTTCTAACAACTCCTTGATCAGAAAAATCAGGTTTAGATCTTTTTCGGTGTAATGGCGATTGCCGGCGCGGTTGCGCAGCGGTTTTAGCTCCGGGAACTCCTTTTCCCAGCGTTTGAGCAGCGATTCCGTCAGGCCGGTCATACCCAGCACCTGGCCGAGGGAGTAATAGAGCTTCTTTTGTGGTTTCCGGATAATCATACGCCAATGAATATCGGCATTCACAGCTTAATTTTCAAGGAATAATTCCGCTTTGAAGAGCTTTTGATAAAGCGGGGTCAACGCGGCCGGCCCGCCCAGGAGGGATAATTTCAACACTTCAAAGCGGGAAAGTGCCGGCCAGCGCAGCTTGCCGGCCAGGGCGCGGTTTCCTTCGAATTGATACACCGGAATGCGCTGCAACGCCAGCAGGTCGCCCTTGCCTCCCGCGCCGCGAATTCCCCTGCAGCCGAATACGAATCCGGCTTCCCGAACCGCCTCGCGCACGCGCGCCGAATGGAGGCCGAACGGGTAGGCAAACGTCGCCAAAGGCCCGCTGCACAATGGTTCCAGGATGCGCCGCGATCCTTGAATTTCCCGCCGCAGCGCCGGAGGGTTTAAGCGGGTCAAGGCCCGGTGGGTTACGCCGTGGGCGCCGATTTCCCAACCCGCCGCTTCTAATTCCCGAAGCTGGTTTTCGTCCATGTGCCGGAAGCGGATTCCCCCTAAGTTGGCGTCCCAATAATTCCACCTGCCGATAAACCCGGCAATCGCGAAAATAACCCCTTTCATGCCGAATTCCCGGAGCAGGGGGTAAGCATGGTGGTAAATCGACTCGTAGGCGTCGTCGAAAGTGAGAATCAGCGGTTTGGGGGGCAGGGGAGAAGCCGCCAGCACCTCCCGGAAGGTAATGGTTTGAAAATCCATTTGGCGAATGAGGCTGAGCTGTTGGCGGAATTTCCCCGGGGATACCACGTTGATCCCCACCTCCCGGCGGTTTTCGATCTTGTGGTAGGCCAAAATCGGGATGCGGTGCAGGATTTCGCGGATATCCCCGGGTTCGCGGATACTATTCACCGTCTTCCTTGAATTGGTAGAAAGGGAGGTTAAGCTCCCGGGCTAATTTTTCATTGGTCAATCGACCTTCGTAAATTGCCAGCCCGCTCAGGAATTCCCGGTCGGCCTTTAGCGTCTCCGCAAAGCCATTCTCGGCGCATTTGATCATATAGGGGAGCAGAACGTTGCTCAGCGCCTCGGAGGCGGAGGCCGGCACCACTCCCGCCATGCCGGGAACGCAGTAATGGATGACCCCGCCGACCACGAAGGTGGGGTTTTCGTGGGTGGTGGGTTTGCTGGTTTCCACGCTGCCGCCCCGCTCGATGTCCAGGTCCACCACTACCGCCCCTTCCGGAAGCCAGCTCACCGCTTCCTTGGAGACCACCACGGGAGCGATTTCATCTTCCTTTTGAACCGCGCTGATCAGCAGGTCGGTGGTGGGAAAAATTTTTTTCAAATTCTGTTCGTGGCTGATCAGGGTATCCACGTTGGGGGGAAGCATGGATTTGGCGTTCTGCAAATCCTGGGAATCGGAGTCCAACAAATAAACGTCGGCGCCGCTGTTGGCGGCATAGCGGGCAGCGTAGATTCCGGCGACGCTGGCGCCCATAATCACGACCTTTGCCGGAGAAACCCCGGGCGCGTTGCCAATCAAAATTCCCCGCCCGCCTCGATGGGTTTGGAGGTAATAAGCGCCCTGCTGCACCGCCAACTGCCCCACGATCTGGCGGTCCAGCCCCAGGAGCGGGCGGCTGCCCTCCTCATCGGTCACCATTTCGTAAGCAAAGCAGGTGCAGCATTCATTCACCATGGCGTGGGCAAGGTCGGGATTGTTGAAAAAATGGAAATAGGCAAAAATGGTATGGTCGGCGCGGATCAATTCATATTCCACCGGGCGGGGTTCGCGTACTTTTAAAATGAATTTTGCCTGGGCGTACAGTTTGTCCGGCGACGGCACAATGGCCGCGCCGGCCTGTTCGTACGCCTCGTTGCCGTAATGGCTTATTTCCCCGGCTTTGGATTCCACCAGCACCTGGTGCCCTCTTTTGGTCAACTCTTTCACCAGGAACGGGGCCGCGCCAACCCGGTTTTCGTGGGTCAAAATTTCCACGGGGATACCGAAGATCATAAATGTCTTCCTGAATTCGTAAGTTGCCGAACGTAATGCGTAAAACGTAACGCGTAATTTTACGCAATACGCATTACTTATTCCGTATTGCGTCTTCCGTGCGAAATTACAAAAAATTCCGATAAAAATAAGGATTTTTAATTTTTTGGAAGGAAGATCACCCGCAGGAAACGATTTTCATCTAAAAGCTCTTGCGCGGTCTCCCAGAGCGATTCCGGGGTAACCCGCTCGATGTCTTCGACGACCGCGTCGATACTTTGAAAATTACCTAAGTAAATTTCCATCATGGCGAGGCGATTCATCCGCGCCGCGGTGCTTTCCAGGCCCAGTACCAGGTTTCCTTTAAGCTGGGATTGGGCTTCCTCTAATTCCCGGGCAGAGACCGGTTTCTTGCGCAACTGCTGGAATTCCCGTTCCACCAATTTGAGCGCTTTGTCCAGGTTGCGTTTATCGGTGCCCAAGTAAACTCCTAAGATGCCTTCATCGATGTAAAAATCGAAGAAGGAATAAATTCCGTAGGCAATTCCGTGGCGTTCGCGGATATTCTGAAACAGGCGGGAGCTCATTCCCCCGCCCAATATGGTGTTGAGCACCAACAAGTTGAACTTGCGCGGGTGGGCAAACGGGTAAGCGCTGACGCCCATGCAGAGGTGCACCTGGTGAATCGGGCGCTCTACCCGGAACTCTCCGCCATGAAAAACCGGGGGCCTGGGAATGGAAGTAGCCCCGTTCGTTTCCGGGAAGCGAAAATATTTTCCGGCCAGATCGATAAGCTGCTGGTGGTTAACATTCCCGGCTGCGGCAATGATAATCTCCCCGGCGCAGTAGTGGGTATGATAAAACTCCAGCATACCCTCCCGGTTCAGGGCGGCCACGGTTTCCGGCGTTCCCAGGATGGGATAGCCCAGGCCGTGATCCGGGAACAGTTTTTCTACGAAAAAATCGTGTACCATTTCGTCGGGAGTGTCTTCCAGGGATTGGATTTCGTCTAAAATGACCCGGCGCTCTTTCTCAAATTCTTTCTCCGGAAAGATGGAGTTGAGCAGAATATCCGCCAACACTTCCACCGCCGGGGGTAAGTGCTCATCCAGGATTTCCACGTGATAGCAGGTTTGCTCCTTGCTGGTAAAGGCGTTCATCTGCCCGCCCAGCGATTCGATGCTGCGCACGATCTGCCGGGGAGAGCGCCGCCGGGTGCCCTTGAACATCATGTGCTCCAGGAAATGGGCTACCCCGTTATGATTTTTCGGCTCGAAGCGGGTGCCGGTTTTGATCCACACCCCTAAGGAGATAGAGCGCACCGCGGGCATGTATTCGGAAATGACGGTCAATCCGTTGGAAAAGATGGTTTTTTTGTACTCCTGGTAGATCATGGCCGTTAACGAATCCTCATGCGTTTCCAAGTTTTATTGGCCGTGAGAAGTTGCAAATTGTAAGTGAGAAGTGGCAGCAGGGGTACTTCTTATTACTTGCAACTTCTTACTTCTGGCAGTCCTACATCGTTAATGCTGGCATGAGATTCCTGCATTCGCAGGAATGACAGCTAAATTACTGTTGTTCATGTCATTCCGGCTTTATGCCGGAATCTCCTTGCTCCTTCGTCAGCATTACCTTTGTAGCACTACCTTACTTCTTACTTGCCACTTCCCACTCGCTCCAATTTTACAGATTTTCAATCGCGATTGCATCAATTTTATCAGCAATTTCAAAACCGAAAACCCGGGCATAGAAGTAATATTCCGCTTCTAAGGCCCGCCGTACGTTTTCGCTGCGGCGAAAGCCGTGTCCTTCTCCCTCGAAAGCAAGGTAAGCGACGGGGATTTTTTTGTTCCGTAATGCTTGCACCATTTTCTCCGACTGGTCTGGCGGCACTACTTTATCATCCATCCCCTGGAAAAAAATGGCCGGGCTGGTCAGCCGGTCAATGAAATGGATGGGAGATCGCTGCGCGTAAATCTCTCGTTTTTCCGGGTAAGGGGCGATCAGGCGGTCGGTGTATCGTAATTCGAACTTGTGCGTGTCGTGCGCCAATGCTTCCAGGTCGCTGATGCCGTAGTAGCTGGCCCCGGCTTTGAACAGGTTATAAAAGGTAAGCGCGGCCAAAACCGTAAATCCCCCGGCGCTGCCCCCGGTAATGGCCAACCGCTTTGTATCCACCAGGTTTTTTTCAGCCAGGTATTGTGCGCCGTAAACGCAATCTTCCACGTCGGCAATGCCCCATTTCCCGTTCAGCAGTTCCCGGTAGGCCCGCCCGTAGCCGGTGCTGCCGCGGTAATTCACGTTCAGCACCGCGAACCCCCGGCTGCTCCAGTAATGGATTTTCATCTTCAACCCCGTGTCCGCCGCGGCGGTGGGGCCGCCGTGGATCATCACGAGCAGCGGCGGGCGCTCGCTTTCCGGCGCGCGATAATCTTTATTGTGAGGTTGATAAAAAAATGCCCGCACCGGTGAGCCATCGGCGGCGGGATAACGAATGCTTTGCGGAAGTGAAATATACCCCGCATCAATTTCTACCGGATTTGATTTGCGCAGCACTTGAAAATTCTCGCTGCCCAAATCGAATTCCACCAACGAGGAGACTTGCACGGGAGAAGCAGCCTCGAAGACCGCTTTTTTACTGTTCGCCCTCACCCGGGTAATGTAGGTGTATGGCGCTTCGAGTGTTCTCAGCTTTTTTGGGGGGAGGTCGATGCTTCCCAGGTACCAGGCGCCCTCTTTCGTATAGGCGCAGATAATCCGCTTTGCCGAAGCAAACGCATAGGTTGACATTCCGAATACCCATTGCGGCAGGCCAAATTCCGCTTGCGGCATGGCCGCTTCCATTTCCAACGGCGGCTCCACCCGGCCATTTTGCAACCGGTAGAAATTCCACCAACCGCTGAGTACTGAGCCTGCCGAAGTGTTGCGGTCGGAAACAAAATACAAAGTTCCTTGCGGCGACCACTCCGGCTGAAAAATCGATTCGGCGGGCCCGCCGGCAATGCAGCGTTGGTTTTTTAGCGCTCCGCCGGATTCAACTTCCGCCAGCCAGAGTTCCGTTCCGTCCCAGGGCATATTAGGATGGTTCCAGGTAAGCCAAACCAACTGCGTACCATCGGGGCTGAGGCGCGGGGAAGCATAAAAATCGTTGCCGGAAACCAGTATCTGGGTTGCACCGCCGTGGAGCGGCAGGGCGGCGAGGGTGTTGGCCGGTTCTTTACCCGGCCGAGAATGGTCTTCCCGCACCAGGATCAACCGGTTGCGGCGCTGATCCATGATGAAATCGGCGTAGCGCACGCCCGCTTCATTTGTCATTGCTTCCGGGGGCTTGCCCGGGGCAATGCGGTAGATTTGCTGATCGCCGAAATGGGAAAAATAGATTATCCCCCCGTGCGCCAGCATGGCCCCGCCGCCGTATTCGTGCGCGGTGGAGCGGGCGTTCCAGGGCTCGGGAAGAATTTCCGCAACCCGGCCGCCGGGGGTATGACGCATAATGGTATTGCGTCCCCGTTGTTCCGGGCGGTTTTCGATCCAGTAAACGTCTTCGCCGTCGATCTGAATATCGCCGAAACTGACGCCGGCGGAGGCGACCATCCCGGCAGTAATGGGGGATTTCCAGGCGCCGTAAGGTTTGATCATTTTTTTAACCGCGAATTTCACCAATTACACGAATAGTTTTTGTACCAACACAATTATGGCAGTCCCCTTGTTGAGTGTTGCCGCGGCCTGATCGGGTTATTTCAACCGCGGAGAGCGCAAAGATCGCGAAGTTACGCCGAGGGGAAATGTAATTTTGAAGAAATATCTTATCTTCTCTGTGACCTTTGCGTTCTCCGCGGTTAAAAAATCATAGCAACACCGTAGAGGGGGGCTACCCAATTAGTGAAATTCGTGTAATTAGTGGTTGAACTCATTGTTTAAACGCGGCAATCGCGTTGCGGGTAAATTCCGACAATACCAGTCGCCCGCTCATCTCCGCTCGCGCTTCTAATAGTCGATCCCAATGCTCGGTCCCTTCCCAAAGCACCGCTTTCAGTTTAGCCATGGCCTCGGGGTTGAATTTGGCAAGTTTTTCCGCCAGGGCGTCCACGGCGGCGTCCAATTCGGCGGCGCTGCCAAAAACTTCGCTGTAGAGACCGTGGGTTTTGGCCCAGGCAGCCTCGCGCCACTCCGTATCCATGGCCAGGGCGCTGAAATTCCCCCGCCCGATTTTGCGCTCTACCGCGGGGCCAATCACAAAGGGGCCGATGCCAATCGCCAGTTCGCTCAGTTTGAGGGCGGCGTTGGCGGATGCCAGGGCATAATCCGCCGCGGCGACCACTCCCACCCCGCCGCCCACGGCTTTTCCCTGCACCCGGGCGATGATCGGTTTGGGGCATTTTTTCATCGCCAGGATCAGGCGGGCAAAACCCATGAAAAACTCTTTTCCCTGCTCGAAATTGTGGATCGCCAACAATTCGTCGAGAGAAGCCCCGGCGCAGAAGGGGCCGTCGCCGTCGCTGCGCAGCACCACCACGCGGGCGTTATCGGCGTCCCCTAAACTCCGGATGCCTTCCGCTATTTCTTTTAACAAGGCCCCGGGCAGGGAATTTTTTTTCGGGTGAAAAAAGGTCAGCGTTCCAACGCCGTCTCGAATGTCAATTTTTGCGTAGCCGTTGTCGGGCATGTCAATTCTCCTGCGTTTTTTCCCAAGCTTCTTTTAGTGTTGAACGGAATAGCTCATTCAGCTTTTCCACATCCGGTTTGCGCTTCTTTTTGTCAAATTTTTCGGACTCTAATCTTTCAATTTCAGTCGCTAAAAAATTGCTGATGGCCGGTATCTTAGGTCCCCAGGCAAGTTCCTCCCCCTCTTTTTTCCGTATTATCAAATTTTTGATTTCCTTTCACAATCCCCCGTCTTCGATAATGCGATCAACCAATGCTTCAAATTCCATGGGAACGGGGCCTAAATCCTGCTCGATCCATTTACAGGCCAGCACCGGGCGCAGCATGTAGAAATATTTCTTGATCCATACCGTTTCCCCTTTCAGGTATTCGCGAAAATTGCCGTGCGCCATGTGCAGATAGTGATAGAGACAGGCGACCGGTGAATAGAACTCCGGCAGCAGCGCCCGCATGTTTTGGGCGGCGCTATACTGTTCTTTATAGATGATGGGAGATTGCAGCCACTCCAGCAAAGGCGGATTCGATTTTCTGAAGAGATTGAGCGCCTTGCGAATTTCCCACTCGCTGATGTCTATATGCTCGTCAATCGGGCGTTCGATCACGTTGCGTTTTTCCTCGATTGAAAGATACCAATCTATCGGGTGAATATAGAGGAAGCGCACGTCGTAATCGCTGTCAACCGAGGGGAATCCCCAGGCCCTGCTGCCGGATTCGCAGGCGTACAAGACTCGCACTTGTTTCTCCTGCTCTATCTCCGCGAGCCGCGGGCAGGTTTTATCTTTTATTTGCCGGGAAATCATAGCATCCGTTGATGGGCATCGTTTAGGTTATAAATCATCATCCGGCGAGCCGGGGAGGATAAACATGCCGCCCCGATCATCTCTTTACCCAATTTTTTGATTTGGGCGGTTCCATAACCGGCGGCGTCACACCCGCCGGAAACCATCCGCCCATGGTCATTCGAATCTCCTCAAAGCTCTTAAAATCGCTGGTAAAATCAAGGATTTCTTCTAACTGCTTAGGCGTTTCCATACCCTCGCGCCAGGCTTTTTTCTCGACAGCGCCAATAATGAGGTATCTATTGCCCACCACCTCGGGATCGATTCTTTTGAACATTTCCGTTAAATGGTACTCAATCTCATGCTTGTGGCCGATCAGTATATTGCAGCGACTGCAATATCGGTTGGTATAATTGAGCGCTATTAGATGTTGAGGATCGACGTGGATCAACAAAGGCAGTTTTCGCTGGCCGGTTTTCGTCCCGCAATTCGGGCAACTGGAAAAACGCATCTGGGGGTAGGGATTCAAGGAAAATTTATATTTGGGCGGCAGGTGGCCGAATCGTTTTTTAGCGCTTTTTTTATTCATTCAACATTATCCTTTTTATTGAGACGCCGTTGCTCTGGAAGCCCGCTGCATTCGTTCCAAAACCGCCTTTGGCGGCTCAATGAACACAAACCAATCCGCAGCGATATAAATAATCTTCACCACTCTCATCGATGACACGTAGATCGCCGTCCGCAGCGGCTTCTTCATCAGGCAGAATCCGATAAACTTTGAATAACTCCAACGAGGTCGGGTAACCGGAGTTTTCGATGCAGATGGCGAATTGTGCTCTAATGTTTTGTCTTTTTAACATGATGCTAATCCGAACTAACCGGAGCAAGCCCTCGTCCCCAGATATACCGAACGCTGTGGGAGAAATCATCGCTTTTTAGATTTGGGATTTTCCGATACTCTTTTCCGTACTTCATAGATCAACTGGTAAGATAGCCAGAACCCTTTATTTCGCAATGACTCCAACTTTTTAACCGGGTCTTTGATGAATCCTTTTTCCCAGGCTAATTGGAGAACGCCAACAGTACCGAGTATGTTTAACCCTATTCTCTTTGCAAAAATTCTTGCTTCGCGGTTATCCAACAAAACCAACTCAAAGTTTAATTCCTGCGCTAAAACGATTGTTTCTGCTTCGCCCCGGTCCAAAACTGCTAATAGAATATCAACCCCGGCTTTGTTTTCCACCGGCAAAACCTTTATCCATTCTCCGCAAGCCTGCTCAACTTCTCGAGAGCCTGCTCTGTTCTTTCCTTCAACCACCACTTCATCGTAAACCGCTGTAGAAATCGTGATCCCATTGAACAAGTCCTTCAACAGGTTTAGCTCCTTGATTGAGGATAAACCAATCAATGGAGAAGCGTTTGAAACAACTTTACTCATGGGCGATTCGTTCTATGGTTTCCAAATCTTCTTCCAATTCTTCTAATTCATAATGTAACGGTATTTTTCGCTCTCTTAATAAATCGAGGAATTCCCAGGTCGATAGATTTGCCAACTCCCGGGCCTGACCAAAGGTTAAACGTTTTTTTTCAAAATAGTGAAGTGCTAATTCCTGTTTTAAAACCCGGTCGATATTTTTCTTATTTGCTCCCAATACCCGCATGATGGTGTCAGGAATATTCATTTCGAACCTTGTTACCATGATATATCTCCTTCGATGAAATTGAGGGAATAATCTACAAAGATAATGCTTTCATTTAGAAGTGTTTTCAGCTTTTTTGTTTCACCAACGTCAACACCGTATAACTGGCTGCCGCTTCATCATTCTGGTTGAATACCTCCACCGCCCATTCCACCACCCCGTTGGGCGGCTCGCCCTCGCGCGGCTCTTTGGCGGTCTTGCGCTGGCAGGTGAGCTTCAGGTGAATGGTGTCGCCGATATAAACCGGCTGGAGGAAGCGCAAATTATCCAGCCCGTAATTGGCCAGCACCGGCCCCTCGCCCGGCCAGACGAACAGCCCCGCGGCCGCGGCAATGATAAAATACCCGTGCGCCACCCGCTTTTTGAAGATGTGGTGTTTGGCCGCGGCGATCTCATCGGTGTGGGCGTAAAAATAATCCCCGCTAATGCCCGCAAAGTTGACGATATCCGCCTCGGTGATGGTGCGCCGGTGGGTGGTCAGGGTATCGCCGATTTGAATTTCCTCGAAATATTTTTTGAAGGGATGAATCTGGCTTTCCGGCTGCGCGGCGCCTTTCATCCACTCGTTGGTGATGCGGGTAAGGGTGGTGGGAGACCCCTGCAGGGCGGTGCGCTGCATGTAGTGCAGCACGCTGCGGATGCCGCCTAATTCTTCCCCGCCCCCGGCGCGACCCGGGCCGCCGTGCACCAGGTGCGGCAGCGGGGAGCCGTGCCCGGTGGATTCTTTGGCGCAATACTCATTGACGATCATGATTCGCCCGTGGTACGCCGCCGCGCCCAAAACGATCTCGCGGGCAACCGCATCGTCGGCGGTGAACAGGGAGCCGACTAAGCTGCCCTTGCCTAACTTCGCCAATTCGATAGCTTCTTCCACCGTGTTGTAGGGCATTATCGTACTCACCGGGCCGAACGGCTCTAAATTGTGCGGGGCGGTGTTGTTGAAAGGGTCTTCGCAATAGAGCAGGGTGGAGGGGAAAAACGCCCCCTTTTCCCGGTCCCCGCCGATGATCTCGAAATCCTCCCTGCCGCCGTAAACCAGCTCGGTTTCGCTGCGCAGCTTCTCCACGACGCCAGCCACTTCCTGCACCTGGGCGCGGCTGACCAGCGGTCCCATGCGCACGCCCTCCCGCGCCGGGTCGCCCAACTTGACGCCCTCGAGGCGTTTTTTCAGCGCCTCCAGCACTTCCGCAATGTATTGGCGCGGCACGATGGTGCGGCGGATGGCGGTGCACTTCTGCCCCGCTTTCACGGTCATCTCTTTGGCGACCTCTTTGATGAACAGCTCGAACTCCACGGTTTGGGGATGGGCGTCGGGGCCGAGCATGGAGAAGTTCAGCGAATCCGCCTCCATATTGAAGCGCACCGAGTTATTGACGATGGAAGGAAGCTGGCGCAGCTTCAGGCCGGTGGAGGCGGAGCCGGTGAGGGTGACCACGTCCTGACCGGTAAGGTGATCTAACAAATCTCCCGCGCTGCCGCAGATAAGCTGCAACGCGCCTTCAGGCAGGATGCCCGACGCTATGATGGCTTTCACCACCGCCTCGGTGAGGTAGCAGGTCTGGCTGGCCGGTTTGATGATCGTGGGAACCCCGGCCAGCAGGGTAGGGGAGAGCTTTTCCAACATTCCCCAGCAGGGAAAGTTGAAAGCGTTGATGTGCACCGCCGCGCCTTCTAAGGGCACGCAGACGTGCCGCCCCACGAAAGTGCCGTTCTTGGAGAGCATTTCCGGCTCGCCTTCCACGTAGAACGGCTCATCGGGCAGCTCCCGGCGGGCTTTGCTGGCGTAAACGAACAGGGTTCCGAAGCCGCCGTCGATGTCGATCCAGCTATCGCCTTTGGTGGCGCCGGTCCAGGCGGAGATGGGATAAAACTCCTCTTTGCGGGCGTTGAGATACACCGCCAGGGCTTTCAACATGCGCCCGCGCTCGTGGAAGGTCATTTTGCGCAGCTTCGGCCCCCCCACCGTGCGGGCGTATTCCAACATGCCCTTGAAATCCAGCCCCGCGCTGCTCACCTCGCCGATTTTCTCGCCATTGACGGCGTTGAACACTTCCATGTCTTTGCCGCGGCCTTCCACCCATTGGCCGCGGGCGTAGCTTTTTATTTTCATGAGGTCTCCTTTTCAAATTCAAAAACATCTATCTTGATAGATTTTTGCGGTTTCCCTTCCCCGTGAACGAGGAGTCTAATTCTCTCCGTGGTCTCTCGGCTGAAGATCATTTCTCCACAGCGAAGGCAAACTTTCGCAGGGATATGCTCAACTAACACATGCTTCCCGTTAATTTGAAAGACTTCGCTCACAAAATCCTCCCGAAACTCTGTAGAGCCGCATAAATGGCATTGAAACATATTTTTATCTCCTTTGAGAGTAATTCATCCATTCTTTTTCATCCGGCTGGTATAGAGTGATGATCTTAACCAGGTCGGTATCAGCCACGGACACCTGGATATGTAATGGCCGCCCGTTTTTTGTAAAACCTAAGAGCAGACAACTTGGGGAGTATTTGTCCCCGGGATAGTTTTCAATAATCTTTACGTTTTCTCCCGCTTCCCTGATTTCAAGATCGCTAATGTTCCGTTCAATTGCCCGTTTAAAAGCATGACGGCTGAATTCAAACTCACCGGAAGATAATTGTTCTTGAACTTCTGAGAGAGTTTTCATTAATAAATACCAACGTTAATCTAAAACGAATATAGCACAGAATTGCCGGGATGTAAAAGGGAAGTTTGGAAAGAGCCTTGCGGCTCAAAAAACAACCCGCCATCTTTCGAGGAAGGCTACTCAATAACGCTATTTTTGAAATAGAATTTCCGGGTTAGTGCGTTCCCAAGCGGGAGTTTGGGAACGAGGGAGAGGCTACTCAATAGAGCTATTTTTGCAACAGAGTTTCTGTGTTAGTGCGTTTCCATCCCTGATAGACCGGGGTGGGAACGAGTGAAAACGAGTGAAGTCATCCCGTTGAGACACTCTTTTTTACTTCTTACTTTTTACTTCTTACTTCCCCCCAGGTCTTATACCCCGTCTCCTGCCTGGGGCGGAATTTGGGCACTTCCCGCAGCGGATCGCAGACGCGGAGAGTGGCGTGAAGCTCTTTCGGAAGCGACTGGTAGAGCCGGGTTCCTTCGGTTTTCCAGGCGATCATCTCATCGCTGACGTCTTTCACGATTTTGGCGGGGTTGCCCAGCACAATTTTGCGCCGGGGGATTTCCATGCCCTCCGGCACAAAGCACAGCGCCCCGATGATGCTCTCCTCGCCCACTTCCACGTTGTCCATCACCACCGCGTTCATGCCCACCAGGCAGTTGCGTCCCAGGTGCGCCCCGTGAATGATCGCCCCGTGCCCCACGTGGGCGGACTCTTCTAACACCACGGTAATGCCCGGGAACATGTGGATGGTGCAATTCTCTTGCACGTTGCAGCCGTCTTTGATGATGATCTCTCCCCAGTCGCCGCGAATGGCCGCCCCGGGGCCGATGTACACCTCTTTCCCGATAATCACGTTGCCGGTCACCGTGGCGTTGGGATGGATGAAGGCGCTCGGATGCACCACCGGCTTGAAGCCGTTGAACTCAAAGATGTTGCTCATATTCTTACTTTCTCACAAGTGTTTGGGTGTTCGTGTGTTCGTGTGTTCAGGTGTTCAGGTAACATGAACACCTGAACACTTGCGCACCTGAAGACTGTTAAACTCTTTCAAGAATCACCGCCATGCCCTGCCCCACCCCCACGCACATGGTGCAGAGGGCGTAGCGTTCGTTGCGCTGCTCCAGTTCGATCATTGCCGTGGTGATCAAACGCGCGCCGGACATACCCAGGGGATGCCCCAGGGCGATAGCCCCGCCGTTGGGATTCACCCGCCGGTCCTCGTCTTTGAGGCCCAATTCCCGCAGGCAGGCTAAACTCTGCGCGGCGAAGGCTTCATTCAACTCGATTACCGCCATGTCAGCGAGCTTCAGGCCGGCTCTTTTCAGCGCCTTGCGGGTAGCGCCCACCGGCCCCATGCCCATAATGCGCGGCTCTACCCCCACCACTGCGGAGGCGGCGACGCGGGCGCGGGGCTTCAGGTTGAAACTGGCGGCCCCCAATTCCGAGGCCAGCAGCAGGGCGCAGGCCCCGTCGTTGATGCCGGAGGAATTTCCCGCGGTCACCGAACCTTTCCCATCAACGCGGAAAGCCGGTTTCAGCTTTGCCAACGCCTCGAGACTGGTATGAGGGCGGATGAATTCATCGTGCTTGAACAGAACCGGCTCTTTTTTGGATTGGGGGATTTCCACCGGCGTGATTTCGGTTGCCAGCCGCCCGATTTCCCGCGCCAGGTCTGCTTTCTGCTGCGAGCGCAGGGCAAAGCGATCCTGGTCTTCCCGGCTGATCTTGAACTGCTCGGCCACGTTCTCCGCGGTCTGGCCCATGCTGTCGATGCCGTAGGTCTTTTCCATCAGCGGGTTGACGAAGCGCCAGCCCAGGCTGGTATCGTAAAGTTGAATATTGCGGTCAAAAGGAACCGTGGATTTCGCCAGCACGTAAGGGGCGCGGGTCATGTGTTCCACCCCCCCGGCGATGAACAGGTCGCCCTCGCCTAGGGCGATAGCCCGCCCGGCCTGCACCACTGCGCTCATGCCCGAGGCGCACAACCGGTTGACGGTCTCCCCCGGAACCGAAGGAGGCAGCCCCGCTAAGAGCAGCGCCATGCGCGCCACGTTGCGATTGTCCTCCCCGGCCTGGTTGGCGCAGCCGAAAATGACGTCCTCGAGCCGGGAGGGATCGACCTGGGAGTTCCGTTCCATGATTTTGCCGATTACCAGCGCGGCTAAATCGTCCGCCCGCACCGGGGAGAGCGCTCCCCCGAATTTACCGATAGGGGTGCGGACGGCGTCGATAATATATGCTTCTCTCATTTTTCCTCGCTATTCCTCTATTGCCACAAAGTCACTAAGTTATGAAGAATTCACAAAGAACTACCAGAAAACTGAGGGTAACCTGGTGTCCGGTGACTTTGTGGCAATAGTTTCGATTTGAAATATAATTTCCAAGGAATCGCTTTCAAAAATGGTCTTTGGGGGTTCGGTAAACCGTGCCGTTGAATATCCCTACTTTTTCCCCGTCGCTTTTGCTGACGATGATGCGGTAAATTCCGATCTTGTCGTCAAGGGTTTCTTCTTCCGCAACCGCTTTTAATACATCGCCGGCCTGCACCCGGGCGGGATAAGACATGCTGGCTTTCAGCAGCAGGCTCACTTTGCCATGCGAATTGGAGGCGAGGGCCAGGGCGCTGTCGGCAAAAGAGAAAGTTACCCCGCCGTGGCAAACCCCGAAGCCGTTGAGCATCTCCTCGCGCACCTGCATTTGCAGAACCACCCGGCCGGGGGCAGCTTCCCGCACCTCAATGCCTAACCAGCGACTGAAGGGGTCCATCGCCATCATTTTATCGACAACATTTTTCGCCAGTTCTTTTTTGTACATAGTGAATGTAAAAAGGTTCTGTATGATTTGAGTGGTATGTGATCATGGCTTTGGATTCCAAGCTAAAAGAAATTGTCTTGATCTCGTCTACAAATTTCCCTGCTTTCAGCGAGGAACTGCATTTTCACCCAACCAACGGGCGCAGCACAGATTGCACAAATCTGTGTCGATTAGGGGATTCCAGCATTCGCAGGAATGACAGCCACGCGCTAATTTTTTCTGTCATTCCGGCTGTAGCGAAGCGGAGTGCCGGAATCGCCAAATGTACAATTTGTTCTGCGCCCCAACCAACCAACTGATCTAGGCCTCTAAAAATCCATACAATAGCTGGGCATAATCGTAATGTGATCTTGCGTTGTTAAACTTTACTTCTGAGTAATCCCATTTCAAAAAGAAAGCGGGAAGGTTGTTTTTGCCAGTCTCTATAATTCATCGCATAACTAAGCGTTAACGTCTTAATTGCCCGGGTTATTGCCACGAAACAACTGCGTCTTTCTTCCTCCATTTCCAGACTTTTATCCCCCTTTTTCTTACTCTGAAAAGAAGGCAACTCATCTTCTACAAGCCCAATAAGGTAAACATGATCAAATTCTTTACCTTTTGCGCTATGGATTGTCATAAGTGTAACGGTATTGGATTTTGGAATTGGCTCTTTTGAGCGCATTTCGAGTTCCTGTAAAAAAGCTTCTAGTGTTGGTTCGTCACCCAAATTTCGTTTGATTTCTTTCATCAATTCCTCCCAAACTACTTGCTCTTCTTCATAACGAGCAAATATTTCAACTGAAAAATCTTTTTCAGGTTGGCGTTGAGTTTGTGCCAGTTCAGAAAACCAAGCAAGTGCAGTTCTACTAAACGATTGAAAGTCTCTACTCTTTATCAAATAGCGTGAAGTCTCGTGGATAATTTCTTTCACTAATACATTTGTAGCTTTTTGGTTAACAAGTCTGATCCAGTTTTGTAAAAAACCAAGATTTGATTCCTGAGCTTGCAAGATGACGTCTTTAGGATTGATTTCCACCTGGGTGAGTTGGGCAAACGACCCACATACTGCTTCCAAATAACGGCGATCTTGCCCGTTATTAGCAAGCCGTAAAATTGAATGAAGCCACACAAAGGGGGTACTTTCAAACTCATCTTTTCGCTGGGTAATTGCCGCAGGCAACTTTTCACGCTCCAAAGCTGTTTTCACTCCCTCGAGTAATTTGCGGTTTCTCCCCAATACAACAACAGAACCAGGATGCTCAGAATGTCTTTGCTTGATATCTCTTGCAACACCCGCCGCCTCTGCTTCAAAGTCAAGAAAGCACGGCAGCAAACGTACAGTTTCCTTGCCACGCGATGGGCGGAAGGCTTCGAGTGGTTTTTTATCGGTTGTTCGTAAAAAATTATGGCGTATAAGATTATTGGCCAGATCGACAATCTCAGGTGGGCATCTGTAATTCATAGGTAACTGTATAACCATCGGCGAATAATCTTTTAGAAACTCTTTAAGGCGTTCGTGACTTGCTCCGTTCCATTGATAAATAATCTGATCATCGTCAGCAACAATAAATAAATTTCGGTGTTGGTCACCCGTTAGAGCCCGGATGAGACCGTATTGAGCCTGGTTCGTATCTTGAAACTCATCAATACAGATGTATGGATAGACTGTGCGATAGCGTTTGGCAAATGCCGGAAAGTTGACAAACAGTTGATAGGTTTTAAGAATTAGCGAATTAAAATCGAGAATACCGCGTTTGTTTAGTTCCGCTTCATAAGCGGGGTAGACAATAGCCATCCTTTCCCCGGTTTCTTTGTCTCTAAATACCTCGCGAGCTTTCTCAGGCAATATAAGAAGCGATTTGAGGCGTTGTATAATCGGCAAGGCCTTCTTATCCAAATCGCTGATGATATGGATCGCTTTCTTTGCTTCTTCCACCGCGTCATTTAATATCGCTTGCAAATCTGTATCTTGTGAGTAGATATGGAAATTGGGGTTTATACCCAAGTGAGTGCCGTGTTGGCGTAAGACGTCAGCACAGAATGAATGAAAAGTACCTAAGAAAAGTCGGCTCTCTTGTCCGGGTATATAGTTCGTAATGCGGCTCCGCATCTCATCGGCGGCTTTATTAGTGAATGTTAAGCCCAGAATACGGAATTTCTGGTCAGAGCTCGATTCAAGAATACGGGCAATACGGCACGTCAAAACTTTCGTTTTACCTGAACCCGGCCCGGCCAGTACTAACAATGGACATTGATCCCATTCTGCCGCCCGTCGCTGAATTGGGCTCAATTCTTCCCAGGCTTTCAAAAATTCTTTGGTTTTCATAATGAGGCTTTTGCAATGATGTCATTAATAATAGTAGCCAGGAATGGGGGAACGCGTTTGGCGTCTGCATTGGCTGCGCGCAATTTCTCGATCAAAGCTACGATGAATTCCGTCTTTTCTGTCCTTATTTTCGAGGCTATCTCATCTTCGTAGCCAACTTCACCTTTCTTTTTTGATAGAACAATTTTTCGTTCCGAAAAAACCTGCAAGTACTCTTGTTCAAATCCATTTTTCACAAGAAAGAGCTCCAAATCCATATTTTTTTCTGGCAACCGACGCGCAAGCGTTGTGATTTCTGTGGGCAACAGACCACACGCTTCGAGCTGCTTTATGAAGCCTTCTCCCGCATCATCATTGTCACAAACCAGTATCCAGGAAATTTCAAAAGCCCGTGCCAGACGAACAAATGCCCCTGGTGATCCATTATTTTGAAAGTCAATTACTGTTATACCATATTGATCCAGCGGTTTTCCTAACAATCCGGCAAAGTATCGTAACAGAAGATACTCACTCTGTCCCTCACATAGTAACCATGCACGTGCAAAAAGCACTTCCCCCCGAATACGCTTTGCATAGGTATCAAGGTCTGCAAGCTCATTATCATTAAGGTACGTTTGTGATTCATTATGAAGCTGTTTCAGTTGAGCATGCACATGCGTTTGTTTGGGGTACATGGTGAGCAGTTTACGATATTCTTTATCCTCTATTTTGCCATTGACGGTTAGAGTAGAATTGCCTGCGTGATAATCAAATTTCGGTGTATTATTCTTACAAAACTCCAACAAATCGGGTGAGTTTGGCACATTAGCTGTAAAGGATCGCTTCACATAAAGAACTTTAGACGCCGGGCCATTTCGGCGAAACATCCGGATCTGGGTGAATGGAATTTCTTGAATAAAATAGGGTGAGTGGCTTGAGACAATTTTCTGGCTCTTGACTTCATCCAAATTCGTTGCCAACGCGCGCGTTGCCTGGGGATGGAGATGAGCCTCTGGTTCTTCTAAGGCTAAAATCGCCTCAGTTTCAGGCTGAAATGTTGGTTTGAGAAGCACATCGATGTAAGACTGGAATAGAAAGAGCACTGCCAAACTCTGCACACCCTGCCCGTGTCGAGACAGTGGAAATTCAACTTCACTGCCACGGGCTTTAATGACAACCTCTGATTTTGACATCAAGTCCCATGGCTTAAGCGGCAATGCCTGAATTGACGTCTTCTGGCCGGATCCCAATCCCATGATTTCCTGGGTTTTGTCTAATGTTGTTCTTACTTGCTCAAGTCTTGGATCAGCAGTTAATAAAGTGGCGTTTAACTTTGCTAATTCCTCGCTAAGAGTTTTTCTTTGTTCTTCGGTTATTTTGAGATCGCGAAGTATCCGCCCCCAAAACTGGGAGCGTGAAGAGAATTCAGTATCTGAGTCTCGGAGAGCAGACAAGTAAAATAATCGAATGTAAGAAAGAAATCTTCCCAAATTAGTGGGGCTTGCGCCCTTTCCTCCCAACGGCTGCCCATCTAATGTAAGAAATTCCCAGATGGTGACAAGCTCTTTGGTTGGCAGATCGTATTTGCTCGATAACCGTAACCCGATTGAATGTACGTCTTTTATGGGATCGGTTTGGATAATCTCATTAAGCATTTGAACTAAAGAGTCAGGCCACTCAGCAGATTTATCCTCACGAAACCAAAGTTCGATAATAATTCCTTCACTTGATTGCGGGCTATCGCCAATTTTAGACATGGAGTAGTCATACTCATCGAATGGATTTCCACGACTCGGTTGGCTACGAGGTAATGCAATCTTTAGAGCATCAAGAAGCGTTGTCTTCCCAGAATTATTTTCTCCAACTAACACCGTCGTATCACTAAGAGGAACCGTTATATCAAACAAACAACGGAAATTTTTAATAGTTACTTCTCTAAGCTTCATTAGGTGTCCTTCTTTTAGATACTTTTCCTTATTCTGATTTTTACTTATTTTGATTTAAAATATTGCTATGACTCTTTATTTTATTCTTCATGTATCGCTTCTCTTTTTTCTAAATATAAAGGATGATTTGTCGGTGGTCAATGCAGTATTATGACAAAGAGAAAGTCAAATTCGTGTGAATTCGTGGTTCAATATTTCATTGATAAAACCGCCGGCCTTCCCGTACTATTCGCTTCAGCAGGGGGCTGGGGCGATAGCGGTCTTCGCCGTATTCTTCCCGGAGTTGTTGCAATTTTTCCAACACTTTTTCCAAACCGATTTCATCCCCCCATTTCAGCAAACCTTTGGGATAATTGACCCCTTTGGCCATGGCCAAATCGACGTCTTCCACGGAAGAGATCTGCCAGAAAACCGCCTCTACCGCTTCGTTGATCAGCATGGCCAGGATGCGGAAAAATATGGTCTCTCCGAGTTCCCGATCCTTAACCGGTTCAGGCAGAACTGCGCCGGGGGCGTAATCGTAATACCCTCGCCCGGATTTGCGCCCCAGGCGGCCGGCTTCAACCAACCGTTTTTGGGTGAAGGATGGTTTGTAGCGGGGATCGTAGAAAAACGCTTCCCACACCGAGGTTGTCACCGCGTAATTCACGTCGTTGCCGATCAAGTCCATCAGCTCGAACGGCCCCATGCGGAATCCGCCGATCTCTTTCATCGCCCAATCGATGGTAGCGACGCCGGCGACGCCTTCTTCCAGGATGCGGATCGCTTCCCCATAAAACGGCCGCGCCACCCGGTTGACGATAAAGCCGGGGGTGTCTTTCGCCCGCACCGTGGTTTTACCCCAATCGTCAATTAACCGCCGGGTTGTTTCTACAATAGAATCTCCGGTTGCGATGCCGGGGATGATCTCCACCAGCGGCATCAAGGGGGCGGGGTTGAAAAAATGCGCTCCTACCACCCGCTCCGGTTTGCGGCAGGCCGCAGCAATGGCGGTAATCGACAGCGAGGAGGTGTTGCTGGCTAAAATGCAATCTTCGGCGACCACGGCTTCCAGCTCCCGGAAAACCGCCTGTTTGGCGGAGAGGTTTTCGATGATGGCTTCGATGACCAGCCCGCAGCCGGCGCAGGCGCTTTTTTCGGTGGTGAAGTGGATGCGTTGCAGAATCTCCGCCGCATTTTCTGGGCTGATGCTCCCTTTGTCGGCCAGGCGATTCAGCACTTTTTCCAGGTTTTTGCGGGCATTTTCCAGCGCGGCGCTTTGCGTATCCACTACCGCCACGCGATGCCCATGTGTAGCGGCAACCTGGGCAATCCCGCGGCCCATGGCTCCCGCGCCGAGGACGGCGATGGGAGTGGTTGTATCGAGAAGCTGCATAATCGGTTTCCTGTGAGTACCGTTCGACAACGAAGTGGTGGTTTACGCCACGAGCCTCCTTGTTTGTCAAGACTGTGGGAAGAAACCCTGTACAACCGGGGTATCTGCATAGTAAACTAATGGATAGAGGGTTATTTTTGCACTATGGCTTATTTCCCTTTGAATGCCGGTTTCCTCTTCTCCAAAAACGCCTGAATCCCCTCCTTACAATCATCGGTCTTCCCCGCCAACGCCTGCAATTCCGCTTCCACTTCCAGTTGGGCGTCGAGGTCGTTCGCCAGTGATTGGTTGAGGGCGCGTTTGATCAGCCCTAAGCCTTTTGTGGGCTGGGCGGCCAGGTGTGCGGCCAGTTTCTGCGCCTCTTCCAACAGGGTTTCCGCGGGGTAAACTTTGTAGATCAAGCCCCATTCCAGGGCCTGTTGGGCGGAAATTTTTTCTCCCAACAACGCCAGGGCGGTGGCGCGGGCAAACCCCGCCAGACGCGGCAAAAAGTACGTTCCGCCGCTGTCGGGAATCAGCCCGATGTGGCAAAACGCCTGAAGAAACGCGGCTTTATCCGATGCCAGCACAAAATCGCAAGCCAGGGCTATGTTAGCGGCGGCGCCGGCGGCCACCCCGTTGACGGCGCAAACCACCGGCTTTTCCAGGCCGCGGATGGCGCGGATGATGGGATTGTAGCTCTCCCGCACGATCTCGCTGATCTCCGGCCAGGGCTGGTCTTTCGGCGCGGCCTCGGCCAGATCCTGCCCCGCGGAAAAAGCCCGCCCTTCCCCGGTGAGCAGCACCGCGCGGACGGTTTCATCGCGTTCGCAAACCCCCAGGGCATCCTGCACTTCCTTTGCCATGGAGCGATTGAAGCTGTTGAGCACGTCCGGGCGGTTGAGGGTGATTTGGGCGACGCCCTGTGTTATCTGGAAAATGATGAATCGGTAGCTCATGGTATGTATTTCACCTGTTCATGGTTTTGTAATTAGGGATAATGGGCCGGGATGGTTGGTGCAAAATAAATTTTGCACTCCTTTTCAGATACACTTGAAATGCTCGAACGGCTGCTGGCAGGAATTGCAATAGTAGAGCGCCTTGCAGGCGGTGGAGCCGAATTGGCTGGTGAGCCGGGTATTTTGGGAGTCGCAGAATGGACAGGAGACTTTTTTCTCCTGCCAATGCAGGGGATTCAGATCCTGCGTGGCCACTTTCCCCGGGGGGGCGATGCCGTATGCTCTCAGTTTTTGCTTAGTTTCATCGCTCATCCAGTCCGTAGTCCAGGGGGGAAAGAACACCGTTTTGATGCTGACGTTCTCGATTCCCCGGGATTTGAGCGCCGCGCGGATTTCCAGCTCCATCACCTTCATGGCCGGGCAACCGGAATAGGTGGGGGTAAGGTCGATTCGCACCTGCCCGTCTTCGATGGCCACGTTCCGCACCACGCCTAATTCCACCACGTCCACCACCGGCACTTCCGGATCTTTTACTTCCTTCAGATATTTTAAAATTTGTTCTTTTCCAGGAAAAGTCATTTCGCTTCGCTGTCATTGATAGTCATTTGCACTTCGTGCGTCATTGGGCTTGCCCCTTCGGGGCTTCGCTGTCATTTGCTTCGCGTCATTCAATCGAAGATCGTCAATCGAAAATCCGCAATCCGAAATCCCAAATCAGAAACCGAAAATCACCATTGGGCAGTGGGATAGGAGCGGGGCAAAATCTGCATTTGCGAGAGAATATAGCCGAGGTGCTCGCTGTGCCGGCCCTGGCGGCTGCCGGAGACCATGAAGCCATCTTTTGGAACGGTAAGCGTCGCTTCCCCAAGCACTTGATTAATCATTTGATCCCATTTCGGTTTGAGCGCCGCTGCATCGGGAATTATGTTTTTTGCTATCAGGCGCTGCTCTACCTGGTCGGGCCGGAACATCTCGCCGGTAAAGCGCCACAAATCCTCGAAGGCGTTCTGGATACGCCGGCGGCTTTCTTCGGTGCCGTCGCCTAAACGGAGCGCCCACTGGCTGCTGTGGCGCAGGTGGTAGCGCACCTCTTTCAACGATTTTGCCGCCAGCGCCGCTAATTCTTCGAAGCTGCTCTTCTGCAATTCTTCATACAGGTGAAAACTGTAAACGTCGAACAAGAACTGCCGGGCGATGGTGCAAGCGAAATCCCCTTTGGGTTGCTCCAGCAGCATCAGGTTGCGGTAATCAATCGCCTCCCGGAAATAGGCCAGGTCGTCTTCGCTGCGCCCCTTGCCCTCCACCTCCCCGGCCAATTTTAGGAAACCGATGGCCTGGCCGATGCAGTCGAGGGCAATATTCGCCAGGGCGATGTCTTCCTCTAAAATCGGGCCGTGCCCGCACCACTCCGAGAGGCGATGCCCTAAAATCAGGCGGTCGTCGCCTAAGCGAAGGAGATAATCAAACAGATCTTCTGTGGTTTGTTGGTCGAATTTCATGTTGGGCTGCATCCATTTTTAATTGGCAATTGCCAATTGCCAATTGGTAATTGCCAATTAAAACACTTTCACCCCTTTGGGCGCTTTGTAAAACTGGGGATGGCGATACACCTTGTCGTTGCCGGGATCGAAAAAGGGGCCGTCGTCCGCGGGCGCAGAGGCGGTGATGGCGCCGGCGGGCACCACCCAGATGCTCAGCAATCTTCCCCGGCGGGCGTACACGTCGCGGGCGTTTTGCAGGGCCATTTCCGCGTCCGGGGCGTGCAGGCTGCCGGCGTGCTCATGGGGCGCGCCCTGTTGTTCCTGCACGAACACTTCCCAAAGCGGCCATTGGGTGTCGTTGTTATGAACTTCGTCAGGTGTGCTTTTCACTTCACTCATCAGATCGCCTTTCAGATATTCCTGGCTCGCTGGTTATTTCACTGGAGTTACACCAAGGTCTTTGCATATTTTTTTACAAGATTATCGTTGATTTCACTATGCCGGGGGACTGCGGACCTTTTATTTAAAGCCGGATTATGCCACCAGGAATGTCGCCTTCCTTCCCGAAGCAGTTCGCAACCGTGAGTCCGAAGATGCCGGATCAATTCGCTTCGTTTCATACTGCAATTTGTTCTTCTTGATAATTTTCTCCGGCTGATTTGATTGCTTCCTGCTTATTGAATTCCAGCGCTTCCTGCAAGGTAATTTTCAGGGTTTCTAACAACTCTTCCCGGGTTGCCTCCTGACAATTTACCCCGGGAACTTCCTCTATCCACCCAATCCACCAATCGCCGTCTCGTTTGATGACGGCAGTATAGAAATTCTTCATAGAATCACCCTCATGCTACTTTATGGTCCCTCAACCGTTGTTTTTCGGCGTACGCCTCTGCGGCTTTGCGCACCCATTCGCCCTCGGCGTGGGCGTTGCGGCGGGCTTCCATGCGCTCGCGGTTGTAGGGGCCGTTGCCGTTGACCACCGCCCAGAATTCCTCCCAGTCGATTTCCCCGAATTCCCAGTCGCCGGTTTCTTCATTGTATTTCAGCGCGGGATCGGGAATGGTCAAACCGACTGCTATGGCCTGGGGAACGGTGAGGTTGACGAAGCGCCGGCGCAGCTCGTCGTTGCTTTTGGTTTTCACCTTCCATTTCATCAAATCGCCGCTGTTGGGGGAGTCGGAATCGTGGGGGCCGAACATCATCAGCGAGGGCCACCACCAGCGGTTGAGGGCATCCTGCACCATCTTTTTCTGCTCCGGGACGCCGCCGGCCATAGTGGCGACGATCTCGTAGCCCTGGCGCTTGTGGAAATTCTCTTCTTTGCAGATGCGGATCATGGCCCGGGCGTAGGGGCCGTAGGAGGCTTTGGCTAACATGGTCTGGTTGACGATGGCCGCGCCGTCCACCAGCCAGCCGATCACCCCCATGTCCGCCCAGGTGAGGGTGGGATAGTTGAAAATGCTGGAATACTTGGCCTTACCCTCCAGCAACTGCTCCACCAGCTCATGGCGATCCACGCCTAAAGTTTCCGCGGCGCAGTAGAGGTAGAGGCCGTGCCCCGCTTCATCCTGCACTTTGGCTAAGAGGGTGAGTTTGCGCCTGAGCGAAGGGGCGCGGGTAATCCAGTTGCCCTCCGGGAGCATTCCCACGATCTCCGAATGGGCGTGTTGGGAGATCATGCGGATCAACTGTTTGCGGTAGCGTTCCGGCATCCAGTCTTTCGGCTCTATTTTTTCTCCCGCCGCGATGCGGGCTTCGAATTCTTTCAGTTT
>CAZFVV010000054.1:0-34402 GCA_964522165.1 uncultured Calditrichaceae bacterium
TCAAGATTTCGTTCCTTTCCCTTTTTCGATTTCCCGACGGGTTTCTTATCCGCCGTATTGGTGTTGTGGCCGAGTTTTTTCCTAACATCCTCAACAATATCGAGCAGGGCTTTTTCAGCTACTGCTTTGGCCTGATCTAAGGATGGACCGAAGACTGCCAAGTATTCACCAACCTCTTTAGCGATCATGTTTTCCACCTCGGCGGCAAAACGGGGAAATGCTTTCGCGTATTTTAAGTTGTTTTCATCCTTCCTGTTGTCCTGGTATTTGCCGCAAAGTTGAAAAAACTGCCAACCTTCCACCTTCAGCAACTCGGCGGCGCGCCGCTTTTCGCGCCAGATTTCGCCGTAGTTGGCCACACCCTCCCAGGCGGCGCAGCCTGCAACCACTGCCCCCACAACCGCGATGGCAATAGGAGCGTACGGGGCAAACATACTATTCATGTCCAAGGCGGATAACACCGGAATGAAAACGCCGCCGGCGACGACGACCCGGCGAAGAAAGAAATACTTCCGGCGAGCCTCAACGGAACGGTTGTGCCACCAAACAACCATACTAAGCCAGCGCGTCTTGATAAAATCCCCGTAGGGCTTCAGGTCCTCTCTTCCATCGATGAATTTCTCGATTTTCTCCGGATCCACTAAGGGTTCTTCGGCTCTCTTCTGCTTTGCGTGATGTTTGCCAAACCAATCGAAAATTCTCATTCGTTTATCCTCTTTGCTGACGGGAGAATGCTCGTCCAATTCGCTTGACTATGCCAAGCCAGGCATCAAGCTTAATCCCCGCTCACCACCACAACCTTTAAGCCGCCGGCATAATCTGCCGTTTCCGGCACAACCGGAATTTCGTTAGGCTCCAATAAGATTTTGCCTTGCTCCCGGGTATCAACCTTTCCTTCCGGTTGGCGCCGGAATTCGCTGATATTCACAAAGGCCACTCCTTTGATATCCTCGATATCCTCGTAGAACTTGCTTAGGTAAATGGGCTTGCCGAAATCGACTTTTTCAAAAGCCAACAGGTTAGCGCCGGCGGCTTTTACTTTTTCGACAATATCTTCTGCCGGGTAATGCGCTTCAATGCCAATTTCAGCGGTAACATAAATGCTTACATAATCCACGTCTCCAATTTCGATGATGGTAGAAAGGTGGCGTTTGTCTTCAAAATAAGCGATCAGGTTGGCGCGCAGCACGTCGCTGACCTGGCCGCCGCCCTTCGGCGCGACGTAAAGGACTACCGTATTCCAGTTTGTTTTCTCGGCGCGCACCTTGCCGACGCCCGGGAAGTCCAGCGCCAGGTTTTGATAATCATCGGCGGTCACCGCCCGTTTCTGGGAGCGGAAAACTCCCGGGGCGTGCTGCATCGCGTGCTCGATGCTTTCCCGCTCCCCCCCGCCGGTGGAGGGTTTGAGATTGGTAACGGTGGCGCCTAACAGCGCCAACTGCGGGGCATCGACGATGGTGGTAATGCTGTTGGCCGGGAAATTTCCCTTTACCCCGCCGCCGACCCGGTATGTTGCTTTGATGGCGGCGCCGGTGGGCGGAATTGCTCCAAAGATCCCATCGCCGAAATAAATGGTGGCGCGGTCGTTTTCGTCGATTTCAATGGCAAAATCCTGCTGATCTCCGATGCTGAAGGCCAGGCTTTCCTGGAGCCTCCATTCTTCGATTGCCCCGCCCAGTTCGGTGACGAGAATAATGTCCTTGCGTATTTCCTGCCCCGGTCCCAGCGATCTCAATATCAAACCGGGATGCGCCAGGGTAAACTTCTGGTTGGTGCTGCCGTCGGATATTCCCAGGATTTCATCTTTAATCAATCGTCCCTCTTCTACCGGAATGCCGTCACTGCCATCGCTCTTGCCGAAATATTTTTTGCCGGTTTGCGAATCTGTGGGCAATACATTACAATCAATCACCAGATCCTGATCGTTCGTATATTCAAAGCGCACGCTGGGCCGGTTTTTCTGGCTTTTGGTGGCGAACGCATCGCCCTTGCGGATCGTGATAATCTCGGTGCAGCCAGCGGGCACAAGCAGTCTCAGCATGGCCGAAGCCGGCGCGGCGGTGGAAAGCCGGTAGCCGATCAGCCGCAGGTGCTGAGCGATGCTGCGGCGAGTCTGCGCAGTGCCCAAAAAACTTTCGTTGGCAATGCGATCCTGATAATAACTGAGGATGTCGGCCATGTGGGCAAAAAGCTCCAGGAGCACGTTGCCAAAATCGGTTTCCGACTGGTAATCAGTCCACTCCGGCAGCTTGCCGGGGATCAACTCGCGCATGTACTTCAAGAAGCTGTCGTGATCGCGGGACATGTAATCGATAATTTGCTGCCCGTTGGTTTTTACAATCTCAGCCATTGTTTATACTTCCATGGTTAGTCGTTTACCTTCGGTGATACTTGATGCTCGATATTCGATACACATCAATATCGAGTATCAAGAATCCAGCGTCGAACATCGTTTTATCATTTAAAATGTATCCGCACGATTTGCCGGGACAGGTCTTCTTTCCTGGTATAAGCCACTTCCACGTTGACCATTTCTCCATTTGCCGAGACATCCACGCCATTGACGATGATTTCGTCCTTCAACCAGCGGATGAGCGCCTGCCCGATGGTGAACTGCATTGCCGCCGCCAGCACGGCATTGTTCGGCTCAAAGACCAGGTTGAACAACCCGCAGCCGAACTGCGGCAGGTTGACCCGCTCCCCGGGCGCGGTAAACAACACCTGGATGATTTTTCCCCGGATGGCCTCATCTCCGCCGCTGGCGTTGATGCGCCCGGTTTCCGGAACCGCTGAAAATGGAAAACCGAAGGTTAAATTTTCTGCCATCATAACTCTTTACCTGACATGTCCTGTGCCGTCGTTGCTCTGGATTAGTTCCAGCCCGGCCTGCGAACCGGTGAGGTCCACATTGTGCACGTGATTGCCGGGCTCTGCCGGGCCTGTATTTCCGTTCACTGCTGCGTTCACATTGCCGCTGGTTTTGATCCCGAAAACTTCCATGTTGGATATAAGATGTTCAATAACACCTTTGGCAATGGCGTAAGAAAGTTTTTTCCAACCTTCTCGCGCTTTATCCAATGCTTCTTGCGCCTTTGGCCTGGCCTCGCTGGAAGCGTCGTCAACGGCTTTTTGAAGTGGAGGAGAAAGTTGCCTGTCAATCTCCCGGTAAATCGCCAAACTCATTCCAGCATTTGCAGTTTCTGAGCCAATTTGAAGCGGCATGTAATCTCCTATTCCACCTTATGCTTGGCTGAAAGGGGTACCTGTAAATTCATTGGAGCTACAGGCGGAGAAGTGGGCGCTCCCAGATTGCCAACATGGGTGTGCGTGCTCAATGCAGTCAGGAAACTTGTCACATTTGTCATGAATTGGTTTCCCAGGACAAACGGTTCTGATGCTCCGCTGCTACCGACTTGAATCCCACTCGATCCCATAATAATTTTATTCCCATTCTTGTCCTGCACTGTAAGGCCGCTTTGCTCCATAATAATTTTGTTGTTGCTGCTTACACCATCAGAGATCGTGATACCGGCACTATCAAGGGTAACTTCATGGCCGTTGGCGCCGTCAGTGATTTTAATTCCATCTTTATTCATCGCAATTACGTTACGTTTTGAATCATCTATCTTCTGAACAATGAGAATCATCTCCTCGCCACCCTTGTCTTCAAACTGAATCGTGTGTCCTTTTTGCGTTTTAATAATTTTCCGGGTTGGCGGGTCCTGCACACTGCCTTCTTCGCTGCCGTCGGAGCCATTGGGTTTGGGCAGTTCGCTCTCGCCGCCCGGCTTGCTCCAAAACGTGCCTACCCAGATGGGGAATTCCAGGTCGCCTTCCTCAAACTCTACCCACACCCCGGCGCCCACTTCCGGGATAAACAGAAAGCCCTGGTTGGCATCCCCGCCATAGGGCAGGCAGGGCAGCGCCCAGCCGGTCACCACTTCTTCTCCTAACACGCTCGGAACTTGCAGCTTCAATCTGCCCAATTGTTCGGGATCGGCGTTATCCACTACAAAACCGCGGTATTTTCCATAGAACCGCCGCTCCACTCTTTGCACCAGGTTCGCTACAGCTTTTTCCAGGTATGCGCTCATATCATTTTCTCAATACGTATAACTTGAACACGTTAACACCTGCACACATTAAAACAATCCCCCGCCGTTCCCGCCAAAATCTTCCGAGCCGGTCGGAAACAACCCGTTGCGCTTGGCCCGGAAAAACTGGGTATATCCGCCCGTAGTGATGGTATGGATAACTTTGCACACGTAATAAACTCCGCTGTAAGCTTCCCCGATACCCTTTATGGTCACGGTTCCGCGCGGCTTCAGCACGTGGGCATACTGGTTGGCGTTGATCTCTCCTTCCGCCGTGACGAACCATTCCGCCTGGTGGAAAAGTCCCCGGCACAGGGCCTCCATCTCCGGAATGTTGGTGACCACATTCATCCCGATGTAGGTTTGCGCGGGATTCATTCCGTTGGCCAGTAAACCGGCAGCGTCAGTGCTGCCCAGGGATTGTTGCTGGCTGCTCTCCGCCGCCGCGCTTAGAATCTCTTTGCTGGCGCGGTCGATTTGAAACATGGCCACATTGGCCGGCGCCAGGGCGTTCACATCGATGGCAAGGCTGTGCAGGTTGGTCTCCTCGCCGAAATGCAGCGCCAGCAGCGGCTGGGGGCCGGCAGCGATCCCGGGCGGTTTAAAGTAGCCGGTATCCCCTTCCACATAACATTCAAAACCGTTGCGTAGCGCCAGCCGTTTCAGGAATTGCATGTCGGTTTCCCGCTGAATGACGGTAGAAACAGCCTCGTCGTGGACCACCGCGGTAGCTTCAACCTGGGGAGTGAATCCGTACAGACCAAAAATTTCGGCGGCAATGTCACTGTCCTTTTTATTGGGCCAGTCTTTCAATTTCTCTTCCCGGTCCATCAGCGCGCTGCCGTCCATACCCCAGATTTCCAGGGTACACCCGCCGGGATCGGGATCGAAAGCCGGTTTGATCCGGGTGATATAGCCGGCAAAAAGCTCTTCCATCCCGCTTTCAAAGCCGATATGAATGGCGACCGGCTTCCAAACCCGTAAGCGCTCATCGTCTAAGTAACCCCAGGTTCCGTCGGGTTGCTGCGCCATGGTCAGCGTTAGCCGGAACATGGCCGCCAGTTCCTCATCGAGTTCCACTTCCAGGCTGACCATGTCCTGGTATAGTTCCGGGATTTCCTCGCCGTCGATCTCAATTTTAAAATTTTCGAATTCCATATTAAGCAACCATAGAAAGCGCTTTATCAATTACCAGCGCGATGAGACTGTTCCTGAACTTGTTGATTTTAATTTGCGCCAGGCCGCGCTGCTTTAAGAGTTTCATTTCTGCCAGGTCTTTTTTCCCCTCTACCAGCCACTCAAAATCTTCCTGGGTAAGCTCGCCGCTGATCAACAGGCGGGTCCATCTTTCCAGATCGGCTTTGGTGGAATCCAAGAAAGTTTTGCCGTCTTTCAGGGCTTCTTTCTTAAAATCCTTCAAGGTGGCTTCGACCAACTCTTTAATTCCTTCAGCAACTTCTTGTAGAAAATCATCAAAATCGGCCATAACGGACCCTTTCATCCTGCAAATTATAGCTGAACGTCCCCGGGCTTGATCTTGCCGCTTTCCAACTGGATGATCTGATCGAACGCCTCTCCCACCAGTTTTTTGGCTTCGTCAATAAACGCCCGCCGGAGCAGGTTTTTTTCCTTCCAGCGTTTGAGAAATCCCCCCAGCAGATTCTTGTCCGGGTTTTTCAGATTTTCCCACATTTGCACGCTGATCTGGTTCATTTTCCTTCCGCGGTCGTATTCATAGGCTTTTTCAATGCGTAGCAAAATCTCCTCTATATTTGCCTGGTGGGCGGCATACGCTTCTGTCGCTTTATCCATCAGCGCCAGGGCTTCCACCTTCAGGTTGACCGCTTGCTGGTAAGCCGCCTGGTCATAAAAAGCGGTGGTGGCGCATGCAGAGAGTAGAAGCATCAACCACATATAGGCAAAACAATTTCGCCATTTCTTCATTGGGATTATCCCTTGCCTTTTCAAAAACTAAAATGTTACAAAACGCGAACACTTGAACACATAAACACCGGAACACGAATCAACCGATCACTGCCGGGGGAATGACAATTTTTTTCCCCACGCGTCCGGTAGTCTCCGGTTCGGAAACTTCGAAACCGGCATCGCTCATGAGTTCGCTAAGCTCCGCCACGCCGGTGTTCATCCGGTTGTATGTGATCACCACTACCCGCTGAAGTTCTTCCGTAATAAAGGTTACCCTTTCGTCGTCGATATCCTCGGTTTTGGGGACGAACTTCGTTCCCAGCTCCAATTGCACTTCTTCCACCCCGACAATCGCCCGCAATTGGGTTAACAGCCCCGCCCAGGGAGGGTTCTTAACGTCCATCCGGAAAGAGAGAGGAAAACGCTGGGTGATCAGCGGTTCTTTTCCCAATAGCGCCTGGGGGGAGAGAAATTCCGGGTTGGCGTCGCAAATCCGCCACCAGTTACGCGGCTGCTTGTAATATTTAAACGCCAAATGATCCAGGCGGTCCACCTCTTCCACGGTATGTTGAAATTTACCGCTCACTTCCGGCAGCAGCCGGATGCTTTTCGAGGCCAGCTCCAGCCCCCGGGCATCGATGGCAACTTCATCGGCCAATTTGCGATAACGCGAAATTTTAGAGAACATGATTATCTCCAATTTCTGTGTTGATGTGTTCGAGTGCCCAGGTGTTCGAGTATTTGAGTGTTTGATTTTTAGTTGGCCTGAACACTTACGCACTATAACACTTGTGGCGAAGCCATTCCTTTGGGAAACACCCAAACACGGGTTTTATCCCGGTATAACCACGTCGGCGACATTAGCCCGGTTGAGCGCCGACGTCAGTTCCTTGGCCGCCTTTGAATATTTGTAAAACGGATTTGCCCCTTCTATAACCGTCATATTAACCGAAACCGTGGCCCGCAGGGGATTTAGCATGGTATTAAACTGTTGCTCGGTAATGTTGATGCTGCTGATATTTACCGGCAGCACCCGCCACAATCCCCAAATGAACAGGATCAGGGGTGGATTGGGCTTTTTGGTGAGACTAATCCCGCCCGGCGAACCTAACAAACTCTCTTCTTTAGGATGCACCATCAACTCCAGGGTAGAGAGCCGGGGCAGGATGCCGAACAGCTCTACTATGGGATCCCCATCGTTCAGGTCATCAGTGGCGTCGAGGCGGATTTCAAAATTGATAGATTCTTCCTTTACCTCGACAAGTTGCTTTTCTTGTATTTCCAATGGATCTGCGATTTCGTTGTGACGCTGGCGTAAGGAAGTACTTCTTTCAAAGATCCGCGGTTGTGGTACCGCTCTTTCCCCTTCTGCTGGGGGACAGGGCGGGCAAACGAATGGTTGGCCCGGTACATTAAAAGAGAGGCTGCGGCTGCGGGAAAGCTGCTCCGGGTTGAACTGGAAGACCACAAACAGCGGCGGAATGGTCAGGCCGAACTCCACAAAAGCGCCGCGCAGGATTTTGGGTTTGTTGGTAAAGCCGGACATATTTTATTCCTCTATTTTTCTGAATTCCTTATGATCCGTAGGCTGAAATCCCAAAACAATTATGACACCGCTTCCACCGTTGGCTAGCATGTGACACCTGATGCACCTCGAGTCTCCCAACGCGGGATACTAAGGCTCGCAATGTTGGCTAAATCCGGTACCCCAACAGATACTGATCTGATATGAGCAATGATGGGCGCTTCCCCATTTTCTATCTGTTGTGCTATTTGCTCAGCACCATAGGATCCAAACCATTTGCCTGGTATGTAGCAGTAAGAGTCACCTCCAACTGCTTCGGCAGCAGCTTGGCTTGCAACTGAATTTGCCATGAATTGGGCCGGCTGAGGATGGTGTTGCGATTGCCAGCTATGGGCTATCTCATGGATCAATAAGTTCGGGTCGGATCCAGGGGTTGCATAAGCTGATGGCCCGATGTTGATCATTGTTCCTCCTAACAATGGCACATAAGTCGTAAAAGGGCGCCCGCGTCCGCCCAATGCGTCGCTAAGATAGATAGCACCATAATTAAGACTGCTACCGTAGACTGGTCGCGCTATTGCCTCTTCAGTCGGATCGAGGAGGCGAACACCGGAGGGTAGTCTGATACCAAAGGGAAGACGATGCACAATATTAGACTCGGGCGCCGTAATGGGTGTTTGGGCCGAATTCCCGGGCACAACTTTGTGCTGTTGCACCACATGCGCCAGTTCATGCGCCATCAACCCGCGGTCGCTTTCAGCCGCCCCTTCCCCCAACCAGATATGATTACCACAGGTAAACGCCCGCGCCTGAATCTGCTCCGCGCTCTGCTGCGCCTGCGGGCCGGCATGCAGCCGCACCGGGCTAAAATCCATCCCAAAGCGCGGCTCCATGTAGCGGCGCGTGGCAGCGGATAGAGGCTGGCCGCCGCTCTGGTTCAGGTGAATATCGGCGTCGAAGCCGGCGCTGTCCCCGGCAGAGATTCTTTGAATCTGTATTCCTGGCTGAGATTGATTATTGGCAGTTTGTTCCGGCATCCGCATCACCTGCTCCGCCACCCGGTCGGCTTCCCGCTCGTAAACATCATTCGCCGCCCCGACTTTCAATTTCGGTTGGATTCGCCGGCGCTCTTCTTCTCTGGCGGCGCAGCTCGCGCAGGTTCCTCCGCACGAACATTTGCGCTGAATTACCGGCGCGCTGTGGTTCGGCGCCGGTTTTGGTAAGGCCGTTTGATTCGCCAAAGCGGATTGCAGATACCTGTTCCCCAAACTGCGTTGCCGGAACAAATCGGCGCCCGGCAGAATTCCGGCCTTCCGATTACCGCTCACTTCAGGACGCTGAAGGCTGTTTTTAGCCGAACGAACTGTTTTGCGATTCTGGCTTTTTATTTCTTTATGTGTAACCATTACCATTTTCTATTTTTCATTACCTCATTACTCTTCGTTTTATGGCAAGATAAATCTTGCACTCCATTCCTCCACTACTCCATTACTCCAACCGATTCGATTTGGCGAACTGGCTCTCATTCCACAGCTTGCCGATTTTCTCAAACTCCCTTTTAATCCCAGCCAGAAGGTGCTCCATCCCGATTATCCCGCCGTTCTCCGCTGCCAGGAAGGCGGAATTGAGCACGATGTTCTTGATATTCCCCCCGGCGATCTGAAACTGGCGGGAAAGGAACTCAAAATCGATGCCATCTTCAAGCGGCGCTTCCCGGGGGAAATGAGTTTCCCAGATTTGCAGCCGCTCCGTCTGGCCGGGAAAGGGAAACTCCACGATAAAGCGCAACCGGCGCACAAAGGCTTCGTCCATGTTCTCGCGCAGGTTGCTGGCTAGGATGACCATCCCTTCGTACTCTTCCATTTTTTGCAGCAGGTAGCTGATCTCGATGTTGGCGTAGCGGTCGCGGGCATCGCTCACTTCAGTGCGCTTGCCGAACAGGGCGTCGGCTTCATCAAAAAACAAAATGGCGTTGCCGGTTTCCGCCTCGTGGAAAATTTTGCTGAGGTTCTTCTCGGTCTCGCCAATGTATTTGCTGACCACCGCGGAGAGGTCGATCTTGTATAGATCCAGTTGCAGCTCGTTGGCCATCACCTCCGCGGCCATGGTCTTGCCGGTACCGGGCGGGCCGGCAAACAGGGCGCTCAATCCCTTGCCGTGCGAGAGCTTGCGCTCAAAACCCCATTCCGCAAACACCCGGTAGCGAAACCTTACCTGGCTGCAAATCTCTTTCAGCCGGGCAATTTTTTCTTCCGGGAGCACCAGGTCTTCCCAGGTATAACCAGGCTTTATTTTTAGCGCCAATTCGGCCAGTTTTTGATTTGACTGACTGCGGCAGGCGGCGCAGAGATCGGCGAAGGTAATTTCGCCGGCGGGGCCGTTCATGGCGTAATTGATTGCCGCATGATTGGCGGCATCGCGAATTTGCCCCGGGGTCAGGCGAAATCGCCGCGCCAACTGGCCGGCCAGGGAAGGTTTGTCCCCCTTGGGGAGATGCCTGAGCGTTTCTTCCCAAATCTTTTCCCGCAGCCGGGTATCGGGAAATGGCAACTCAATGCTAAGGAACAATGCCCCTTCAAATATCGCATTCTCCGGCCAGCTTTTTTCCCCGGAGAGCAGCGTCAACCAGCCGTATTCCCGGTTTATCTTTGCCAGGGCTTTCAACGCTGCCCCATGCCGCTCTTCCAATAGCAGATCCGCCTGGCGGATATAGAGGGCAGCTCGCAGTAGCAGCCCCTCGCGAAAGGCCAGCCGCAGCTTTTCTTCCCAATCCGGCCCCTGGTTCAGCAGCAGCTCCATATCCAGCGTCAGCAAGGCGCAGCCTAACTCCCGGCAGATGCCCGCGGCCGTTTCTTCCTTTCCGATACCGTAGGGGCCGCGCAAATAAAGAACCAGTTTGTTGCGATTGGTATTTTGCCCCGAGAAGTGATGTCGGATCAAATGGCCTATTTTGGTTTTCACTACCTCTTCCACGGCAGCCTGCTGAATCCCCCTGGCAGGGCGGTAGAATTCCGTAAAGGCGGACAGGCGGCTATCCGGGAAATTATTGCCCAGAAAAAACTGGATAATTCGCGAATCCAGCTTTAAGAAACGCGCCAGGCCGCTGGAGCCGGAAGGACTGAGGGGATCATCGACCGGCTGCAAGATTCCGGTGCGAAAGAGCGGCGCCGGATCGGAGAAAAATACGCTGTTCTTCCAACGCTCCGCGGGAGTATCGCATAAAAGGTCCAGCGCCAGATCCACGCTGGGCTTTTTGCGGGTGAGATCATCCTGTAAATACGCATAAACATGATCGTATTTGCGATGCAGTTCCGGGGCCAGGCAGATAAGAATCACCTGCATCTCGAAGACCGACAAACCGAAAATATGCCCCAGTTCCGGCAGCGCCAGGAAAATTCCTTCTTTCAAGCTGTGGGCAACCTTGCGGTTGATCTCCTGCTGCAGGGCAGAGAGCTGGCGGTCGATTTCCACCACAGCCTCCTGCCCGCTGGCGGCCTCTCTTCCCGGGCGCAGCAGGCTATCCACTTCTTCGTGAGTGATATAAATCTTTTGACTGGCAAGACCTCCCTCGGTAGGAGCTTGTCCCGTTCTGAAATTCTGCCGCCGGAAGCGAATCGCCCGGCGCTGCAAGAGCAAATCCAGCTTGCAGAGTTCATCCGCCAGGTGTTGGTAATTTTCCCGATAATAGGGAGCTGCTTCTTTTTTTGCAGTTTTGCTCGCCGCGCTCATACCGTCACCTCAAACAAAAAAGTGCGCCGGAACAGGTGGGAAATGTCCACCCGAATCTCATAAAAGCCGGGATTGAGCGTGGCAGGAAGCGTAATGTCAAAGCTGTTCCCGGCCAGTTTGCCATTTTCGTCTAAGCTGGCAGGGTCCACCTCTAATGGTGCGCCCAGTAGTGTTACATAAGCTACCCATCCGGCCAGGTTGGTTCCGGAAAAAGTGACCGCGCTTTCCGCCAGCCCGCTGGCCGGGGCCATACTCTCTAACAGCGGGGGAACATAGGGTGCGTCAACCTGGGGAACGCCGATCTGCCTCACCCGCGGGGCTAAGGCCCTTTCTCTTTCGGGACGCATATCCAACTGCACAACCGAGATCTGATACATTACCGAAAGGCGAAAGGGCTGGCCGGAGGTATTCCAAACCTGACCAAGTTCCTCCATATCGAAATCAATGTGGCTAATCTGAATGCGCTCACGAGCATCCTGAAGCCCGGGTGCCAGGTAACCTTCGGGAACCATAGCATTTTCATAAAATACCCGCATGGCGTCGCCTAAGATTTCGTGAGCGGAGCTGTTGCCGGTTTGTGGGTCATTAGTGGCGTAGGCGGTCATCAGGTAATAGAGATTCAATGATAACGGGGGGGGAGTTTGCTGGCTGGTATTATCGCGCCTGACCTGCCAGTCCAAATTTTTCAGTTGGGCGTTTTCCATCACTTTATACAAAAACAGGTTGATCCGCCGCGCTCCTCCGGCCTCATCGGGAGCCAGAATGGTGACGTTCACCGGCGGGTCTAATATCATTTCACCCAGCAACAACTCTCGTAAAGAGCGGCTGACCAGGCCAATGGCGGTTGAGGCGCTCATTTATTCTTATTTCCTCATCGCAGTATTTTTAAATGATACCGGCCCAAATAACTTCTTTCCCAAAAAGCCCTGGGTGCGGGCCGCCTGGCCGGTTGGCGGATGAAAATCACATTGTTAGCGGGCTGCCCGGCGTTCCACCGGTTTGGGGATTGTTGCCTCCGTAGCTGCGACTCTAATTGAGAATTCTGATCCTGCAATTCAACGACGGCGCGGTTGAGCCGTTCAAGTGTTTCCGGTTTAGCCCCGGTCGATCGATACATCAATTCCCCGCGGGAGCGTTTTTCTCTGTGGGGAATTGCCGATGAGACAACGGTTCTGGCTGGTTCAACCGAGGCAATGTCACTATTGGCCGGAAATGGTAAATTGGTGGATTCCCGACGTTTCACTCCCGGTAATACTGACGGACTACTGGTGAAATTCTGCTCTTTGATAGTCCCGCCAGCCTCCCAGATATTTCTCGGAATGAATTTTGGAGAATCGCCCTCTGGAGTTGGCTCTTTTGATGGAGCCATTTCCCCGGTTGACGGGGTTTCTACCCCCGGTTCAGTATCGCCGCGATTAGGGGACATAAAATGGGGTTTGCTCCGGGTAATGCCGGGTATATCAATGAGAGATCTATCCGGTTCCTCCGGATTCCCCAGCCCTTTCACGACGGCGTTACTTTTCTGTTCATCTGCCCCGGTTCGAGGTAGAACGGGGCTCCACTCCATTTCTCTTTCCGGAAAACTTCCACCAGAATCCTTCTCGAACTTTTGCCCTGGCTTTAATAATAGAGCGCGGGATAAAATATGCGGCTCTTCCCGGAGCAGGGTCTCTCCCGGTTCCCTTCGGAGGTCTGGATCGCCAGTTAGCGAAGAGCGCCGCAATCCCGGCCGGGAAGCCGAAGAATTCTGCCAGGCTGAATCGTCGGAAGAGCCGAACTCTTCATTCCAGTGCGGAGAAGTATAGCGCAATCCTGCCAATGAAATGTTCCTTCTGAACGCCATGCTGGCGGCAGAACTTTTTGGCAATCCCAGCAATAAGCGTATACCTGACCGGTAGGTAAATGGCTTTGCTCCATCGAGTAGAACATCGGTCAGGCAGCCGGGCGAATATGGATGTTTCTCACGCTTCATTGTTCATCCGTTCGATTTCTTCTGCTAAAATTTCGATATAGCGATGCCGTTTCTCCCGGGGCATTTCCAGGATTTCTTTCTCGCTCCAATGATAGTGATAGGCCAGGTAATGAATTTCCCGGTAAAGCAAGCCCATAGTAGTTTCCAATTCGCCAAAGAAAAACCGCTGAAGATCGAAGGGCGCCTCGAAAGGCCGCTGGCATTCCGGGCAAACTGCTTCCATGGCCAGTTCGATTTGCGGGGCGACCCGCGCCATTTCCCGTTCTATTTCCATGCGCGCCCGGGGGGAGAGTTTGTAGATGAGTTCTTCTTCCGGGTGTTCATAAGGCCCGATTTTTTGAATGCAGTGTTTCAACAGCATGGTAAAAGCCTGCGCTTCGTTTTTATAGACCAGGGGAGAGAGGGTTTCCTGATCGCCGCCCACTGGCAGGCGGAAAACAATTTCGCTGAATTTTTCACCTTCATTGGCGGTGTATGCCGCCGCTTCCGAAAGCTCCATGCGGTAAAATGGGCCTTTGTCCTGCGATTCCCGGACCGGAATATCCCGCAAGGAGAAATCGATATCCATCTTGCTGCCGCAGCCCGGCCAGGGGCAAAGCAGGGTTGCCTGGACCTGCTCGCCAAAGGTCAATTCCCGTAATCTGAGCATAAGGTATTGGCGGTCGGCAATCAGAAGATTGCGGCTCACTTCTTCGGAAACCGGGGAGATTGTCCCAATCCGGCGCACGCAGCGGCACAGCACGGCGGTAACCAGCGAAGCGCTTTCTCCCCGGTGTATATTGGCCGCCAGCAGTTCTTCTTCCCTGCCGCTCAAGGAAAGCAATTCTGCTTCCCGTTGTATAGTTCCGCTTTTATCAACATATCCGCCGGGCAAAAGGCAAATGTTTGATTCCATAACCGAACTCACAGGCTTTCAAGCATCAAGTTTCCGTGGGTTCGGTCACCGCAGTATCCCGTTCCCAGCCTTCGTTTTCCAGTTTAATGGTTTGTATCATTACCGCGTTGCCGTTGGCGTCCAATTCCGGCAGCGCCTGGTACTCCGAAACCCAGCAGCGATAGACGCGATAGGAGAGCACTTTTGTATCCTGTAGATTGAAAACATCAATGGTAACATCCTTGCGGAAATCTTTCAGGGATATGGCGGCGTCGCTCTGGTAATTATTCACCTTGTTTGCCCACTCTTCAAATGTGGTATCATGGGTAACACCCGCCTCCAGGGTAATCGGCTCATATTTGGTTTTTCCCGGCATTCTGCGTCCCTGGCTCTGGTCTCCCGCTTCATGCCATTCCACCATTTCGGTGGTTTTTTTTAAAGCACTGCATTTACTCAGGCCAGCGACATACTGGCCATCCCACTTGATCCGGAAACGGAAATTGCGATAAGGATCAAAACGATGGGTATTGACGCTGAATTTTGCCATGTTGGATTCTCCTGTCTAACGTTTATATTTCAATTAGCCACAGAGTCACAGAGAACTCAGAGTAAAAATACATTAAATTTCTTTTAATCCTCTGTGAACTCTGTGGCTCTGTGGCTAAAATCCACTACACCTGCCCGGCCTTCTGGCTGATTTTTACCACTACAAATTCCGCCGGTTTAAGCGGCGCAAAGCCCACCAGCACGTTAACAATTCCTAAGTCGATATCCGCCTGAGTGGTAGTTTCTCCGTCGCATTTTACAAAAAACGCTTGCGAGGGTGTGGAACCCTGGAAGGCACTCTTACGAAAAAGGGTCATCATAAAGGTGGTGATATTCAGGCGGAGCTGGCTCCACAACTCTTCATCGTTGGGTTCAAATACCGCCCACTGGATGCCGTTATAGATGCTCACCCGCAGCATGATGGCGGTGCGCCGCACCGGTACATAGCCATATTCAGGATCGGAGGTAATGGTTCTTGCTCCCCAGCTGACAATTCCGGCGCTGGTAAAGCGGCGCAGGCAGTTCACATTTCGGAGGTTAAGGATTCCCTGCTGCACGTCGGTGAGGTTAACCGCCAGCCCTACCGCCCCGCCAATAGTGGCTTCGGTGCCAGCCGGCGCTTTCCACACCCCCCGCCGGGTATCGATGCGGGCGAATAAACCGGCGATATAACCGGAGGGCGGCAGCAGAATCGGCTCGGAAGATTTCCCGGATGGATCCAGCGATTGAATCCAGGGGAAGAAAACCGCGCCATAGGAGTTGGGCTGGGTGAGGGAATTGCGGAAGCTCTCCGCCTCGGCGACCGTATCATGGTCTTGAGACATTTCCCCGATATAGAAAACCTCTTGCAGCCTGCGGTTGGAGCAGTACTTCATGCCTTCATCCACCATCACCTCAGTGCCCACGCCGGGCACGGCCAGCAGGCTGAAGTCGTTGACAGGATCCAACAGGGTAAAACGGTTACTATAGGATGCCTCCGTTAGTGCTGCTATGCCGTCTGTGCCGAGGGTTTTCGCAGTGATAGGATCTTCAACAGCGGCGTCCCCTATCTGGACAATATCCGCATTAGCTGGCCGGCGCACTGCATAAGCGCCCTCCGAGACCCCGCCGTTTCCTTCTCCAAGTTTTAGCAAAGCCGTGGCATTATTCAGGGAAGCATTCTGGATTCGCACGGACGAGTTGACATTCGTATTTAAGGTAAGATTGGCATTGGTATTGGTGCCGGATTTCAATACCAGGCGAGGGCCTTCAGCAGTGGTTTCTACCGTGCAGGTAAAATTATCAAAAGCACCCTGATCGGTGCTGGCTTTTAGTTTGTTTAGATTATCTTGTACAAAACTTTGGACGACGGTAGCGATCTGTGATAGGTCAGTTGTAGTGGCAACGTTGATGGTGCCAGAGATTTCTGGCAACGAGACCAGTTGGTAACCGTCGTTATCGATATTGATTTGAAAATTTCGATTTACTCCCAAAGGAAGTGTAGATGGCAAGTTGGTGACATTATTTAAAGGTATAGAACCTCCACGATGTATCCCAGCCTGCAAATGGGTATTATCTCCGTGAACCAGCGCATCGATTAGATTAGAATTTTTGCCCAGGTATGTCACCACAAACCTGGGCGAATCAGGGTCCATGTTAAGGTTGTCGTGAACCTCCAAAGGAGCAATGTTCAGAAAATCTTCCGGAACGACATCCACCACTTCCTGCCGGCGGATGCTGAGCCTGAAAGTATTTCCCCGGTCAATGGAACCGTCTTCGATCTGAAGATAAAGATAATTGCCCCAGGCGCCTTTATTTTTGGCGGAAAACCTCACCCCGTTGGCCACCCCCGCGCGATTTTTTATTGTCACATTCGCAATAACCGCATCAGAACGAGTAATCCGTACAATATAACACTGGCTGCCGCCGTTATTGAAAAACTGGAACACGCTGTGCGCCAGGTAGCCATCGTTTATATACGTTCCATAGTGTTTCTGAAACTCCGTCCAATTAGTAATGCGCAAGGCTCTATCATCCGGCCCCATTTCCGCCAGGCCGACAAATGCGGGCGTGGAAGTGCCGGCCGCGGCAATTGGGCGAACGCCGCTGGACACTTCCTCGACATAAACACCAGGGTATGACACGACTGCCATGACAATTCTCCTTTTCGGATTTGATTATCATTGATTTGCCTTTGCGGATGCCTTTTTCTTGCGGGGAGATTCCGCTTTTTCCTCCGCAGACTCCGTTTTTTTCTTGGGTGCCTTTATCGGCTCCAGGGAAATAACCAGCCGCTGCTGTAACTTCTCTACCATCGGATTATTCTGAATATCTCCATCCGCACACTCTCCGGATATTTGCCGTGGGGCGATATGCAGCGTGGAACCGCTATTCAGGCGCAGTAGTACCGGCCGGTTGGTAAGATTTTTGATAATTACAGGCATTTGAAATTCTCCTTTTAAAGTTTATCAGTTTTCGGAGTTCTGCTCTTTTGTGTTATTTCTTAGCCGTTGCAGTATTCCTTCAATACCAGGTTTGTGGGCATCCCTCCGGTTGATTTGTCTCAACTGAAAAACCCGCCCCTTTTTTTCCACCACGCCTTCTTTCTGCAATAAACCCAGGGCATCTTTTACAACCTGCGCATCCTCGTGCACCCACCACCGGGCAATGCCCTCGGCGGTATCTTTCGCTTGCGGGTGGTCACGGAGATAATTCAAAATGTTGATGGCTGCCTGGCGTATTCTTTGATTTTGGGGGCGACTCTTTTCCAAAATTGAAAGCCTTATATGATGCAAGGTTTAATTTCATAAAAGCACGCCATTCGATTCCGTGAATGAAACAACAAGTATTTATGGAGACAGATTCAACGCTCATGATAATTTGCAATCGGCAGGCCAACTATTTGCGCCAAAAATTAAATGATGGTAGCAAGTTGAATTTATTGAAATAAGCTTCCGGGACGTCTGAACTTCCCGAACCACCAGGCTGGGGCGCTAAAACCCCACCCACAAACGGCGAAATAGAGCGGAACCGTGAAATAGTAAAAGATTCTTCTGCTGGGGCGGTAAAACCCCAGGTGGGGTGCTGGCGTTCCAGGGCGGGGATGGCTCAGACCGGGCTGTGTATCTAAAATCCCCAATTTCCCAATCTTTTTATGGCAGAATGATTGATTGGCAGAATAATAATTCTGCCGAATAATTATTCTGCCAATAAAGTTGGAGATGACTCGTTGTGAGGTGGGAGTGCAAAGCGGGCTGCTTCGCGGCATCAGGCGTGATAACGGCGGGCGTCTATGCTATATTTCGCAAGCAGCCTGCGGAGATTCTTGCGGTCGATTCCTGCCAGCCGCGCGGCGGCGCTGATATTTCCCCCGGCGATCGAGAGAAGGTTGTGCAGGTAGGCTCTTTCACATTTTTCCAGCGCTTCCCGGCGGACTTCCGCCAGGGTAGAAGCAGGCCGGGGAGGGGCGGTGGCAATTAAGGCGGAATCCGGCGGGGTTCCGGTTGATCCGATCATTAACCATTCCTGAACCCGGTTTTCCAGCTCCCGCACGTTGCCCGGCCAATGATAAGCCATCCAGTTTTGCATGGTTTCTCGCGGAGGGTGAGGTGCGTTGGGATCATTCTGCCCGTATTCCTGGAGGAAATGATGCACCAATACCGGAATATCTGTTTTCCTTTCCCGTAAAGGAGGAATGAACAGGGGAACCACGTTCAGACGAAAATAGAGGTCTTCGCGGAATGCTTTTTCTTTCACCGCTTTGCCAAGATCGATGTTGGTGGCCGCTAATACCCGCACGTCCATGGAAACGCATTTTGACTGCCCCAGCGGTTTGTATTGCCGCTCCTGCAAGAAGCGCAGAAATTTCGCCTGGACGGAAAGCGGCAGGGCTTCCACTTCATCTAAGAACAAGGTGCCGCCGTCAGCCTCTTTCAGAAGACCGCCGGAAGCGCTTCCCGCGTCGGTATAGGCGCCGCGCACGTGGCCGAAAAGCTCATTTTCTACTAAGTGCTCCGGTATGTTGGCGCAGTCGATGGCCACAAAAGGCTGCCCGGCGCGCGGGCTGAGATAATGAATCGCCCGGGCAATCAGTTCCTTGCCGGTGCCGGTTTCGCCGGTTATCAGCACCGAGGTTTCGGAACCGGCCACTCGCGGCAGCAGTTGCAGCACTTTCCGCATCGGTTGGCTTCTGGCGACAATCTGGCTTTCACACATTTTTTTCCGCAACTCCTCCTTGAGCGCCGAGAAGCGATCCAGGCTCTCTATCATCTGTAAAAACTGCCGCACCGTCTGTTGCATCTGCTCCTGATTGGCCGGGCGAAGCATGATTTCCTCGACGCCATGATCCTCCGCCGCCAACGGATTCTCTGGCGGCATCAGAAGAACAACGACTGCTTCTCCATGATAGTGGGCAAGGCTTTCCAAAAGGCTGTTCACCCCCTGGATTACACCATCAAGATCTATAATTAACAGATGCAGTGGGGGCAATTTTCTCCCGAACGAGTTCAACTCATTACCGGAGAAAGTTTCTATTTGATGATGAGTATGATGCTGCACCGCGTTGCTGATCGGGGTGATCAGTTGCTCATCGTGGGAGACGATGCCGATTTGGAACATGGGATTTATTCGTTTCTGATTATTATCTGATGTTGCACCCTGCGGCGGTCATCCTAAAGAGCATTTAATCTGCAATTGAAAAATAGGTAGTCCTACATCGTTAATGCTGGCATAAGATTCCTGCATTCGCAGGAATGACAGCTAAACTACTGTTGTTTATGTCATTCCGGCTTTATGCCGGAATCTCCTAATTAATCTCCAGCATTACCTTTCTAGCACTACCAAAAATAAACCTTACTATTGAAGTATTTTTCCGATTCGATCCAATCTGATTTTTTTGCTAATGTTACTTGATATGTCTTTATTCCAGGATAACCAGACGATGCCGCCCTTACCTACTATATTTTCCTGAGGAACAAATCCCCACATCCGGCTGTCTAAGCTATTATCCCTGTTGTCACCTAACATAAAATAATTCCCTTCTGGAACAGTAGCCGGCCCATAATCTTTTCGATACGATTTAGGGTTGATCAAATGCTGAATCTCGTAGGTCCTCCCACTCGCCATGGTGATTTTGTTCAGTTCAACCCGGGTTTTAATGTTCCCATCTTCTTCTTCCCGAATAAATTCTTTTTCCCCTTCGGGCTTACCATCTACCAAAACCTCTCCATTGCGGATTTCCACAGTTTGCCCGCCGATGGCAACACATCTTTTGATATGCTCTATTCTCTTATCTTCCGGATATTTAAAGACCATTATATCGCCCGGTTGCGGTTTGTAATAGCCTGTCCAGGCTTTATCCACCAACATATAATCGCCTACCATAACCGTGGGCATCATAGCAGTAGTGGGTACGCTGTATGAAGCCACAAAGTGGATTCTGATAACCATGGGAAGCAAAAGGTTCAAAAGAATCCCGGCTGTTAACACTACCGACAATTTTAACTTCTCTCCATGTTCCCTTTCTTGTGATCTAACCACAAAGGACCTGGCCAGGAGATCATGAAGCGCCTGTTTTTTTTTCGTCAATAGTATCAGGAGATAGCCTGCAAAATAGGTCAGCGGATAGATGATCAGTACCAGGGTTCTCCCAAGACTCCGTTTTATTGTTATTGGTTCATTTCCCGAATTAACGACTTTTAGTTTAAGAAATCTTTTACCGATCGTTTGTCTTCCGCTCGCATTATACCAGGCAGAATAAAAGACGGACATAAAAAGGCTTATGGGTAGAATTAAATATAGAATGAGTTGTAAATAAACTTCCATTGTAAACAGTGAGTGGGCCAGACCCAACGCCACGTGCAGCAGGAAAGCAAAACCGGAAATTATTGATAAATCGATTGCAAAACTTGCCAACCGAATCCAGAATCCCGCGTATTGAGGGTCAACCTTACTATCAATATTATCGCTATTGATAGTCTCATTACAATTGGGGCAAACAACGCGATCGTTCTTTCGTTCCTCTTCCTCTAATTCCAACAGAGTGCCACAATAGGGACAAGTTATTTCTGCGGGCAACATTTCCATGGGTTTCCTCTGAAATATAAACTTTATGGGAGTGTCCTGCCTAACCGGGAGAACAGCGCCCTCGCGTCAATTGCAGCAAACGCGGGAGCCATCCGTGCCATCAACAGTTTAGACGGCCTTCTTACAACGATGCTACTTATATCAGTAGCTCATCTTTATACAAATGTTTGGTTCCAGACTTAACTCCAGCACCAGCATTTCTTCTTCCTTCTTGTTACCCTCAGTATCGCTTCGTGCCATTATTAACAGGACCGGCGTTGATCTTGGCTTGTCGCGTCTGACTTTGATCTCTTCCACTCTCTCAACCCTAAGCTCCAATATAGCCCCCGGAAGCTCTACGTCATTCAAATCTAAGCAAAAGTCATTCCTGTAAGTCGAAAATGAGACAGATAGATGATAACGGTTCTGGCGATAGTCGAAAATGGTTGTTCCAAAAAACTCCTTCTCTTCAGGATCTTGTTCTGAAGGCAAAACTCCAAAGAACTCGATTAGCTCGGTCTCATCGTATCTCATACTTGCATCCTTGTGCTTAGGCGACATACTCCAGGCCGTCTAACGACAAACTCAGCCGCAACTGACGCAACGCAATCAAACTAGCACCGAACCTATATAAAAAAGATAAAACTTTGCACAAGATAATGCTACTAAACCGGGCGACAGTTGTCGTGCTGCAGCGCGATGTTAGATGCTTTTGGTTTTGGGGTTATATTTCTTCATATATTTATTGAACCAATGAGTATATGGATCAAAAACTAAAATCCTATAAATTTCATTATAATTCAAACGATATTCTGATTCCCAATTACCTTTTGCATCATAACAATATAAACCAAAATTAATCTTATTTAATCTTGTTATTGGACCTACATAAAATGATGATTTCTTCTTTTTATCTATTATTTCTATTCCAGGCCAAATATTCTTCTTCATTAATAAACCAATAATGTCTTTTGTGGATTTAATTTGGTTTACCCAATTTATTCTTTTACATTTTAATATTTCTTTATTAAATCTAATCATCTTATTTGCTAATACTTCAAAATCATTATCGCGTATTGATTTTATTCTATTTTTGTTAATAAACATTATTCCATTGTATTGAAAATCGAAGAATTCATGAAAAATAAGAAAGCCATTGATGTCTTTTATAATAATTCCATTATAGTTTTCGCGAGATGGCAAATTGGTCTGTATTTGCACGTGCCATTTGTTTGAAATTGAATTAGATATTGTATTATTCATTGTGAAGCCCATCAAAATTAAGGGTTTATTATATGGCTGAAAAAGTGAAAATAATTATTTATTATGCATCTAACGGCTTGCATGAGGCGTGAGGCCGTTTTTTGGCCGAATCGCACTCCATGCAATTGTTAGCAGTGGCGCGGGCTACAGAGTTTATATAGAATTTTATCCAAATTTATGTCCTTTCTATCAGTCTGACAACTTTATGACCACATCTTTTACAATTCCCGCTAAGAATTAAGTCACCACTTTCAATGGTTCCTTTAAAATTTATGATTGTAGTAACTTCTGAACAATTACTGCACCATACATTCTCAAGTAATTCCTCCCTTATATTTTCCGGAATAGAATCCCAAAATTTCTTTGCCGGTTTTGTAAACTGACTTTCCGTATTATCTGCTTCCTTAAACTCAACCGGATTGAAGGTATTAAAATATTCTGTCGCTACTTCTAATAGTCTTTGATCAGCGGCTATAAAATAAGAGACACTATAAAATTGATTCACAGTAAGGGCACTTGCTAATTGAAGCGCATCTAAGGTTCTGAGATTTTTGGCCGGAGCAATATTATCCAGTAAAGAAATCGCAAACTCCTTTACCTCGGGTGTTGTTTCCACCACGTTTATCATTGTAAGATCGTTTTCAAACTCTTTAAAAACCTGCTGAACTGTTGATAAATCAATTTCCTTCATTCGTACTCGTTTCAGAAATGCAGAATGGAATTCTATTCTCGACAGGTCAGAAATTGTAATCACCAGGTCATCTTCATTTTGTTTAAGGAAATCGGTTAATTGTTCACTCCCATCTTCTTTATGATATAGCTTCACAAGAGCGCTCGTATCAATAAACAGATTCATCAGGCTTTTCTCTCTCCAATTACGTCATCAGAAAGATTTCCTCTTATAGATTTTGTAAGCTGTTGAACTTTCTCAAAAGACATTTTTTCTAACTTGACCTTGGGAATAACTATCACTTTTACATCCAAATCACCACTAAAAGGGATATTACTTAACTCCAAATGCCCTTTGATAATTCTGGTATCTGCAATAAACTGGTTCATATGTTAATCCTTCCATATAAATTTAGTAATCACTCTATTCGTCCTAAGATAAGTCAAAATCTCCCCTGATTAAATAAAAAAAATCATTCGCCAGTTCTGTTGAAGGATTCAGGGAAAAATGAATGTGTTGGACGTAAGAAAAATTTTCCACTGCTAACAATTATTTTAGGTCGTATCGCAATACAACCTGGATTCCATACTCGCTTTCTCAATAAACCTTCTAAAATGCAATCCCCAATATAGATAGATACATCGTGCCAGCGGCTAAGTCCAACCCCGGCTTGCACGCTGACGCCTCACGGCGATCAGGTGCGAAGCCGATTCGTTGGGCAGCAACTTATTGAAATGGGGCTGGTACATTCTTTAGCTGCTCCTTTGCGTTCCAGTTCGCCGGTTTTTCTTTCGGGTCGTCCCAATTGGCTCCTTTGGCCAACCACTCTTGCCGCCATTTTCTCGCAGCCTGGGCCGTACAATCGCCATAACCTGCCTCGACTCCACAACATGGGCAAAAGGCATAGTCGGGAGACTTGCCGTCCGTGCCCCATGGCGCAGATTCGTGTTTATACCCACACAATCTGCAGAAAAGGTTTTCAGAAGTCATAAAGATTACTGCCCAACATGATATTGAACGGAAACTTCCGCCGAGAAAATGTATACCAGTATTCATGTATTCGAGTAGCTTTAACAGCCATAATTTCATATCATATTCTCACGAATGCCTCGCCTTGCCATTCCCGGCTATGTTTGATTTATTCCTTCCGTGAAGATATTCAATTTGCCATAAGATAACCATCTTCGGTTTCCCGGTCAATCACACAAAAGTAGTAATTTTGCACTTTCCGGGGAGGAAGCAGGGAGTTTCCGTACCCTCGCTCTGCTTTGTATTGCATCATCTATTGCAATTCAGCTACAAGAATATCAAACCGAGTGCCAAAAACCCCGGCTGGCTAATAATAGCATGTTTATTAACACTTTAGAAAGCAACCCCCAAAATTAACTAATGATCGAAAACAAGCCAAAATTCGCCAGATTTAGCGAATAAAATAAGGCCAGCTTGTTTTTTAAGGAGTTAAGGTCGCTAAATTTAGTGTTCGGGTGTTCCGGTGTTTTCCAAAGGAACGCCTTTGGCGCATGTGTTCGGGTAATTTATTACAACCGCGGATCCACCGGCTCGCTTTCCAGCGCCAAAACGCCGAATACGCATTCGTGTACTTTTCGCAGCGGTTCCTTCATCACAAAACGTTCTAAGGATTCTATACCCAGTGCGAATTCCCGCAAGGCTAATGAGCGCTTTGCCGATAATCCGCGATTCTTTAATCTCACTAAATTTTCAGGGGCGGTATATTCAGGCCCGTAAATTATCCGGAGGTACTCTTTCCCCCGGCATTTAATCGCCGGTTGCACTAATCCATGCCTGCCTCTAACAACAAAATCGAACGGTTTTACTACCATTCCTTCTCCGCCGCGGAAGGTTAAATTCTCCCACCACTGGATGCCCTCATTTTTGCTCTGCTCATCATGCAATTCAACGAGTTTGTATGGAGTCGCCAACAAAAGCTCTGTATCAGCCTCGCAAATTTCCCGGATGCTTTCCATATGCCATTGATGATCTTTGTCGAAATACAGGGCGTTCTCGGCAGCGAGAAAATGAAAAGGGGCTACTTTATAATCGGAAATTTGCTGAACCGGCCAGCAATATTGCCGGTAAGCCTGCCGATAGTTACCGACCATCTCCTTTCGCTGGTAATGATTCTCCAGCAGCGCATTTACCTCGATTCCGCTTCTTTGGGCCTGCTCTAAAACCGCGATGGCATCCGGAATCGCTACATTTGAGGCGGCGCCCACGGGAGCATACTGGCTTTCTAATAGAAACTGCGCCTTGGCAGACCAGGGCATTATTTCACAATCCAAACAGACCCAATCGGTTTGGAATTTTTTCCAGAAGCCGGTGTTATCGAGCGCCGTTTTGATTCGGTTAAGCAGTTCTTTTTCAAGATGTTGATCGTTAAAAAAAGGTCTCCCGGTGCGGGTGTAACAGGCGCCGATGTCTTCTCCTGCGATTCCAAATCGTTTCAGAACCGTTTGGAGGTCCCGGCAAACAATGATAACTGCCCGCGATCCCATATGTTTTTCTTCACAGATTACTTTTTCTACGCCATTTTTGGAATAATAAGCAAATGCCTCCGCGGGATGTTCCAACAGGCCGGGCAATTTGCTGGTTTCCGATGGCGACATGGTCGGGGGAAGATATATCAACCATTTGGGGTTAATGGCAAAGCGGGTGATGACTTCCAGGGCGACGATGGCATTTTCTTCCCTGATGGTGATATTCTTTTGCAATCCGGTTGAAATGATCCGCTTCCCGATGACGTCTTCAATATCCAGAACGTCATCATATTGCTGCTGCGCGGATAATTCCGGCTGGCTTTTTTCAACCTGTAATGGTTTTACCGACTCATAATAGGTTTTCAATGCCGGTATCGAGACCAGTTCCTTTTCCGGGTAGCGCAACGCGGTTAATTTGCCGCCAAAGACACAGCCGGTATCAATATTGATGGTGCGGTTCACCCATTCCGGCTCCGGTACCGGAGTATGCCCGTAAACGACCATTGCTTTGCCGCGATATTCCGCCGCCCAGTTTAAACGCACCGGCAACCCGAACTCATCGGTCTCGCCGGTGGTTTCTCCATAGAGGCAAAAAGCGCGAACCGCGCCTGATGCTCTCCCTTGCATATCTTCCCGAAGGCCGGCATGGGCAACCACTAATTTGCCGCCATCTAAAACATAGTGGCTGACTAATTTGTCCAGAAATTGGGCCACCGTGTTTTGAAACTCTTCCGGCTCGAAGGCCAGTTGTTCCAGGGTCTTATTTAAACCATGCTGGAGTTGAACCTCTTTCCCTTTTAATTTTTTGAGCAATTTCATATCATGGTTACCGGGGACGCAGAGGGCAGTTCCCTCTTTTACCATGCTCATCACCAGGCGCAGAACGTTAGGCGAATCGGGGCCTCTATCGACCAGGTCGCCTAAAAATATCGCCTTTCTTCCCGGGGGCGGTTCGACCGAAAATCCCAAATCGATTGTTTTATCGGCGTGGGTTTTGATGGTATAGCCTAATTTTTCCAGCAGGTCGCACAATTCGGCAAAACAGCCATGAACATCGCCGATAATGTCAAAAGGGCCGCGCTCATTTCTTAGATCGTTCCACAAGGGCCGGCGCTCGATGGTCAGCCCTTCAATTTCTTCGGGAGATTTCAAAACATAAACATATTGAAATCCCTCTTTTTTCAAGCTTCGGAGCGAGCGCCTCAATTGCTGCCGTTGCTGGCGAACGACGTGCTCGCCAAAATTGCGGTCCGGCCTTTCCCGGTTACGCTGATGGCAGAGCTTTTCCGGCATATCCAGGACGATAGCGACCGGCAAACAGTGATAGTCGCGCGCCAGTTGCAGAGAGGGTTTCCGGTCTTCCATGCGGATATTGGTGGCGTCCACAACCGTCAAACGGCCCAATGAAAGCCGTTTGGCGGTAATAAACCGCAGCAGTTCGAATGCTTCCGTGGTTACGGTTTGATCGTTTTCATTATCGGAGACAATCCCTCGGCAAACATCCGAGGAAACGATTTCGGTTTCTTTGAAGAATTTCTTTGCAAAGGTGGATTTGCCAGAGCCTGAAGCGCCGGCCAGCACGATCAAGGACATTTCCGGGATGGTTATTTTCATCGTCTGAACACCCCCATCTGGGTGGGCGGGCCGACTTTCTCATCTTCCGGGCCGACGGGCAGGAATTCTACCCGGTAGCGATGTTTTTGGGCAACCCTCATCGCCCACTCTTGAAACTCTTTGCGGGTCCATTCGAAGCGATGGTCGCTATGGCGAAATTTACCGGCCGGCAGGTTTTCGAATTTGACATTGTACTCCGCATTCGGCGTGGTTATTGCCACCACTCCCGGTCTGGCAAATTCAAAAACAGATCTTTCAAAAGCCGCCAGTCTTGGGGAATCCAGGTGCTCGATGACTTCAACAATCGCGGCGCCGTTATATCCTTCCAAACGCCGGTCCCGGTAGATCAGCGATCCCTGGATCAGCTCGATACGCTCCTTCATTTTGGGAGACATTTCATCGAAATGCAATCTCTCCTTCGCAATCATTAAGGCTCTGGAAGAGACATCCATGCCTAAAATTTTTTCGAATGATTTCACTTTCAATAATTCCCGTAACAATTTCCCTTCGCCGCAGCCCAGGTCGAGCACTGTTTTGGCGTTGCTGCTTTTCAAAGCCTCTACCACCAGGGACATCCGCTGCTTATTCAAAGGCAGTTTCTTTTCCATCAGAACTTCCGCGTCCAATTCTTCATTTTCAGAATCCGGCGCCGGCGATTCCTCTTCCATTAATCTTTGCAGGGCCTGGCGGGTCAATCCTTTGATATGTTTGAGGTAGCGCTGGGTGATCAATTCCTTTGCCGGGTGACCGGCGAGCCAGGTCTCTCCCATGCGTAATAATTTTTCTACTTCATCCTGCCCGATCCAGTAATGCTTCTCATTATCCAATACCGGAATCAGAACATAGAGATGGGTTAATAGCTCGCCCAGGGTAACCTGGTTATTTCTGAGGGTTACGGTGTAGTAGGAGCTCTCTCCCCATTCGCTGAATTCCGTATCCAGCGGATGTCTTTTTGCATCGACTTCATACCCCAAAGGCCCGAAGAGGTTATTGAGGAGGTTTTTGCCACCCCGGGCCGGCAAAACGGATATTCGCACTTCGAAGGGCAATTTTTTATCTACCAGTTCCGGTTTGTCCTTGCAACGGCCGGCCATGGCGGTATTGAACACCTTCGAAATCGCAACGCTCATGAATGAGGAAGCAACATAGGGCCGGTCATTCACATAGGATCTGAGCATGAACCCTTCGCCTGCCGGTCCCTTCTGGTTGCGGGCCAAACCGATCGGATCAATTTCTAAAAGCAATGCAGCGGTACATTTTTCTTCGCCGGTTTCGGTGTAAAATACATGCGCCCTCCCAACCGATATATCAAAAGTCTGGCATTTTGGGGGATGCTTGTGTAACAAATAACCTAAATCAGTCGCCGGAACATGCGTGGTGGTAATGGTCAACAGCATTGATAAATTTTCTCCTTTAATACTTTATTTTCAGGGCAGGTTTTTCTTCCTCGTTACCCTTTTTGATCCAATTGACTACTTCTATCTTAAAGCGTGTTTGAAAAATCTCTTGCAACCGTTTATTACTAAAAAATGGAACGCTGATGACACCGATGACACAGCTTGCCCCATTGGGGGATTTTCGCGGACAAATTAATGAATATTGCTAAAAAATCTGTGTGAATCTGCGTCATCCGTGTTATCCGTGTGCCATTTGAACGATTTTGGGGCACTGAATTGAATTTTCAAACACGCTCTTAGGCGTTTTAACCGTTTTTTGTACAATTGAAAACCATTGCTAAAGGATCATCTTTCGCATAACGAAGACCGGCTCTTTCGTTTAAAACCTCAGTTGTGGGGAATAATGATTCATATTCAAATTCGAATCCCGCCTCATGGAAGGCAGACAGGTACTCCTTTTCAGACCGCAATACCACAGGCAACCGCAAGGAACCTTTGCCTGGCATTGTCCAAAAATCAGGTCCGAGCTGCGATAGTTTTCCGTTCTTTTGAAGCTTTCTTACAAACTGCGGATGGGTTACAGTGGCAATCAGCCGGCCATTTTGTCTTAAGATTCGCCAGGATTCCTTAAGCGCGGCTCTGAATCCGGATGAAGAAACTTCATTGAATACAAAAGTAGCCAATATCAGATCAAAGCTCTCATTCTCAAATGGAAACTCGTTTCGTACATCAAGTTGAATATATTCTGCATCCTCCAGGTAAAATTCTCCCCGGGCAATTTCCAAAAGAGCGCCTGATAAATCGCTTATGACAATTCTGGACGGTATTTGCCCGGAATATCGTTGACATAATAACGGTACAAAATATCCATTGCCGGCCCCCAGTTCAAGCAACGCTTGTTCATTAATGCCTCCGATCTTTTCAATCAGGTAATCATTTAGAACATACTTTTTGAAAGGGCCGCCACGATGTCCTGTAACTTCATGCCACTGTTTTTTTATGCGACTGTAATACGGTCTTCCCAAGTTCTCTTTTTCCTGATTGAATCATCTACGGCAATTCAGCGACAACGAAGTCAAATCGAATGCCAAAAACCCCGACTGGCTAATAATAGCATGTTTATTAACACTTTAGAAAGCAACCGAAAAAATTAACTGATAATCGAAAACAAGCCAAAATTCGCCAGATTTAGCGAATAAAACAAGGCCAGCTTGTTTTTTAAGGAGTTAAGGTCGCTAAATATGGGGGTATAATGGGCATAAACGATATGATTTTACGAATCATTTTGCATTACCTATCTGATGTTACGCATTTTAACACAGAGGCACAAAGATCACAGAGTTTTGATCCATATTTTCAAACTTTGGTTTCTCGAAACGGTCTAAAACTTACTGAGTGTTTGAGTTTCTCTGTGCCCTCTGTGTCTCTGTGGTTAATTTTTTCAACCTGCGTAACATCATTTACCTATGTTTCAGGTTCCTGTTCTGCACTTTCCTGAATACAGAGACGAGTTTGTGTGGAAAATTCTCAAATGCCAGGCTATATGTTTACAACTGCTAAACTATAATCACCTGAAAAGGTTATGCTGCAGAAGATGTCGCATGACCAATTATTTACAAAAGCCTTATAACTGTCTCGGAAAATTGCCATGCTGGTAATCTGCCGGGATCAAATACAGGCGATATAATGCGAGTAACCCGAATACGGCAATGAAGAGCGCGGTCCATCCGAAGGCGCTGAGCAGGCCCAGGCCATCTGCGACGATGCCGAACACCGGCAGCATGACGATCTGGGTGACCTGCTGCAGGAAAGATTTCATGGATAGCACCGTGGCGCGGTGATGGCTGTAGGTGACCCGGTTGACCATATCGTTTACCGCAATCGGTTGCAGCGAGCGCGAAATCTGAAAAATGCCCGGGATGATTAGCGCCGCAGCAATTCCCACGGAAAATCCGGCCATCACTAAAAAAGTTCCACTGATCAGCAACAGCACCGTTAGTAACGAGGCCAAATCGCCCAGTTTGCGGATCAGTTTGTAGGCGTAATGGGAGGTTAGCGCCGCCGCCAGGTTGTATCCCGCAAAGGCGATCCCGAAATAGCTCACCGGCGCCTGCCAGATTTCCCAGTAGGGGTTCAAGGTGTGAAAACTCAGCTTCATCCCCAGGGCCCCGATCATGGAAAAGGCGATGGTATAGCGTACGATGCGGTGTTTCCAGATGTAGCGAAGAGCCTTCCAGGTGTACCATAGCGCGGTTTTGCCCGGGCGCTTGCCTTCCTCTTGAACCGGGGCCTCGGTGAGCAGGAGAAAGTTAACGAAATTGAGCGCGATGAATACCGCGGTCAGCATGATGGCCAGCCGGAAACCGAACCAGGCGGCAATCAATCCCCCGGCAATGTTCATGGGAACCGCGGTGAGGTAGCTGATGGTCTGGTAGCGCCCTAACACCTGTTGGTATTCCGCTTCGCGGTTCAGGGCTTTCAGGGAATCGAACAGCAGCGCGGAATCCGCCCCGGAGCGGAAGGCGATCCCAATGCCGAAGAATACCTGGCTGGCGATTATTTGCGCAAAGCTTGCGGCAAAGGCAAAAATGATAATCCCAATGATGATAAAAACCGAGCCAGCCAGGAGGGTTCGTTTTCTTCCCACCCGGTCGGCAAATACCCCGCTGGGCACTTCAAAGAGAACAATCGTGGCCGCGAAGATCGACTCGCCCACCATTACCTGGGTAAGGGAAAGACCGACCTCCTGCATTTGAAAAATGACCAGGATCGGCGCCCACAGCGCGGAAAGCCCCAGCAGCAGTTGATGGGTGTAGAATACCCGGATGTTGCGAATAAGTTTTTCGGGAGGGATCATCTAAAAACACCGCAAGTTGCTTTACCTGGGACACTCAGAATTTGAAGAGGTTCATCTAACAAAATTCACATTTTTTGCCCTGACCCAAGTTGCGTTTGTAGTCCCCCGCTTTCCAACATATTTTATGGCAGAATGATTGATTGGCAGCATAATTTTCAAATCATTCTGCCGGATAATTATTCTGCCGGTAAAGTTGGGGACTACTATTTCAACTTCGACTAAGATAACAAAGCGGAGCAGGAAATCAATAGTGATAAAAAATGAAAGGACCATACGCTTGCCGGGCGCTAGCGGCTCGGTTTTCGATTGGTGGGAGCCGGGAATTAAAACGATATGAAATCCAGGACTTCTCACCGGTCTGCTTTCAAAATAATCCTGCATATCCCGGCATCCCCCCAACCCGGATGCCAATCCCTGGTGGGAAGAAAACATTATGATCTACCCGGCAAGTTAGCCGTGTAATCAAACAGCGAAGAACAGAAGCAAAAGTATTTGAAAACAAGTTCAGAAGATTTTGCTACATCTTTTACTGAAAATTTATTGCTACCCGGGTTCAGTGTGAAATAAGAATTGATGGAAGAATCTAAAATTCCTTTCTTGATTATTGTAGGTGTATGTGCTATCATTAACCATGATAGTAACGGTCGATACAAATGTAATTTTTTCTGCGCTGTATAGTAATTTGGGGGCATCGCATCAAATTTTACGACTGATATTAGAGGAAAAGATAGAATTGGCTCTTTCCCCACAAATTTATTTTGAATATTATGACGTGCTGGTGAGAGAAGAAAATTTAGCCAAACTAAATTTAACTGTTGAGGAAGTTGAAGATATTTTAGATCTGCTGGCTTTGCTGGCTCAAAAGCATTCAATCTATTTCTTGCTAAGACCCAATTTAATGGATGAAAAGGATAATATGGTTGTTGAATGTGCATTTGCCAGTAACAGCGAATATTTCATAACTTCAAATGTTAGGGATTTTAAAAGCGGTGAACTGAAAGGATTCAAATTTAAAGTAGTTACTCCACGAGAGTTTTACAAATTATGGGAGTCAAGGCATGAGTAAAGCACAAGTTGTCACATTAAGAATGCCTCGAGAATTAAAAAGAAGATTAGAACGGGAAGCAAAATATCAAGGTGTTTCCTTGAATCAGTTAACCAATTATCTACTCAATCTTCAGCTAACCCAAATAGAAGCGATTTCGGCTTTGGAATCGCGGCTGTCACAAAAATCGCTACGAGAACTAAAAACCAAAGTTGGTCGAATATTGGATAAAATCCCGAGCAGAGATATTCCGGAATGGGATTTAAAGGAGTCATAAAATAACCTTTATTTCAAAAAGTGGATTTGAACGGTTTTGGGTATTAGCCGGCTCAACTCGCCTTTACAGGAATTATTGCAAATTGAAGTTGTTTTTTTAAGAAAATAACCCCGGCAAGGCGTACCCACTGCCGGGGTTTTACAGTTCAAATCGTCCCCCCTGCCTCATATATCGAAGAAAATTCTCCGCGCTTTACAGAAGTCCTCTCACTTCAGCAACAAAAGCTTCCGATCCGCCCCAAACTTCCCGCCCGCATGCGCAGGAAGTAGATTCCCGAGGGCAGCATCTGCCCCTGCTCGCTGTCGCCGTTCCAGGTGAGCCGCCGGTATTTGCCCCCCTCCTGCGTTGGTTGACCAATACCCGGATTTTTTGCCCCAGGACGTTGTAGATCATAATCTCCACCTTATCGCGAATGGAGATATTTACCGCGTCCCCGGAAACATCGGCATTCATGGCGGCATTTTGGTGCATTTATAAGTGCCGCATTTGTAGCACCCCTTCAGGGTGCGGTTGGTTTGTATGATTTACCCCAGGGTGGCGCGACTTCGTCGCTTACCCTGGGCTATGGAATTAAGCCCTTTCAGGGCAAAATATACATCTGTGCATATTAACTGTCGCCCTCCTCCGGGTGCATGTAAAGATGTGTATAAACCGTAGCCCGCCGGGGGCGGCTGAAAACCTCGAATTCTCAGATGTCACGTGATTGTACCGCCTTTCAAGCGGATGGAAAAATGAGGGCGCCGGATGAACCGACAGGGAGATAGCGGGTTTTGCGCGGCGACCGGGGATTTTAAGCGTCGTTGACCGTGAGGTAATTCAGCAGCAATCAGCGCCGGTTCCTGGCAGTGCTGCACTATCTGCCAATGCTGCTACCCCTGTATTTCATACTTCCCCATTCCAAAGCTGGTTTTATTGCCGATGTGCAGATACTGGCCCAGCATGATCAACGGAAGCAGCGGCTTGATCTGCCCCTGGTAGGCGGCCGTTCCGACAAAGCCGCGGAATTTCATGCGCTGCTCTTTGCGGTTGGAGTAGCGCTCCCAATCCTGCCAGTGCAGTTGCTTGTTTACCAGGCGCACGGCGGCAACAGCGCTGTCGATGATGCCCCGGTAGTCCAAATCCCAGGGTTGGCCGCCGTGGATTTTGGCCAGCTCCGAGGCGCGGCCTAACAAGCGCCGCAGGAGAATCTCGAAGGTCGGCTCGGCCAGGCGGCCGTGGTGCAGCAGATGGGTAGGGGTGAGGAACCGCAAGGTCAGCAGGTCTCCTTCCCAGGATTGGGCGGCAGCGACGAATTCTTCATAATTTCTGACCACTACCTCACCGCTGCTGAGCGGCTCTTCTCCCGAAGGGAGGCCTTCACCCGTGGCATACACCAGGCTGCCGTCGCTGTTGCTCACTTTGGCCAGGCGGAATTTGCCCTGCCCTTTGCCGATGCCGATCTCGCCTAACCGCTCGAATGCCACCACAAAAGACTCCACCAGGTGAATGGCGCTGCCGAAAAGCGCCAGTTGAAAGGAGAAGGATTCGCCGGGCAGGATCAGGCGCTGTTCCTGCAGCGGCGGCAGCAACACAAATGGATGGGGCAGGTTGGGAGCGTGCATCCCGGTTGGGAGGCCAAAAGATTTGGGGGTTTCAAAGATATAGGAATAGGCGCAGAACCTTTCGTTTTGGCATTTACCGCAAACTCTCCCCCCGGGCCGGTGGCACCATACCTGCTTCAAGGCGTATCCCAGGCCGCCGCGAAAGGTGGAACCTTTGTATTCCGGCAGCTCCAACCGCTCCCGGGCGACGAGGTGAAAGGTGAAGTGTGCAAAGGAAAAGGGGAGGTTTTGGAGTGAGGCGGTCATGGGCATGTTGAGGTTATTTTTGAGATCCGGCATTGGGTTCGTAACGCAGGAATGCTCCTGCTCTTCTCCAAAAGTAAGACATTTGAACATTACCAGGTGTAATATACATACCGGCAAAACGATGCACAAGCTCCGGAATGGGAGAGTGGGGGAGATGGGGAGTATGAGAAGATTTATTGTTACTATTCAGCCAGCAATTTGACTTAGGGGGAAGATTTTTTCAAATCAA
>CAZFVV010000055.1:0-34198 GCA_964522165.1 uncultured Calditrichaceae bacterium
GGAATGACATCCGACAATACGATTTTAACAAATTATTTTTTGACCGATCCTAAGCATCATCTTTACTCCCCGGTTTGTTTCCGGGAAAACCTCTCTCGAATTCTCTTTCCATACTGCCGGTAAACCAACCCGGCCAGCCCCAGGTAAGTAACGATCCACCCCGCCCAGGAGAGTTGGATGCCGGTATAATAGGTTGCAGGGTGAAATTCCAGGGTAATGGTGTGCTGCCCTTGCGGAATTACCATGGAGCGCAGAATGTGGTTGGTCTTGTAAATTTTCAATTCCTGGCCGTTCTCCCGGGTCGCTTTCCAGCCCTTGGGGTAATATACTTCCGAGAGCACCAACAACGCCGGCCGGTCGGTGTAAGCCTGCACCACCAATTTATCGGGGGTAAACAGGGTCACCTCCGCAACGCTGCTGTCCGGCGCTTCGATGGCCTCACTCAACGGCTCTTCTAACAGGGCAGTGGTGCGGGGATCGAAGGCGGGCGAATTCATGAATTCCAACCGTTCCGCGCCATCGGTAATAACCCGCACGCTGTCAACAAAGAATGCCCGCGGCAGCGCCGCCAGGTTGCGGAACAAATGCAGATTTTGAGCTGGATCGCTGCCTAAGTATTCCAGCCGGGGGTCCTGGTAGCGCTGCTCCGCGGCGATGTATTTGCCGTTCAACATGCTCACCACGCTCAGGTTCACAGGCATTTGGGGATTGGCGGGATCGATGAGGTTGTTGGTAATGATATCCTGAATGGTCTGCATCTTGGCGGGATTGTATCCCCCGATAGATTGGTAATGATAAGTCCAGCGGGAGTCGTTGGCCACCGTCCGCAGGGGCGGCAGCACCCGGTACAGGGAAGTATCCTGTTTGATCAAACCGTCGATCTCGGTCTCCCGGTAAGTCCGCGCTTCGATGTTGTCCAAATCCACGAATTTGTCGCTCAAATAGCTGTGCGAGATGCTGGCGAGATCGATGACCAGCAGCAGAATGATCCCCAAACCCAGGTAGGAGAGCTTCCCCGGCTGCCGCCCGATGAAGAACAGCAGAGCCGCGCCGAGCAGGAAGAGGATCAGCGTTCGCCCGGTGGAAGCGGTTAAAATTTCCAACCGCGCCTGGCGCAGCATTTCCACGATTTGCTGCGCCTGCTCCGGCCCGTACTGAGCCGCGTAACGCTGCGCTTCATTGGCCTGCGCCAGGGAGAAACCCGATCCGAACAGCAGGGGAACGAGCAGCAGAACCACAAAGAAAATCCCCACTCCCAGGAATTTTTGCAGATCCGCCTTGCGGGAAAGCCCCTCCCGGAAAAGGTGATCCAGCCCGATGGCCGCCAGCACGGTGGCGTTGAAGGAGACCAGGGTGAGGATCATCATCGGCACCCGGAATTTGTCGAAATAGGGCACGTAATAGAAAAAGAGCTTATAGAGCGGGGAAAAATTCTTGCCTAATGAGAGCAGCAGCGCCAGGAGGGTAAGTAAAGTCAAACTCTTGACGATAGTTTTTTTCCATTGCAAGAGAATTCCCAACAGCGCCAGAAAAGCCACGATCACGCCGATATATTCGTAAGACTGGGTAAAGGGCAGCTCGCCCCAGTAAGCGGGAATCACCCGGTTGCGGAATTGGGGAACCGCGTTTCCGGTGTAAAGCTCCTGGGAAGTGCCGCCGTGGAATTTGGGAACCACCAGGTTCCAGAACTCCGCGATGGTGTAGGACCATCCGGTGGCATAATCGAACCCTACCCCCTTTTTATCTTGCTCCGAAACCTCTTCATTCAGGGTGACCGCCTGCCCGCCGCGGGTGGAGTAGGGGGTATAATCGCGGGTGACGAACAGCGGCTGCGCCACAATCAGCGTTACCAGCGCAATCGCGGCAATGAACATTCCGCTCACTTTCAAAAAATCCGGCCAGCGCTTTTCCAGCGCCATCTTCAGGTAGGGGGCGACGCCGGCAAAAAATAGCAGCAGGGTAGCGTAGAAAATGATCTGGTAATGCTGGGTGCGCAGGAGCAAGGCAAATACCGTGGTAAAGAGCAGCACGCTCAGCCAGTTGCGCTTTTCCAAAAAATAGAGAAACGTGAGCAATGCCCAGGGTATCCACATCAATGCGCGCAGCTTGGAGAAGTGCCCGACCACGATCAAGGCGTGAAAATGGGGAATTAAAATGAAGGCCAGGCTCGCCAGCATCGCCGTCAGGGTGTGCAATTTCAGGTAACGGATGAGCAGGAACATCCCGATGGCCCCTAACCAGAGGTACCATACCCGCCAGTCGATCAGCGCATCGAGCTTGTTGAGCAGGGTGTCGAAAGACCAACTGGCCCCGTTCAGGCGATGGTAGATGGGCATTCCGCAGAACATAAAGGGGTTCCAGAGCGGCGGCTGCCCGGTTTCCTGCTGGTAGAGTTTGATTTGCCGGGTATCGCCGATGCCGGAGATGAGGTCGCTTCCTTCCACGTCCATTCCGTCGAACACGATCGGCTTGTAGAGCCAGAGCAGGAAGAGGAATACCACTCCCAAAAACGCCGCGGCCACGCCGGGATGATTGAGTTGCTCTAACAGGGAAGGTTTTGAATTATCCCGGGAAGCCGGGGAAGGCGGAAATGCTTTTTTTTGCGTTTTTTTTACCTTTGCCATGAAACGCCTTTCGGTTTTGAATTTAAAGGGAGCCAATATATCGAAAGTTTACCCCAATTCAAATACTTTTGGTTTACCGGAAGAGCTTCCGTACATTGGTTCGCTCAATTTATGCTGAATTGCAGAGAACCGAACTGAAAACCCGGTTTGTATTCCGGGATGAATGCGTTATTCTCGGGATCAAAAACTCGAAACCCAAAACTCGAAACCCAAAACTCGAAACCCAAAACTCGAAACCCAAAACTCGAAACTCGAAACTCAAAACCCGAAACTCAAAACCCAAACTACGCCCCCATGCCGCTCCCTAAACTGCTCGCCGTCGATGACGAACAATCCAGCCTGAATGCGATCTTCCGCACCCTGCGCCGGGAGTTCGAGGTCTTTTTGGCGCTGAACGGCCAGGCGGCGCTGGAAATCCTGAAAGACCGAGAAATGGCGGTGATCCTGGCCGACCAGCGCATGCCGGAAATGAGCGGGGTGGAATTCTTCAACCGGGCGCAGAAACTGCAACCGCAGGCCATGCGCATCCTCATCACCGGCTACACCGACATCGAGGCGATCATCCAGGCCATCAACGAGGGGCAGGTGTATTATTACGTCACCAAGCCCTGGGAGCCGGAAGAGCTGCGCCTGACCATGCGCCGGGCCGCGGAGCAGTACCACCTAATGCAGGAAAACCGGCGGCTGCTGCGCGAGTTGGAAATCGCCAACCAGCGCTTGCAGCAGGAGAATATTCTGCTCCACCGGGAAGTTGAGAAGCAATATGTGTTCGACAATATCATCGGGCAGAGCGCGGCCATGGAAGAAGTGTTCCGGCTGGTGCGCAAGGTGATCCCCACCGATACCACGGTGTTATTGTCCGGGGAGACCGGCACCGGCAAAGAGTTGATCGCCCGGGCCATTCACTTCAACGGCCCCCGCAAGGAGCGCATGTTCGTGGCCCAGAACTGCGGGGCGTTGCCGGATACCCTGTTAGAAAGCGAGCTTTTCGGCCACGTGAAAGGCGCGTTTACCGGCGCGGCCAACGATAAAAAGGGTCTCTTCGAGCTGGCCGACGGCGGAACTATCTTCCTGGATGAGATCACCGATACTTCCCCGGCCATGCAGCAGCGGCTGCTGCGGGTGCTGCAGGAGGGGGAAATCCATCCCCTCGGCTCGGAGCGCACCATCAAAGTGGACGTGCGGGTAATTTCCGCCGCCAACCGCGACGTGCAGCAGGCCATCCGGGAGGGAAAATTCCGGGAAGACCTCTTTTACCGCCTCAACGTCTTCCCCATTCGCATTCCCCCGCTGCGGGAGCGCCGGGAAGATATTCCCCGGTTAGCGGAATTCTTCCTGGAGAAATACGCCCGCAAGCTCGGCAAAACGGAACCTGCCCTTTCGCCGGAAGCGCTTTCTCAACTAATGGTCGCGCATTTCCCCGGCAACGTGCGGGAGTTGGAGAATTTGATCGAGCGGGCGGTAACTCTGGCGGATGAGCAGGGGCAAATAACCGCGGAAATTTTACAGCTCGACGCCCCGCGCCTGCACTCCCCGAATTCGGAGAGGGTTTTCGATACCGGGTCCGCTTCCGGCAGCTTGAAGGATATGGTGGATTCGCTGGAAAAGCTCTACATCACCCGGGCGTTGGAGGAATTTCGCGGGAACGTCTCCCGCGTCGCACAAAAATTGGGGCTGAGCCGGCTGGGACTGCACAAAAAGATGCACCGCTACGGGATCGATCCGGATAGTTTTCGCTCTTGAAGGATAGTGTCGGCAGATTAGTAGAGCTGTTGCGAAATAAGAAAAAGGCCACGAATGTCCACGATTTTTCACGAATGTTTTTTTAGAAAGTGCCTGTTTTTCTTCGTGTTCATTCGTGTTGATTCGTGGTTAACTTTTGAGAAAATATGAAACAAGAATCCGGAATCCGCGATCCGAAATTAACAATCGACCCCGGCCGGCAGTACGTCATCGGCACCGCCGGGCACATCGACCACGGCAAAACCGCCCTGGTAAAAGCGCTCACCGGTATCGACACCGACCGCTTGCCGGAAGAAAAGGCGCGCGGGATCACCATCGACATCGGGTTTGCCCATTTCGGCGAGAATGTTACCATTATCGACGTGCCGGGGCACGAGCGGCTGATCAAGAACATGGTCGCGGGCGTGAGCACCATCGACTTAGTGCTGTTCGTGATCGCCGCGGACGATGGGGTGATGCCCCAGACCCGCGAGCACCTCGACATTGTCAACCTGCTGCAAATCCGGCGCGGCATCTTTGTGATCAACAAAATCGATTTAGCAAGCCCGGAGTGGCTGCTCCTGGTGGAAGAGGACCTCCGGGCGCTACTGCACGACACCCCATTCCGCGACGCGCCCATCCGCAAGGTTTCCGCCCTCACCGGCGCAGGCGTGGAAGGCCTGCGCGGGCTGATCCTGCAAACCCTCGCGGCCACCCCTGCCCGGCAGGATTTCGAGGTGTACCGCCAGCCGGTGGACCGGGTGTTTTCCGCCAAAGGCTTCGGCACCGTGATCACCGGAACCGTGCTCAGCGGAAAATTAACTGCCGGGGAAGAAGTGGAAATCCAACCCTCCGGCCTAATTGCGCGGGTGCGCGGGCTGCAAAGCCACGACCATGAGGTGGAAGAAGTGCGGGTGGGTTTCCGGGCCGCGGTCAACCTGGCCGGCATAGAGCTGGAGCAGGTCGAACGGGGCATGGTGCTGGCGCAGCCGGGGCTTTACCATCCGGTGGAAATTTTCAATGCCCGGCTGGCGCTGCTCAAATCTTCCCCCATCCCGCTTAAAAATAACCAGCGCGTCCGCCTGCACATTCATACCGCGGAAACCTTTGCCCGGGTGATCATTCCCCACGCCGCGGAGCTAAAACCGGGGGAGAGCGCATTCGTGCAGGTACGCCTGGAGCAGCCGGTTCACGCCGCTTACCAGGACCGTTTCATCGTGCGCCAATACTCCCCCCAGCGCACCATTGGCGGTGGGTTGGTGCTGCAGACCGCGCCGTTCCGGTTTCGCAAAAAATATTCGGAGTTGTTTCAACAAAGCCTGCACCGCCTGGAAAGCGAGGATGCGCCGCCGCGCATTCTGGCGGCGTTCGACCGCCTTAGCGCAACCCCGCTCACGCTGTGGCAGATCAAAATCGCCGCCAACCTGCCTTTGCAAGAGTTGCAGCGTACCCTCAAAGATCTGCAATCCGGGGAAATCCTGTTTTCGGAAAATATCGGGGGAAAGGCGGTTTACTTTTCCCGCGAGCAGTTGGAGGAAGTATTGAACCGCATAGAAGAAACCCTGGCGAGCTTCCACCGCGCTTACCCGGGACGGCCGGGGATGGGGGAAGTGGAAATGGTCAGCCGGCTGGAAAAAACCTTTCTCCCGGAAGCGGTTCGGCGGGCGCTGAGCCTGGGGGTAAAATCCCGGCGGATCGCCGGGGAAGGGCAGCAGCTTCGCCTGGCTGCTTTCGCACCCCAATTATCCGCCAAAGATTCGGAAAAATACCGCGAATTGGAAGTTTGCTACCGCGAGGCGCGCTTCAACCCGCCCACGGTAAAAGAGGCCATGGAGCGATTTGCCCTTTCGCAAAAGGAGTTCAAGGAATTGAGCAAGCTGATGCGCGAGGAGGGCAAGTTAGTGTACGTGGATGAGACGCTCTTCTTTCACGGCTCCGTATTTCCCCAGCTCGAAGCACTGTTGCGGGAATTTTTCGGCCGCAAGCCGGAAATCAGCGTGGCGGAATTCAAAGAGCTGACCGGAACCACCCGCAAGCACTCCATTCCGCTGCTGGAATACCTGGACAACAACGGATTCACCGAGCGGGCGGGAGACGCGCGCAAACCGGGGCCGCGGTTGAAATGAGAGCGGTGCAGCCCGTGAATTCCGGCTATGGAACCATAAAAGAAGCGGGTGAAATTTTGGGCAACGAGTAATAAATTCTTCCGACTTTAAGGGGGGGGTCATGCAATTCTTCAGAATTCGTAAGTACGGACAACCCGGAGCCGGCAAATCGAGTATCCGGCATCGAGCATCCAACATCCCCAAAATTCACGGTAAATCCTGGCGGGCAATCCGGCGGTCTATCTTCCCCGGCGCTTCCCCTGCCTTCCCCACTTTTTTCACTTCGATCACATCTACCGCCATTGCCCCCTCGCCGTACTGGCCGGGCTGGAGGGAAATCATCAAGCTTTTGCCGGGAGGACAATACAGCGCCTCGCCGGATTGCACCCATTTCCACTCCGGCTCCAAAATGGGCGCCCGGACGGTCTCGACCACCTCGTGATCGGCGATGGTGGCCAGTTGCACGTAACCGGCCACTCCCTTCACCTTTCCCCAGCACTCCACCGTAAAATATCCCCCATAGCGCAGGGGGCTGGAGATGAAGCTGCCGGCCGGAAAAGCGCCGCCGCCCTGAACCTCCAGGGCCAGCTCGCCGCCGCCCGGCGGGGTATCGGGGATCAGGCGGTATTTTCCGGACCAGTACCAGCTGAGAGTATCCCGCGGCGTTTCAAAGGAATTCATAAATACGGTTTGGCCGGCGGATTTTGAAGTGTGCATACCGGTAAAGCAGCCGTAGAGCAACACCATTGCCGCCATCGAAAGAATTAATATCAGGCTGGCGGGATGGCGCCGCTTCCTCGCCTGGGGGGTAAACCATACATTCATCTATCCGCCTCCGCTTAAAGCAGTTCAATAAGGATGCAAAAGTTATACACTTTCAGCCGGAATTAGCCCCGGCGAAAATTTCCAATTACGTCGAAAAGGGTTTTCCGCACAATAATTCCCGCCATTCAGCCCAATGGAGAATCATTCCATGAGCAATTCGCGTACCTTCCCAATCGCCCAATCCGAATGATTGATGGTTTTCAATCTACTGCATCGCGGCGGAAGTATTTCGTCACTTCATGGAGAGTTTCGCGGTCTCAACCACCCCTGCGCCGTTCGCTGGACGCTTCACGACGCTATCCCCTTCCTTGCAGAACTAATCTTTACCCACATCTTTTGCGGGAAACAGGGAGTAGAGGGGTGAATTTCAGCCGTCCCTACGGGACTTTATAGGATAGGGATTGCTTACTGTTCCCCGGTATAAATATCGGGGCTATTTTCGGTTGTCTCTACGAGACAAATGGCATTGGCTGCGGCAAAATATCCCGTAGGGATAAATGAAAATAGCCCCGCGATTCATCGCGGGGTCTGAGGAAAGGGTTTAAAGGAGAGTCCCGTAGGGACGAATGAAAAAATGTGGGTAAAGATTAGCCTTGCAGAAGGAGGGGAATTTGATGGATTCTGCGAGCAAAGCCGCCAAAGTTAAGGGGAATGCGGATAGCCGCGATGTACTACCGATTTTACTTCACTTCTTACTTCTCACTCCTCACTCCTCCACCAACTTCTTAAAAATTAATTCCTTGTTTAGCAAGAAGATTTGCTGTACAATTTTTTAGTGCAAACGTCGGGAAATGGCTATGAAGGTGCTTCATACTGCGGATCTCCACATCCGGGAATACGAGGACGTGCGCTGGCAGGCTCTCCAAAAAATTATCGAATTAGGGCATTTCGAGCATTTTGACGTGATGGTGATCTGCGGCGATTTATTCGATAGCAGCGCCGACGCCCATAAGCTGCGCCCTAAAATCCGGGAATTGTTCAACCGCATCGATTTTCCGGTGCTGATCATCCCCGGCAACCACGACACCGGGGCTTACCCCGAGGGCGTCTTCTTAGGCGATAGAGTGACCGTGTTTCGCGACCTCCTCCGCCCCCTGGAAATCGACGGCGTTTTCTTCTGGGGATTTCCCTACGAAGAACTGTTAGAAGAAGAGGTGCTGGAATACCTCATCCTGGCCTCCAGGAACGCCCGGCCGGACGCCGCTCACGTGCTCCTTTTTCACGGGGAATTGCTGGACATTACCGGGGGATGGGACCAGTACGGGCAGGAAGGCCGCCAGCGCTACCTGCCGGTTAAATTATCCTACTTCGAAAGCCTGCCCTGGCAGTATGTGTTAGCAGGGCATTTCCACAGCAATTTCGACGCGCATGAATTCAAAGAAGGCGGCTATTTCGTCTATCCCGGCTCCCCGGCCGCGGTTACCCGCGCGGAATTGGGACCGCGCAAAGTGAACGCGCTGGAGTTAGGCCGCCCGCCCGCCCCCCAGGTCTTGAATACCTTCTACTATCAAAAAATGGAGCTCCGCTTAGACCCTTTCCGGGAGCAAAACCCTCTTTTTGCCATTAAAGAAGCCTTGCAAGATCTTCCCGATAACGCACAACTGCTCCTGGAGATCAGGGGCTATTTCAACGGCAAGGCGCTGCAAATGAGCGAACAGGAACTTCACCGCGCCATCAGCAAATTCTCCGGGAAACGCATCGAGCTGGTCAAAACGGAATTTCGCGATATCCGGGAGATCCTGGAGGACGATCTCTTCAAACTCTTTCTGGATCGTTTAGAGTCGCGCACCCTGCCGGAAACGGAAAAACAGCAGGTTCTGGAACTGGCGCTGAAAGCAATGATGGAGTCGCAGGCATGAGAATCAAGGAATTTTCGATCCGGAAATACGGGCCGCTCACCGATTCCGGGGTTCTTCGCTTAACCGATTTCAACCTGTTCTGGGGAGAGAACGAAGACGGTAAAACCCTTACCCTGGAAGCGCTCATCCGACTGCTGTTGGGCAAGGGGCAGAAGCTTTTCAGCGGAATCGAGCGGGTAAACGAGAAGCCGGAAGGCTACGTGCTCTTAGAAACCGACCGGGGAGAAGAGCACAAGCTTCCGGAGGGAGGGCAGATCACCGAGCTGCTGGCGCTTTCCGCGGAGGAATACCGCAACCTCTTCGTGATCCGCAACAGCGACCTCTCCATTGCCCGGGAAAATGAATTTTACGGCGACGTAACCGAACGGTTGATGGGCCTGCGCAGCAATCAAATCCAGAAAATCAAAAACCAATTGCGCCTCTTAGGAAATCTCACCGAAGGAATGGATACCGTCAACACCCGCCAGAGCCAGCATTTGAAGAGCCGGGTGCTGTTAGCGGAAGGGCTGCTGAAAGAAGCCGGGGAATTCCTGCAAGCCGCCCGTTCCCAGGGCTATGGCGCGTTAGAAGAGCAAATGCTCTCCCGGCAAAACCGCTTTCGGGAACTGGAGGGGGAAATCCGCGACCTGGAAAAAGCCCGCCTGCAAGAAAAATTTCAGGTCGGCCAACGGCATCTCGACGGCATCCTGGCCGCGCTGGAAAAGTTAGATAGCTTAAAAGCGTTCACAGATGAGGAGTTCGCGGAATGGCAGCAACTCGAGGCATTCATCGAAGACCGGGAATTCGAACGCGAGCAGGTGCAGCAGCAGCTTCAGCTTCAGGACGCGGAACGGAAGGAAGAAGCCCGGCGGCTGGAGGATTACAAAAGCCAGTTGCAGATCAGTGAAAAGCGCAAGACCGGCATAGATGAACTATTGAAGCCGCTGTTCCGGCGGCGTTCGGAAATCAATGAGCTGTTTGCCCGCCGGAACGCGGGAAGAAATTTTTGGCGCGCCGGGCTGCTTATTTTTCTCTTGATTTCCCTTTCGTTCTTGCTGGGATTGAGCCGGTCTCCCCGGGTGTATATCCTGGTCAGCGCCATCGCTGCAGGGACGATTACCTTTATCCTGGCGATTTTCTACTACTTTCGCTTCATCAAGCTGAGCGGGGAGTTGAAGCAGTTGGAGCAGAACCTGCTGAACCGCGCCGCAGACCTGGGAGTGCCGGGCGGCGACATTTCTCAAATTCAGGAGCAAATCCAGCGCTTCGAGGAAAACCTTCAACGCCAGCAGCAGCGGGTGGCCGCCAGCGAGGGGCGGCTGGCATTTCTGGAAAATAGCTGCAAGGCTATGCGGGAAGAACGGTTGGGACAGATCGACCACCGCGTTAAAGAAGCCCGCCAGGGCGTCCGGGTGGTGCAGGCGCGCCACAACCTGGAATCCCTCGAAATATATCGCGAAAAAGTATGGCAGCGCCGGGAGCAGGAACAGAAAATCAAGGAATCCATGGCCACTTTGAAGAGCCTTTTCGGGATGAAGGGAGAGGCGGTGGCGGAGTGGATTCAACACTGGCAGGCGGAAATCCAGGATTTGAAGGAATACCAGGCGGTGGCCCCCGGCCTCCAGTTCAACGAAAAAACCCTGGAGAAGAAGAAGGCAGAGCAGCAGCAAATCAAAGAAGAAGTCGAAAGAATGCAGCGGCAGACCCGGGAAGTGCGCGAGCGGTTGGCGGATTTCGAGCGCCGGGCCCGGGAGGCCACCCTGCCGGGCGAGGATGAAATGCTGCCCTGCCGCACCTTGCCGGACCTGGAACGCTTAATGGATGATTTGCAGCAGTTTTTAGGCGAAGTCGGCGCCCGCCAGCGCACCGCCCGCGCCGCGGTGGAGATTTTCGAGGAGGTGGAACGGGAAGAACGGCAAAAAGTGTCGGTGCTGTTTGGGGAAAAGAGCAATGTTTCGCGGATGTTCAAAGAAATTACCGAGGGGCTTTACCCGGCGGTTTCCTACGAATCCCACACCGCGGGCATCCGCATCAAACGGCGCGACGGCAAGGTTCTCCCGGCCGCCTGGCTTTCCAGCGGGGCTTATGACCAGCTTTATTTCGTGGTTCGCCTGGCCCTGGCGGAAAAACTGCTGCGAAATGAAAAGGGATTTTTTATTCTCGATGACCCGTTTTTGAAATCCGACCGCCAGCGCTTGAAGCGGCAGTTGGAGGTTCTGTTGGAGTTTGCCCGGCGCGGTTGGCAGATCATCTATTTCTCCGCCAAGGAAGAAGTGCAGACAGTATTGCAGAAATACATCGACTTGAACCAGGTAAACGTTCAGACCGTTCCGGCGGTGGATTTCAAGGCGCGGTGAAGCAGGGGCGAATTGTGAAAAGCGTGAAGCCTGCTGCTTAATAATTCGACAATGTCACATTTCAGGTTTTACCGCAGAGAACGCGGAGTTCGCAGAGAGATATTTATAAAAAAAACTATATTTCTCAGCGTTCTTTGCGGCCTCTGCGGTTAAATGTGACATTGTCAAGATAAATACGGAATACGTTTCACGCTTCACTCATCACGCCTGCCCCCAAAACCCTGCTCCGCATTACCCTCCCCGGCTCTCGCCAGGCAGGATATATTTCTAAACCCTTGACAAATTTATTCCCCGGCTCTAAATTCGCGATGTAAACGTTTACATTCTTGGCAATAACCGGTCGTTAAATCAGGCGGGGAACTATGCACGGTGGCGCCTTAATATCCAGAATTATTTCCCGTTGTATCATTAGCATCCTGCCGCTCTTTTTTTTATCCTGCCACAAATCCGGCAGCCAGCCGGTTGAGATCACCTTCTGGGCCATGGGCGCGGAAGGTGAACATATTAAATCCCTGCTTCCCCAATTTGAACGGTTGAACCCGGGAATCCGGGTCAAGGTGCAGGCGATCCCCTGGGGCGCTGCGCACGAAAAACTTCTGACCGCTTTTGCGGGCAATTCCACCCCGGACCTCTGCCAGCTTGGCAACACCTGGATACCGGAATTCCAGGCGCTGGACGCGCTCTACCCTCTCGACTCGCTGATCGCCGGTTCGGAGGTTATTCATCCGCAGGCATTTTTCGAGGGCATTTGGAATACCAATATGATCAACGGGAAGGCGCTGGGCGTTCCCTGGTACGTGGATACCCGGGTACTGTTTTACCGGAAGGATGTATTGGAGGCGCTGGGTTATCCCCACCCCCCCCAAACCTGGGCAGAGTGGCTGGAAATCTCCCAAAAGATCAAAGCGGCCGCCGCCAACAGCGAAACCCGCTACGCCAACTTCTTTTCCCTGATCTATAACGACTGGCAGGTGCCGGCAATTTTGATGATCAGCAACGGGGGAAAATTACTGCGCGATAATTACTGCTACGGAGCTTTCGATGAACCTGCCAACCGGGAAGCGTTAAAGTTCTATCTCGATTTTTTCCAGGAAGGGCTGGCTCCCCGCACCATGACCGAGTTCGTCAATATCTACCAGGGATTTGCCAGCGCCACCTTTGCCATGACCATTACCGGCCCCTGGAACGTCAACGAAATCCGCAAACGCTCCCCGGAAATCGAGGGAAAATGGAGCACCGCTCCCATGCCCCGGGCGCTCAACCGGAATTCCGTAGCGGGGGGCGCCAGCCTGGTGATTTTCAAAAACTCACCCCACCCCGGGGCGGCCTGGCGGTTCATTGAGTTTTTAGCAACCGCGGAAACCCAGGTGGAATTCTTCCGCATCACCCGCGACCTTCCCGCGGTGCGCCGGGCCTGGGAAGCCCCGGAGTTGCGCAACGACCCGGAAGCGAGGGCGTTTTTCCAACAGTTGGAAGCCGTGCAGCCGACCCCTCCCATCCCGGAATGGGAACAGATCGCAGTGAAAATCCAGGAGCACCTGGAAAAAGCGGTTTATGAACAGGCCACCCTCGATGAAGCGATTGCCCAGCTGAACCGGGAGGTCGATCGCATCCTGGAAAAACGGCGCTGGCTTATTTCCAACAATTTGATCACTTCCGCTGAAGAGTAACGATCCCAATGAATAAGAATCTTTATACGCCCTTTTTTTTCCTGGCGCCCGCCCTGGCAACGCTGTTGATCTTCTTTTTCCTGCCGGTGGGCGCGGCGCTGCTGATGAGCCTCACGGATTTCGATATTTATGCCCTGGGAAACGTAGATCGCGCCCGCTTTATTCTCTTCGGCAACTACCTCCGGGCGCTGTTCGATCCCCTTTTCTGGAAAGCCCTTTTCAATACCGGCTATTTTGTGCTGGTGGGCGGGCCTCTCACCATTCTGGTCTCCCTGGCCGCGGCCATTGCCCTGAACTCCAAATTGCTCCGCTTCAAAAAATTTTTTCGATTGGCTTTCTTTATGCCGGTCATTACCACCCTGGTGGCGGTGGCGGTGGTCTGGCGTTACATGTACCACCCCCGTTTCGGGATTTTCAATTACCTGCTTTCCTTTTTCAACCTCGGGCCGGTGGATTGGTTAGGCAGCTCCGCCTGGGCAATGCCCTCGCTGATTCTGCTGGCGGTGTGGAAAAATTTCGGTTACAACATGATGATCTTCCTGGCCGGGCTGCAAGCCATCCCCGACTCCCTCTACGAAGCCGCCCGCATCGACGGCGCGAACTGGTGGCAGCAGCACCTCCACGTTACCATTCCCCAACTGGCCCCCACCACGGTGTTCGTGACCGTGATTACCATCATCGGGTATTTCCAATTCTTCGCCGAACCGTACGTGATGACCCAGGGCGGCCCGGTAAATTCCACCCTGAGTATTGTGCTGTATCTCTACCAGCAGGGATTTCGCTGGTGGCAAATGGGCTATTCTAGCGCTATCGCGTTCGTTCTGTTCTTTATTTTAGTGATCCTGGCGCTGCTGCAATCGGCAATCCAAAAAAGATACAAGGAAGCGTTGTGAACCCTAAAACCCGCACCACGATCCTGACGGTACTCTTTCACCTGGCCATGCTGCTGGTGTCGGTAATTACGCTGCTGCCGTTTATTTGGATGCTCAACGCTTCCTTCATGCAAACCGGGGAAGCCTCGGTATTCCCCCCCAAATTCATTCCCGACCAATTCACGCTCCTGCAATACCGCACCCTCTTCGAGCGCATGAACCTGGGGCGTTATTTTTTGAACAGCCTGGTCCTGGCGATTTCTGTAACCATCGTTTCCGTGCTGGTCAACTCCATGGCCGGGTATGCATTCGCTAAATTCACTTTCCGGGGCAAAAAGCCTCTTTTTGCCGTGCTGCTCTCTTCCATGATCATTCCCGGGCAGGTGACCATGCTGCCGGTATTTTTACTGCTCAACAAATTAGGCCTGCTGAACACCTATTTCGGGATCATTTTCCCCGGCATGGCGAGCATTTTTGGCATCTTCCTGATCCATCAATATCTAAAAAGCGTGCCGGACAGCCTCATCGAAGCGGCCCGCATCGACGGCGCCAGCGATTTCTTGATCTACCGGCGCATCATTCTGCCCCTCTCCATGCCGGTGCTGGTAACCCTGGCGCTGTTCACCTTTATGGGCACCTGGAATGATTTTTTATGGCCCCTGATCGTGATGACCCGGGAAAATATGTACACCCTGCCGGTTGCGCTGGCAAACCTCCTGGGCGAGTATGTACAAGACCCGGAATTGATGATGGCCGGTTCGGTTATCACCATCACCCCCATTCTGGTGGTGTTTCTGGCGCTGCAAAAGTATTACCTGCGGGGAATTCTGTTGGGAGGGGTAAAAGAGTAAATGCGGCGGCTGATTGGCCGGGGGCAGGGCCAAGCCGGCGATCCGCCGCGGCCGCCTGCCGGCAATCCAGAACCGATTACTTTTGGCAGTTAAATATTTTTCTCTTGACAAATTAGTGTTGCAGTGTTATACTCTCTCGTAAAATGTAAACGTTTACATTCGATATACCCCATTGTTATTGTAATTTGATAGTGCATTTGAGAAACCGTTTACAGCCGGGGCGGCCATGAACATTGACATCAAAGAAATTGCCCGGAAAGCCGGCGTATCCATTGCGACGGTTTCCCGAACTTTGAATGGCAAAGGCCCCGTCAGAGAAGAAACCCGCCGTAGAATTATCCAGATTGCCCGGGAATACAATTATAAACCCAACCCCATTGCCAGGGGCCTCTCCCGCCGCCAGACCGACACCATCGGCGTGATCCTCCCGGAATTGATGGATGAGTTTTTCATGGATCTCATCCACAGCATCGACGAAGAAGCCTACCGGGCTAACCGCTTTGTGATGATTTCCAGCTCCCACAGCCAGCGCAACATCGTGGAAACCTTGATCGAGTTTATGGGCAGCGGCCGGGTGGACGGGGTAATCCTCATGGCCTCGGAGTTGGATAACAGCGTGGTGGAATTGCTCAAAAAAAGCAAACGCCCCATCGTTCTGCTCAATGCCAGCAAACAGATCAACAGCATGGTCAGCTTCAACGTGAATAATTACCAGGCCGCCATGGCCATTGTTGAACATTTGATCGGGCATGGCTTTCGGAATATCGCCATTATCAAAGGCCCCGCGGGCAATTGCGACGCTGATGAGCGCTTCAAGGGCTACACCGATGCCCTGGCGAAGCAGGATCTTCCCTTACAAGAAGACTTGATCGTGGACGGGAATTTTACCATCCAGGCGGGGTACTACGGATTGATGCGCCTGATGAGCCAGTCCCAAAAACCGGAAGCCATTTTTGCCGCAAACGACATGATGGCCCTGGGCGCGTATGAAGCGGCCAGGTCTTCCCATATTCAAATTCCCCGCGACGTCGCTATTACCGGGTTCGATGATATTTTTCTATCCCGTTTGCTCACCCCCCGTTTGACAACGGCTCATGTGCCCATTTTCGAATTGGGCAGCAAAGCGGTGCGCTATTTGTTGCGAATGATTTCCGGGGAGGTGAATCCCGAATACCCTTACCGGGAAGAGCTCTCCGCAGGCGTTATCATCGGCGGTTCCTGCGGATGCGCGAATCCCACCACCCAACTTTTACTCTAATTAACCCAAGTACCATTTAACCCAAAACCAGAGGGGTTTATCATGAACAGATCAGTACTGTTTGGGATGCTGAGCATAGCGCTGCTATTGCTCCTGGCGTCAACGGCAATGGCCCAGCGGCAGGACGCCATTTGGGCGCGGAACGTAGCCGGCGCTACGATTACCATGGATGGGGTATTAAATGAACCGGCCTGGGCCGCCGCGGAAGAAATACAGATCGTCTATGGCCAGAGCGCCGGTTTACCCACCAGCGGCTGGCGCCCGGAATTCCAGCCGGAAGTGATCTTCGATGGCACTAACGCCACGGTGAAATTCCTGGTCGATGGCAACTATCTCTGGGTTGGGTTCGACATTCCCGACTCCTCGGTAGGCGGCATCGCGGATTGGGCGCGCTGGGACGGCCTCCTGATGAACCTCCGCGACCGCGCCAGCGCCAACCGGCCCACCCCGGCGGTGGAATATTTCTACACCTGGTGGTATGTCAATATCGACTCCTTGATTGCTCCCGGCGCCCCGCCCCGCTTTATCGGCCGTTACGGCAATTTTGATGACACCACCCGAACCCCGGAACAACGGGCGGCCTGGGATGCCCGTACCGTGGTGGACGGGATTTCCAACGATGATGCCACCCCCGACGTGCGCTGGACCGTGGAAATGCGCTTTGACGTCAGCCTGTTAGGATATAATCCTTCCGATCCCAACGGCGATGTCATCGAGTACAACTTCTCCATCTGGGATGGGGACTGGGTTTTCTCCGGCAATCCCGCCAGGATCGCCAGCATGAGAACCTGGTGGCAAAATCCCTGGGGCAACGCCGATGCGAACAATGCCGGCCGCGTGTATGTCCATCCGAATGTGACCATCAACTCCGGGGCGCTGCCGGATTTCGAACCGGATGTGGTTCTGCCCAACGCTATCCAGATGCCTGAACCGCAAATCGACGGGGTTTTGAACGATGCGGTCTGGTCGCAGACGGAAGTCTATAGCTTTGATATCAAATGGGATGATGCAACTGTTCGCAATAGCTATCCCGGTATCGGGCCCTATCGCAGCGGCCAATTCCAGCCGGAACTGGGCGGCAATCCCCGTCCCCCGGTGCTGAACGGCGGCGACGCGACCATCAAGATGTTCTTCCGGGAACACTATCTCTATTTTGCGGCGGACGTGCGCGACCTGCTGGTGCAAGGCACCAATGAATATGACCGCCGCGACGGGGTACGCATCATTATCGGCGACCGCGGCGCAACGAACGACGATAATATTATGTTCATGCGGGCGTTGACCGCCAGCCTCGACGGCACCTGCCAGCCGGTGCCCCTGGATTACCTGGTTACCATGCTCGATTCCAGCAGCACCCAGTACGCCCTGGCCCTGAAGCCCAACACCACCTGTAACAACAATACCGACGTGGACGAAGGGTTCGTCGTGGAAATGAAAATAGACCTCACCTACCTGGGCTATCCTTCCGACCTGGGCGACAAACTGCTGTTCTTCGGGGTAATGCTGATGGACGGGGATTCTTTCGACGATCCCCTCAGCGATTACGGTACCCGCACCTGGTTCTTCCGCGAGCATGACGGCGGCCCGGCAGTGCCCTGGGCGGTCATGAATCCGGAAATGCTGGTCGGGATCGGCGACAAACCGCTCGCGACTCTGCCCAACACTATCGAACTGCTCGGCAACTATCCCAATCCTTTCAACCCGAACACCACGATTCGCTACACCCTTCCCTTTGCCGGCAACGTGGAAATGTCGGTTTTCAACGTGTTAGGCCAGGAGATCGCCAGTGTAAACGCGACCGGCCAGACCGCCGGAACCCATGATTTGAGTTTCGACGCCCGGAATCTCTCCTCTGGAATTTATTTCTACAAAATCCGGGTCAACAGCCCCGCTACCGGCAAGTCGCTGGATAGCAACGTGGCGAAAATGGTTCTGATCCGGTAAGCGTCTTAACAATGTTGCGTTCAAAGATTTAGACAGGATGAACAGGATTCACAAGATTAGAGCTGCCAAATGAATAAGCTATCTGGCAAAAATCCAATTTAAAATCCTGTTCATCCTGTCAATCCTGACAAAGAAAATCCTGACGCGCCATTGTCAAGTTTTACCTCTATGCGATCAATTTCCGGCAGCAGGCCCGGGTATTCCCCGGCCTGCTGCCAATTTCCCTGAGACAACATACAGAGGAGCGGTGGATTGATGCACAGCGACAATGATCAATTTCGCTTCGGCCTTGCAAAAGGGTTGGGATTCATCGTTCTGGCCGGTCTTCTCCTTCTAACAATTGCTTTTCCGCTCTCCGCCCAAACCACCGGGAAGATCTCCGGCCAGGTAAAAGACAGCAACGGCGAACCCCTGATCGGGGTCAATATCGTTCTGGATGATACCGAATTGGGCGCCGCCACCGATATAGACGGGTTCTACGTCATCTTGAACGTGCGCTCCGCTACCTACACCATGCGCTTCTTCTACATCGGCTACCAGACCAAGGTGGTGGAAAATGTGCGGGTCTCGGCGGATAAAACCACCCGCATCGACGCGGTGCTGGCCCAGGAAGCCGTTGCCGGCGAAGAGGTGGTGGTGACCGCCCAGAAGCCGCTGGTGGAATTCAACCTCACCAGCTCCATCGCCTCGGTGAATTCCCAGGAAATCCGCATGTTGCCGGTGCAAACCCTGGATGAAATCGTCAACCTGCAAGCCGGGGTGGTGGACGGGCACTTCCGCGGGGGTCGTTTGGGAGAAGTGCAGTACCAGGTGGACGGCGTTTCGGTCAACAATCCTTACGATAATACCTCCACCCTGCGCTTAGACCGCTCGGTGATCGAAGAGGTGCAGGTCATCAGCGGAACCTTCGACGCCAAATACGGCCAGGCCATGTCCGGGGTGGTAAACACGGTGCTGAGATCCGGCTCGGAGCGGTTTGAGTGGAGCGGCGAAATCTATGGCGGAGATTACTATACCACGGACACCGATCGCTACCCTAACAATGATGAGTACAATCCTTCCCGGATTCAAAACTACCAGGTCACTCTCAGCGGGCCATTGCCGCTTCCGAAAACGACTTTTTTGATCAGCGGCCGCCGGTTTATGAATGACGGGTATCTATACGGGGTAAGGATTTTCCAGCCCACCGATGAAAACAATTTTGAGACCGGCCAATTTTATCCCACCGGAGACGGGGCAGAAGTCAATATGCAGTGGAACGAGGAGTGGAGCGGGCAATTTAAACTGACCAATCGCGCCATCAAAAATACCCAGATCAGTTACCAGGCAATTCTGAACGATATCGAAGGCCAGAACTACAACCATAGCTTTTATCTGAACCCCGATGGTATAAAAACCCAAACCACCTTTTCCGTTTCGCACGGTTTGGACTGGACTCACACCCTTTCGGATAAAATGTTTTACAGGCTTAACCTGCGCCAGAATTATTTCGACTACACCGATTTTACCTATGAAGATCTATACGACCCGCGCTACCTGGAAGCAGGGGAACCGAAGGGGGACGCCAACTTCGCCTACGGGGCGTACGTCCAGGGGGTTGACCTGGGAAGGTTCAAACAGGAAACCAATTCCGGTATTTTCAAGGGGGATTTTACTTTGCAGGCGACCCGCAATCACCTGCTGGAAACCGGCTTCGAAGCGCAGGTATCGGAAGTAACCTTTGGCAGCCCCGGCTATATTCGCCCCACCACGGTGAACGGGGTGCAGGTGCTGCTGCCGCGGGAGAGCATCCCCGGGGAGCCGGGGGTTCAAACCTACAAACCCCGCCAGGGAGCGCTCTATCTTCAAGACCGCGTGGAATGGGGAGACTTTGTTTTACGAGCCGGCCTGCGCTACGATTATTTCGACGCCCGGGCCACGGTGCCGAGCGATTTGAGGAACCCCGCCAACGCCATCCAGGGCGCGCCGGAATCGCTTCCGAAGAGCACCACCGTCAAATCCTCGCTTTCCCCGCGGATCGGATTCAGCTATCCCCTCTCATCTACCTCTTCCTTGTATTTCTCCTACGGCCATTTTTCTCAAATGCCGGGCCTTGCCAATCTTTACAGTAATGCGGATTATTCGGTGCTCAACGAATTGCAGGCTAATTCCATCGATTACGGGGTGATGGGGAACCCGGACCTGGGCCCGGAGAAGACCATTCAATATGAATTCGGCTTTAAACAGGCGATGAGTGCTTACGTGGGCCTGGAGATCACCCTTTTCTCCAAGGATATCCGCGACTTGTTAGGGGTGGAATTTGTGACCACCTATAACGTGGCGGATTATGCCCGATTTACCAACGTGGACTTTGGAAATATTTACGGATTCACCGTCTCGCTGGACCAGCGACCGGTTGGCCTGATCAGTACCACCGTGGATTATACCCTGCAAGTCGCCCGGGGGAATTCCAGCAATCCCCGGGAAACTGCCACCCGCGCGGAAGGCGGCCAAGACCCCCGCCCGCGCGACATTCCTTTTGACTGGGACCAGCTCCATACTCTCAACGCCACCGCGGTATTGGCAAAACCGGGGAATTACTCCGTTAGCGCTATTTTGAAATTAGGCAGCGGGCAGCCCTACACTCCGCAAATCGGTTCCGGCTTCGGGGCGGATTTGGAAACCAATTCCGGGCGGAAATCCAGCTTCATCCTGATGGACCTGCGGGCGGAAAAGTTCTTCAAAATCAAGTTTGCCCAGCTGGGAGCTTTTATCCGGGTATTCAACCTCTTTAACACCCATTATGTGAACGGATTCGTGTTTGCCACTACCGGTTCGCCGGATTATACCCAGTTCCCGTCCATCAACCAGGCGCAGTTGATCGATCCCAGCCGGTTTTATCCCCCCCGGCGGGTGGAAATCGGGTTATCGTTCCTGGGACTCTAAAATGGCATCATTTTAGATCATAAAAAAAGGTAGCTGAATCATGGCTAATAAACATTATCCGAACATCCCTCTTCTCATTTCCCTGCTCCTGTTGGTATTGACCGGGGCATTTGTCAGCGGCCTGCGGGCGCAATTGCAACCATTGGTGCCGTTCGAGCTTCGGGGACACAAAGATTATGAGCGGGAAGGGCTGCATGACGCCAACAACATCCGCACTTTGTTCTATAATATCGGCATGGTGGGCAACTACCCGGATGATCCGCTCAACGTGGATTTGAGCGTCTTCCATTCCGTGGAAATCCCCAAAGGCTCGGGCGAAAATTACAGCGACGGCACCACCCCCTTTGTGCTGGCCAAAGTTACCCAGGAGAACGGGCAAACCGCCTACATCATGGAAACCGGCTACCGGGAGCGCCAGGGCAGCAGCCCCTGGTTCAACCGCGTCATGCGCTTTGAACCCCGGCCGGGATATTTCCAGCAGGACCCCAATGTTAACCTGGCTCTCTCCCCGGCCATCAGCAACGACCCTCGCACCTGGCCGTACGAGTGGATCGATAAGGTCAACGATCCCGACGACCCCGGCTGGCCCGGTTCCTGGAACGGCTATTTCGGGAAAGCGCCGGCCGCCGACCAGGAAAGCTACGTGGTCTATGACGACCAGTATTACGACGCCTGGAACTACTTCCCGGACAACCGCGACGCCGGGCAGGACCCCCTGCAGCGCCGCCGCGGGCTGGGGCTGCGGGTTGAACAGCGGGGCTTCCAGTGGGCCAATCCCCAGGCCGGCAACGTGATCTTCTGGCATTACGAGATTACCAATGAGAGCACTACCGACTACGACGATAACATTATTTTCGGATTGTACATGGACTCCGGGGTGGGGGGGTCAGCCATCGGGCTGGACGGCATTCCGGAATCTGATGACGATAATGCTTACTGGGATAAAGAGATCGGGATCAACCTGGTCTATACCTATGACGCGTTTGGAAACGGGGTGCAGGGTCCCACCGGCTACCTCGGCTACTCCTACCTGGAAACCCCCGGCAATCCCTTTGACGGTGAAGACAATGATGACGACGGCATCATCGATGAAGTGCGTGACGGCGGCCCCGGCCAGCTCATCGAGGGCCAGGAAAATATAGTTGCCTGGGCGCAATCCAATTACGATTTGGCAAAATTCGAAACCTTCCATGGCCCCATTGTGCAGCGCCCGGCCTATCGCCAGGGATTTTGGTGGACCGGCGATGAAGACATGGACTGGATCGCGGAATTCGATGACACCGGCGCGGACGGGGTATTCGATACCGATGACACCGGCGAGCGCGACGGCATCCCCACTCGCGGGGAACCCAACTTCGACAGAACCGACGTGGACGAATCCGACCAGATCGGGTTGACCGGGTTCAAGATGAATCGCATTCGCCCCGGGGTGGGAAATCCCTCCACGGTAGTGGATCAGATAGTCTTTTTCGACGATGGGAAACAGTGGCCGCAAAGATTGTGGGATTTCTTCACTTCCGATACCTCTTTCGGGGATTCGGTGGCGCTGAATTATAACATCGGGTTTTTGTTCGCCTCCGGCCCCTTCAAACTGCCCGCGGGGAAGACGGAACGCTTCAGCCTGGCGCTGGCATTCGGGCAGGACCTCCGGGAGTTGAAAAACACCGTGAAAGTGGTCAACCAGATTTATAAATCCAATTATCAATTTGCGGTACCGCCCCCGGCGCCCCGGGTTGAGGCGTTTACCGGGGATGGATTCGTAACCCTTACCTGGGACGACCGCGCCGAGCGCGCCTATGACCCGGTCACCAATACCAACGACTTTGAAGGGTACCGGATTTACCGCAGCACCGATCCCACGTTTCTGGACCCGAAAGTGATCTACACCGCCACCGGCACCGGGCCGATCGGCAACGGGAAACCTATTGCCCAGTTCGACCTGGTGAACGAAATCGAAGGATTCACCACCACCACCGTGGAAGGGGTAGCTTATTTCCTGGGCGATAACAGCGGCCTGATGCATACCTATACCGACCGTGAGGTTACCAACGGCCAGCTCTATTACTACGCGGTATGCGCCTATGACCGGGGATCGGATTCCTTAGAAATCTATCCCTCGGAAAACGCGATTACGGTCAGCCGCACCCTGCGCGGCGGAACCATTCTGCCGCCCAATGTGGTGGAAGTGCGCCCGAACCCCCCGGCGCGGGGCTACACCTCCGCGGAGACCGGGGCAGTAGAGCGCATTACCGGGGCGGGGGTGGGCAACGTTTCGGTGCAGGTGGTGAACCCGGCCATGGTGCCGAACGATCATACCTTTGAGCTGCGCTTCTTCAGCCCGGAAGATAGCGTTCACGCCACCCATTATGGGTTATTCGACATCAGCAGCGACGATACCCTCTTCCTCTACGGCAAGGATTTCGACGGCGAAGGGCGCGGCCCGGTGGGCGGAGGGGTGTTGCCCATCGTGAAGACTTTAAAAACCATGGAAATCGATACCGCCAACACCGGTTTCACTCCCGCAAGCGCGACCAATATCAACTTGAAAGCGCGTTACGTGGGCCTTACCGAGCCGGGCGATACCGTGCGTTTCGACATCAACCTGCGGCGGCCCGGCTACCCGGAAAACCTCCAGATTATTTTCAGCGACCAGATCATCGACACTTCGCTGGGCTTCTCCATTTTTCCGCCCAGACCGGTAAAATTTACCGTGATCGCCAAAACGCAGGAAGGCGATCTCAAAATGAAATTCCGCTTCAACGATAGCGACAACGACAATACCCTCAGCAATTTGAACGAGAGAATCGAGATCGTTACCGCCACTGCGGAAAAACCTCACGCACGAAAAGTTACCTGGAGCGTCAGCATCGATACCACCGGACTGCAAGGGGCCCCTATCCAGGTGCCCACCCTGGGCGACGTGTACGAGCTGAAACTGCGCCTGCCCTTCACCACCGAAGATGCCTTCCGGTTCAAAACCATGGGGCAATACCTGAGCGCGGAAGCGGCCCGCGCCATGACGGACAAACCCTACGTGGTGCCCAATCCCTACCTGGGGGCGGCCAGCTTCGAGCCGCAGCGATTTGCGGTATCCGGCCGGGGAGAACGGCGCATCGAGTTCCGCAGCCTGCCCAATAACTGCACTATTCGTATTTTCACCATAAACGGGGAATTGGTAAAAACCCTGCAACACAGCGGCGCCATTACCGAAGGCTACCTGCCCTGGGACTTGCGCAGCAAGGATAATTTAGAGATCGCCCCGGGATTGTACATTTTCCAGGTGGAAGCGCCCGATTTCGAGTCCTATATCGGGAAATTTGCCATTCTCAAATAAGGATAAGGGATGAAGGATGAAGGGTAAAGAAAAAGCAACTTCACCGGCGAGGTTAAGATGAAACACTATCGAACCCAACTCTGCAACAATTTCTTCATAGCCATTGCGCTGCTGGCCGTCGTATCCTTTCCCCTGTTGGGGCAATCCAAAGTGGGCACTACTATCGGCCAGTTCTTGAAAATCGAGCCGGGCGGCCGCAACGCGGCGATGGGAAACGCCAGCGCCTCCCTGTGGGGCGAAGCGATCTCCGCCTTTTATAACCCTGCCAGCCTGGGACGCCTGCCCAATAAACAAGTGCAGTTCACCCATAGCGAGTGGCTGGCAGACATCAATTATAATTACCTGGTGGTGGGCATCCCGATCAGCAAATTGGGAAGCTTTATGGTGCATACCATTTCCCTGAATTCCGGGGAAATAGACGTGCGCACCGTGGAGCAGCCCCTGGGGACCGGGGAGCGCTACAGCGTCACCAATTTTGCCCTGGGAGTGGGCTACGGTTTGATGATGACTAACCGCGTGTCCGTAGGGGTGCAGGTGAACTATTTCCGGGAAACCATCTGGCACAGCAGCGCGGGCGGTTTCGCATTGAACCTGGGGGTGCAATATCAATTTTACGAAAATGGGCCTATCTTAGGCGCCAGTTTGCAGAATTTCGGTCCCCGCACCGGGTTCAATGGCCGGGATTTCTATGTGGACTACGATTTTGATCCCGACAAATATGGGGACAACGATCAAATTCCCGCGGAATTGCGCGCCGGCGATTTTCCCCTCCCGACCTCATTCCGGGTGGGGCTTGCCTACCCGTTCCAATTCAACGAGAACAACACTATCATCCTGGCGGTGGACGCGCTGCATCCCAACGATAACAGCGAAAGCCTGCGGCTGGGGGCGGAATGGCAGCTCCTCAAAACTCTTTTCCTGCGCGGCGGCTACCGCGATCTGTTGCTGGAAGACCTGGAAGGCGGTTTGACCCTGGGGGCGGGGCTTCTGTTCGGGGTTTCGGATTACAAATTCGCGCTGGATTACGCCTGGGCGGATTACGGGCGGTTGGAGAACACGCAGCGGTTTACCGTGGGGTTCCGGTTTTGAAAGTGCTCAGGTGTTTGAGTGTTTGAGTGTTCAAACGATCCGGAACCTCTTTACTAAAACACTATAGCACATGAACACCCGAACACGAAATCAAAAAGGAGAAAACATTATTGACGCCATCTGGTACAGAACTTTTTTCTAACCGCTACGGACATTTTTCCCCCGACGGCTACGAATTCATCATCACCGATCCGCAGACGCCGCGCCCCTGGAGCAACATCATCTGCAACGGGGATTTCGGCCTGACCGTCAGCCAGGCCGGGGGCGGGTTTACCTGGCGCACCCATACCAATATGAACCGCCTGACCCGCTGGAACCAGGATTTGATCAGGGATGACTGGGGCAAGTGGCTTTACTTGCGGGATCTCGATACCGGAACGCTGCGCTCGCTGGCCTACCAGCCCATGCAGTCCTCTTATGACGCCTACGAAGCGCGCCACGGCCTCGGTTATACCACCTTCTTCCAGAAATTCGGCGAATTGGAGAGCGAATGGACTCTCTTCGCCGCCAAAGACGATCCCCTGGAAATCTGGATCGTTACCCTGCGCAATCGCGGGGTGCAAGCGCGGCGGCTGCAATTAGCCTCGTATTTCGAGTGGAATCTGGGCGCCGCCCCGGACAACCACCGGGAATTTCACAAGCTGTTTATCGATACCCAATACAGCGCTGCCTTGAACGCAATCATCGCTGCCAAAGTATTATGGGAAGTGCCCACGGAGCGCGGCCACTGGAATACCGACTGGCCCTATATCGGATTCCACGCCCTCGGTGAAACGCCGGCCGGGTGGGATACCTCCAAAGACGCGCTGATCGGCCGCCACGGCGGGTATCACAATCCCAAAGGCATTCGCAATGGCGAATTCAGCCAATCTTCCGGGCGCTTCGAGGATCCCGCGGCTTCCCTGGCGGCCAATGTTTCCCTCGCCCCGGGGGAAGAAAAAACCGTGATTTTCCTGCTCGGCCAGATCGACAAACAGGCCGGGACGGATTTTGCGGAGCAGGCTGCCCCGATGATCCGCAAATATGCTGACGAATCCGCCGCCCGCGCGGAATTGGAGAAGGTGAAATCCTTCTGGAAAGAACTGACCGGGCAGGCGCGGGTGGAAACTCCCGATCCGGCCTTCGATCTCTTAGTGAACGTGTGGTTGAAATACCAGACCATCTCCGCCCACCTGTGGGGGCGCACCGGCTACTACCAGCAATCCGGCGCCTACGGTTTCCGCGACCAAATGCAGTCCAGCCAGATCTGGCTGCTGCACGATCCGCCCCGGATGCTGGAACATGTCAAATTAAACGCGGTTCACCAGTTTAGCAGTGGTAAGGTGCTGCACTGGTGGCATCCTCTCACGGAAATCGGCCTGCCCACGGATATGACCGACGACCTGCTCTGGCTGCCCTTCATGCTCAATCGCTATTTCAACGAAACCGGGGACTACGCGGGACTGAAAGAGACGATTCCCTACTACGATGAGGGCGAGGGAACCCTGCAAGAGCATTGCACCCGCGCAATTGAGGTGGTACTGAGCCGTTTCAGCGAGCGCGGCCTGCCCCTGATCGGCGCCGGGGACTGGTGCGACGGTTTCAGCGCGGTGGGGCTGGACTGGAAAGGCGAGAGCATCTGGCTGGGCATGTTCATTTACGGCATTCTGACCCAGTGGGCGGAAATTCTGGAAAAGCGCAGCCCCATCCCGCAGCCAGATTTGGCCGAAACCTACCGCGAGCGCGCCGCAAAGCTGAAAGAGGCTCTGAATACCCACGCCTGGAACGGCCAGTGGTACATCTGCGCCACCCAAGACGACGGCACGCCGATGGGCGATCCTTCTAACGAGGAAAACCGGATTTATCTCAATTCCCAGACCTGGGCAATCATCCACGAGGTTGCCGGTGAAAAACGCCGGGAGCAAATCGCCGACGCGATGCTGGAGCATTTGGAGTGCGATACCGGGATGCAGCTTTTCCACCCCGCCTACCACAAACCGGATAAATACATCGGATACATTACCCGCTACGCGCCGGGTTTGCGGGAAAACGGGGGCGTGTACACCCACGCGGCCACCTGGAGCGTTACCGCCCTGGCGCGGTTAGGCCGGGCGGAGGATGCCCTGCGCGTTTTTCATAAGCTCAATCCCATTCTCCACGCGCAACAGGACGCCGACCGTTACGTGGCGGAACCCTACGCCCTGCCCGGCAACAGCGACGGGCGGGATTCGGGCTATTACGGTCGCGCCGGGTGGAGTTGGTACACCGGCTCTGCCGGGTGGCTGTTCACCATCGCCTTTGAGGAAATTTGCGGGATGCGGGCGCTGCCGGAGGGGTTGCAAATCGATCCCTGCATTCCGGCGGAGTGGCCGCGGGTGAAATTGGTGCGCCCATTTCGTGGGGCGATTTATCATATCACTATCGAAAACCCGCATGGGAAAACCGGGGGGGTGAAAGAAATTTTCTTGAACGGCAAAAAACTTCCGGGTAACTTGATTGCGCCTCAACCGCCGGGTAGCTACGAAGTAAAGATCGTATTGGAATAGTGACAAGGTGTATAAAGCTTATGAATTATGATTAACTTGACAATGTCACATTTAACCGCAGAGGCCGCAAAGAACGCTGAGAAATATAGTTTTTTTTATAAATATCTCTCTGCGAACTCCGCGTTCTCTGCGGTAAAACCTGAAATGTGACATTGTCGAATTAAATAATCGGATTATGTTTGCGTATCTCGTTCCGAAGTTGCACTTCGGAACGCTATTGGGCACGAAGCTCAGCTTCGCGAGCAGGTGCATTCAATCAGGCTCATCCGGGATTGAATGAGAATGAAAGGAGTGTCATACCGGATTGCCGGAAAGTCGTTCCTTTTTCAACCCATCCACCCAACCAGGGGAAAGGAAACACCCTATCGTGGCAAAACATATCATCTTCCTTCTGATAATGACAGTCTTCTTGTCCAATTGCGAGCGCAAGCAACCGGCTCCGCAATTCACTCAACCGGCTACGGAATATACCCCGCCCGTGGCAGATACCGCCTTCCTCGACACCTTACAGCGCCGCAGCTTTCTCTATTTCATCCACGAAGCCAACCCGGAAAACGGGCTGGTGAAGGATCGCTCCACGGAAGATTCCCCCGCCAGCATTGCCGCGGTGGGGTTTGCCTTCCCTGTGTGGGCGATCGGGGCGGAGCGAAAATGGATTCCCCGGGAAGACGCCGCCTGGCGCACCCTCACCGCCCTGCGCTTTTTCTGGCGCTCGGAGCAAAGCGCCGATCCCCTGGCCACCGGCTACCGGGGATTTTATTACCACTTTCTGGATATGAAAAGTGGAAAACGGGTGTGGAACTGCGAGCTTTCCACGGTTGACACGGGCTGGATGATCGCCGGGATTCGCTTCGCCGCGCAATATTTCACTCGCGATAACCCGGAGGAACAAGAAATCCGCATGTTAGCGGACTCCCTCACCTACCGCGTGAATTGGGATTGGACCACCATGCCCGATACCGGCCGCTATGCTTCCACCATCACCATGGGTTGGAGGCCGGAGGAAGGAGTTCATCACATGGGCTGGGTTGGATATAACGAGGCGTTGTTGATTTATATTATCGCCGCGGGGAGCAATTACAACGGTGTTACCAAAGCTTATCAGCAATGGCTCAGCCATTATGATTGGCGGGAACCCTACCCGGGGCTGGCGCACGCGGTGTTTCCCCCGCTGTTCGGGCACCAGTGGTCGCAGATGTTCGTGGACTTCCGCGGGCTATTCGATGATTTCGGAAGAAAAAGAGGAATCGATTATTTTGAAAATTCTCGCCGCGCCACCCTTACCCAGTGGCATTACGCCATCGAGAATCCCCGCGGTTGGGCCGGCTACGATTCACTGATCTGGGGCCTGACCGCCTGCGACGGGCCGGGAGAAGCGTACAATACCGAAAAATTTACTTTCCTGGGATATGCCGGGCGGGGCAGCAGCGGGCCGGATCTGGTGTTTTTCGATGACGGAACCATCGCGCCCACCGCTTCCGCCAGTTCCATCGGGTTTGCCCCGGAGATCGTCTTCCCCACGTTGAAGGCGATGTACGAACGCTATGGGGAGAAAGGTTTATGGGGCCCCTACGGTTTCCGCGACGGCTTCAATCCCACGGCGCAATGGTGGGGACAGGATTACTTAGGCATCGACCAGGGGCCGATCGTAATCATGATCGAAAATTACCGCAGCGGGCTGGTTTGGAAACTGATGATGCAGGACCCGGTGATCCGCAAAGGTCTGGAGGTGCTGGAATTCCGGGAAAAACAGTAGGCAGTAAAATGTATGGATGAATGGATTGATGGGGTATTGCTCCGAAGAAATCGCCGGGTGAGAAAATCCATTAACCCAATACTCCGTGCTCACTCTCTCCAAATCTTTATCTTAAACACTATAATTCGGAAGCGTCATCACGGAAGCCGGGATAACGGTCCGGCTGAGGCTTGATGCTCATTTTTAATCACCCGTACAACAAAAATGAAACGACAATGAACCCGCGCAGAACTCTAATCTTGATCATTCTCATTCTTTTACTTCCAGGATTCCGGAATTTTTTTGCCCAAACCGCTGAAAGTGGAAATGCCCTCGCGGAAAGTAGTGCGGCAAATATGCAAGAACTGGTAAAGAGGCTGCTATCGCACATGACCCTGGAAGAAAAACTCGGCCAACTTGCCCAGTACCGCTGGAACTGGCGGGATGAAGCGATTCAGGAGCAGTACCGGCAATTTATCCGCGAGGGGCGGGTGGGGTCTTTTTTGGGGATCTCCGGGGTGGAGCGCACCCGGGAATTGCAGCGCCTTGCGGTAGAAGAATCGCGGTTGAAAATCCCCCTGCTCTTTGCCGAGGACGTGATCCACGGCTGGCGCACCACTTTTCCGGTTCCCCTGGCGGAAGCCGGCAGTTGGGACCCTGAAGCAGTGGAACGCTCCGCCCGTATCGCCGCCATTGAAGCCAGCGCCATGGGGCTGCACTGGACCTTTGCCCCGATGGTGGACATTGCCCGCGATCCCCGCTGGGGGCGAATCGTGGAGGGTTCCGGCGAGGATCCCTACCTCGGCTCGGCAATGGCGGCGGCGCGAGTGCGGGGATTCTCCCGGGGAGATGATTTGAGCGCGCCGAATACCCTGCTGGTCTGCGCCAAGCATTTCGCGGCCTACGGCGGGGCAGAGGGAGGCCGCGATTACAACACCGTGGACCTCTCCGAGCGCACCCTGCGGGAAATTTACCTGGAGCCTTTCCGCGCCGCGGTTGAGGCCGGGGCCGGTTCGATTATGAGCGCCTTTAACGAAGTCAACGGCGTTCCCATGGCCGCCAACGGATGGATAATCAACGATATTTTGCGGGGGGAATGGGGTTTCGCCGGGTTGGTGGTTAGCGATTATACCGCCGTTGCAGAGCTGCAACCCCACGGCGTGGCTGCCAACCGCGCCGAAGCGGGCGTTTTGGCATTGGCCGCCGGGGTGGATATCGACATGGTCAGCGGCATCTATGGGAACGACCTGCCGGAAATGGCGCGCCAGGGAAAACTGAATGAAGCCCTGGTCGATCAGGCGGTGCGGCGGGTGCTGGAAGCCAAATACCGCCTGGGCTTATTTGACGATCCCTACCGCTATCACGACCCGGAGCGGGAGAAAACCTCGCAGCTGACGCCGGGAAATCTCGCCGCGGCGCGGGAGATGGCGCGTAAATCCATGGTGCTGCTGAAAAATGAAAAAGAAATTTTACCCCTCTCCAAAAACCTGAAAACCCTGGCGGTTATCGGGGCGCTGGCGGATGATCGCCGCTCCTCTTTAGGCCCCTGGAGCGGCGCGGGGGACACCGCAGATGTGGTGACGCTGTTGGAGGGAATCGAAGGTGCGCTGCCGGCCTCCGCCAAACTACTTTACGCGGAGGGGTATGATCGAAAAACTTTTGCCGACAGGGGCGGATTTCCCCGGGCGATTCAGGCCGCAAAGTCCGCCGAAGCGGTGATCCTGGTGTTAGGGGAAACCGCCGGGATGTCCGGCGAAGCCTCTAACCGCGCCAGCCTTGATCTTCCGGGAGAGCAGGAGGCGCTTGCCAGGGCCATTCATGCTACGGGAAAACCGCTAATTGTCGTGTTAATGAACGGCCGCCCGCTCTCTATCAACTGGCTGGCGGAGAATGTCCCCGCCATCCTGGAAACCTGGTTCCTGGGAGTGCAGACCGGCCCGGCGGCGGCAGATGTTTTATTCGGCGATTATAATCCCGGCGGCAAACTCCCGGTGACCTTTCCCCGTTCGGCAGGGCAAATCCCTATTTACTATAACCATAAAAACACCGGCCGCCCCCCCATAGCAGGGGAACATTACACCTCTCAATACCTGGATTTGCCCTTCACCCCGCTTTATCCTTTCGGCTATGGGTTGAGTTACACCACGTTTGAATATGGCGCTCCCCGCCTCAGCGCTTCGGAGATGAAACTCGATGATACCCTCACGGTGGAAGTTAACGTAACCAACACCGGCAAACGCCCCGGCGACGAGGTGGCGCAGCTTTATGTTCAGGATGAAGTGGCCAGCGTAACCCGCCCGGTGAGGCAATTGCGCGGTTTCCGGCGCATTCATCTTGAACCGGGGGAAACCCAAACCGTAACCTTCCGGCTCGCGTTTGAGGACCTGGCGTTTTATGATCAGGAGATGCGGTGGGTGGCGGAACCGGGATTTTTCAAAGTGTTCGTGGGGGGGAACTCCGTGAATGTTCATGAGGCGCGGTTTGCGGTAAGGAGTGGCAAACTTTAGTTTGCCAGTGATAAAATTTGGGTAGTGATGAATTGGTAATGCGGAGGACATCATCATTCACCCCGACATGAATGTCGAGGCTCAAAGATGTAAGCGCCATGAATGGCGCTTCAGTAGATCAGGCCGCGAGGGTTTGCAAAACTTTGTCTAAGCCCCCTGGCGGAATAAAAACCGCCTCGCGCTGAACCGCGAAGCTGAAAGGTGCAAGGGCGCTTGAAGCGCCCTTCCATTTCTTAGCCCCGCGGTTCACGGCGGGGTGGGCGCGATGAATTTCTACCGCGCATTTTGCCGGCGTATCACCAATCGCCGGGCTAAAATCGAAGCATCAGGAGGAAATTTCCATGTCAAAATGCTTACTTTTATTGATTTTCCTGGGCGGGACAATCACTACCTTTGCCCGGGTTAATGAATCTGCGCCTTCCGATACGGTTTCGGCAACATCCCGGGCCATGAGCACCGAAGAACTGCTCACCACCGTTCAGGAAGCCACCTTCCGCTATTTTTACGATTACGGCCACCCGGTCAGCGGTATGGCGCGGGAACGCCTGAACTCCGGCGACGTCTGCGCCAGCGGGGGAACAGGATTCGGCTTGATGGCGCTGATCGTCGGGGCGGAACGGGGGTTTGTCACCCGGCAAGCCGCCGCCGCCCGCACCCTGAAGATTATTCGCTTTCTGCAGAACAGCGCCATTCGCTACCACGGCGCCTGGGCGCACTGGATCAACGGCTCCACCGGCCAAACCATTCCCTTCAGCCAGTACGATAACGGCGGAGACCTGGTGGAAACTTCTTACCTGGTGCAGGGGCTGCTAACGGTGCGGCAGTATTACACCGGCGGCGACTCCGTGGAAACCGAGATCCGCGCCCGCGCCACCCAGTTGTGGGAAGAGGTGGAGTGGGACTGGTATCGCCGCTATCCTAACGGAACTTCGCTGTACTGGCACTGGTCGCCCAACTACGGCTGGCAGATGAACATGACCATCCGCGGCTATAACGAGGCGATGATCGTGTACCTGCTGGCGGTGGCCTCGCCCACTCACGGGGTTCCCCCAGTCTGCTATCACATCGGCTGGGCGCGCACCGGCGCGTATCCCTACCTGAACGGGAAAACATTTTACGGATTTACCCAGTGGGTGGGGCCGGATTACGGCGGCCCGCTGTTCTTCACCCATTACTCTTTCCTGGGCTTCGATCCCCGCAATAAAGCCGACGGATACACTAATTACTTCGATAACAGTCGCAATATTGCCCTGATCCATCACGCTTACAGCATCGATAATCCCCTCGGACATACCGGTTACGATTCCTTGTGCTGGGGGCTTACCGCCAGCGACGATCCCTGGGGCTACAGCGCCCACGCGCCCTACAACATCTGGGGAGTGGACAACGGAACCATCACTCCCAGCGCGGCGCTCAGCTCCATGCCCTACACCCCGGATGAATCCATCGCGGCCATGGAGTATTTTTACTACACCCACGGCGCTTCCCTGTGGGGGCAGTACGGGTTCAAAGACGCTTTCAATTTGAATCAGAACTGGTTTGCCGGCAGCTACATCGCCATCGACCAGGGGCCGATTATTGTGATGATCGAAAATTACCGCTCTCAATTGTTGTGGAATCTTTTCATGTCTAATCCGGAAATTCCGGGGATGATGGCGGCGCTGGGTTTTTCCTCAACCGGGATTGATCCTCAGGAGGGATCCATCCCGGGGCGACTTGAATTGCAGCAAAATTATCCCAACCCTTTCAACGGGGAAACGGTGATTCGCTTTCGCCTGCCCAAATCCGGCGAAGTAACCCTGGAGATTTTTAATACTCTGGGGCAAAAGGTGCAGCAAATCTATCGTGAGAAGTTTCTGGCCGCCGGCGAGCAAGAGGCGCGCTTCACTGCCGGGAATTTGCCTTCGGGAATTTACTACTACCGGCTGCGTTCCCGGGAATCCGCGATAACCCGTAAAATGCTGCTGCTGCGCTGAGTGGGCTGCAAAGCCCTGATAGTCTTGTTCTTTGAAATAAG
>CAZFVV010000056.1:0-18499 GCA_964522165.1 uncultured Calditrichaceae bacterium
ATTGTACCGCGCCATTTTGGAACAGGCAAGGAAGCGCCGCATCCGGGAAGTTTACTTGCTAACCGAGACCGCCGAAGCATTTTTTTCCGCGCGAGGATTTGAAAAGATTTCCCGGGATCTGGTCGATGAAGCGGTCAAAACCTCGGTGGAATTCAGCACTGCCTGTCCCGCCAGCGCCGCCTGCATGTGGATGCGGTTGGAATAAAAATTCTATATGATCAACCCCATCCGAATCCGTTATTCTAATTAAGGGTTAGGTTGCTTGAACAAAATGAACGTTCGGAGCTACTATCGGTGGTCCCTAATGGCCCCGCTTGTGGTGCCAGTCCTAGCGGTACTCCTAGCGGCGGTGAGCCAATTGGCGATCGGATCGCGGGACGCCACCCCGTTTACGCGTATCGCCATCTTTCTTGTTCTTTCACTCCAAATTGGAGGCGCGCCTTACTTGTTGTTCCTGGCTGGCGCACTCCTTTGGTGTCGCGGCAAAGGGGCAGCGGAAATAAGACGACTCACATTTATCGCTCCGATCCTATTTGCTCTTGTCTTTCTAGTGATGTGGGTGCCGTTCATGCTGTTTATTGATAGAACCGATCGCGATCTTGAATCAGCATTCATGTCGGGAGGCTATTTCGCATTGATATGCGTCGCGTTGGGGTACACGTACGTGGTGATCGTGCACTTGGGATATGCAGCACTGGAGAAACGAGGCAAAATTGGGCCTATCGGAGAAGGAACGAAAGCAACCTAACCCGCGGATCGAGCGGACGATCGGCGTCGGCATCTTAGTAGAAGCAAGGCGCGGGTTGCCGCCGCTCGCCGCTCATCCGCCCTGATAAAAGTCGAAGGATAAAGGAAAAATATTGCAAAATAAATTTTGCGCTCCGGGCGTTTACCTCTCGATTACCAGCCGCATCAGCGGGCGGGTTTCGGAGCGGCGGGCGCACTCACTGAACCCCGCCTTGCGGAACGCCGAGGCCAGCCCGGTCCACACAAATACGCCCGGTTGAGGCTTCTTCGGGTCCACCGGGTATCCTTCTACAATCTTCCCTCCCCGTTGTCGCACATATTCTACCGCCGCGCGCAGCAGCGCCAGCGATACTCCCTTGCGCCGGTAATTTTTGTGGATGAAAAAGCAGGTGATCGACCACACCGGCCGGTCGTCGATGCGGGCGGAGACGCGGGAGCGCTCCAGCCCCGGAAATCTCTCCCGCGGCGCAACCGAGCACCATCCCACCGGTTCTTCCCCGAGGTAGGCGAGAATTCCCGGCGTTTCCCCAGATTCGACAAGGTTTTTCATGGCCTGGCGATTGCCCTCCCCCTTTTGCCCGCTGAACTCCGCCCGATCCAGCCGCCAAAGCATGCACCAGCAGCCCGCGCAAGCGCCGATTTTACCGAACAGTTTTTCAAAATCCCCCCAATTCTCCGCCGTTACCGGGCGGAATTTGTAGTTCAGGCTCTCTTGCATGGCATCACGCTCTTTGTGAGTGCTCATAGTGTGTGTTAACGGAGTGCAAAACTTCAGTTTTGCAGTGCAAAGCTGAAGCTTTGCACTCCGAACACTTAGAACAATTTCAACTGCTTATTCCCCGGCTTCGCTTTCGGCGGCTTTTTGGCCCCCTGCATTTTCTTGTATTCCTTGAGAGCGGCTTCGATGTCGCTCAAAAAGCGGGAGGGCGGGTTTTGCTGCATCTCGCCGAACAAGAAGCGTTTTCTGGCATGGGTGAGGATCAGCTTTTCCTGCGCCCGGGTCATGCCCACGTAAAAGAGCCGCCGTTCTTCCTCCGGGTCGGCGGGTTTGTCTTTTCGCTGATAGGGAATCAAACCTTCTTCGCAGCCGATGATGAATACCACCGGAAATTCCAGCCCCTTGGAAGCGTGCAGGGTGAGCAGGGCCACCCGGTCGGCGCGGGGATCGTATTCATCGGTCTCTCTTTGCAGGGCGGTGGACTCCAGGAAATCCCCCAGGCGGTTGCCGAAGGGCTGCGTCCGCTGCGCCAGCTTTCGCAAAAGCTCCGCCCGCTTTGCCCCGCCTTTTTTCCCCCCGCTTTCGGCAACGAAGCGCTCGATGCGCTCGATCAACTCCGTAATGGGCGGGTGTTCCGCCGCCCCGTTCAACTCCAACAGCGCCGGCAGCGCCGGCCGCAGTTGCGGAGAAATTTTCTGCAAATGAAAAACCGAGCCGGGATGGTGAAGAAGCCAGAGGCAGGCGAGCAGCTCGCGAATTTCCTTGCGCCGGTAAAGAACCGTCTGCCCGGCGGTCTGGAAGGGAATCCCGGAGCGTTGAAACGCTTCTTCTAAGAAATAACCCAGCGCGCCGACCCGGTAGAGCACCGCAAAATCGGAAAACGAGCGCCCCGCGGCATCTTCCTCACCCCCGTCCACCCGCCCGGAATCGAGGGAAAAATAACTGGTGCCCCCCACCATGCGCTCCACCTGGTGCACCACGTATTCCGCTTCCGCTTTGTGGGTGGGGGCGGCGTAGATCTCCAGGGGGGTTTTACTGATAATATCGGACCAGAGATCGATTGCCCCGGTTTCGGCTTTTTGGGCAATCACCTGGCGGGAAGCTGCTAAAATATTCCGGGTGGAGCGGTAGTTGCGGGTAAGGGTAAAGGCGCGGGCGGCGGGATAATCTTCCCGGAATTTCAAAAAATACTCCCGGTTGGCGCCCCGGAATCCGTAGATCGCCTGGTCCGGGTCGCCGATCACGCAGAGGTTGGCGCCCCCTCCCGCCAGCAGCCGCAGCAAGCGATACTGGGCGTAGTTGATGTCCTGATACTCATCTACGGAAATCCAGCGATAGCGTTGGCGGTATTGCTCCAGAATATCCGGGAAGGATTCAAATAAACGGATCGGCTGCATGATCAGGCCGTCGTAATCCACGGCCCGCTGGGCGCGCAGGGCGGATTCATACCCCCGGTAAACCTCTGCAAACCGGGGTTCCTGCGCGGAGCTTCCCTGCCCGACTGGCAGGCGGGCCTCACGGGGCGGGTAGAGGCTTTCCACCAGGGGGGATTCCGGGGCGATCAGTTTGTTCTTCACCGCGGAAATGTATTCTAAGAATTGCGCGATCTCCTGTTCGGCCAGGCCGGGATAGATTTCTTTCAACAGCGCATGGCGGTCTTCTTCCGCTAAGATGGTAAACCGCCCCGGAATGCCTACCGCTTCTCCTTCCCCCCGCAAAATCAACGCTCCAAAGGCGTGGAAGGTCTTGACGGTAACCTGCTTCGCAACCTGGGAATCCAGCAGACTCGCCAACCGCCCGGCCATTTCCTCCGCCGCCTTGTTGGTAAAGGTGACGGCCAGGATATTTTCCGGCGCAACCCCTTTTTCGGAGACCAGGTAGGCGATGCGATGGGTGAGGGTGCGGGTTTTGCCGGTTCCCGGCCCGGCCAGGATGATCAGCGGGGCGTCGGTACACAACACCGCTTCCCGCTGCTCGGGGTTGAGACCGGCGAACAGGGCATTCTGCGAATCCGGTTGATGGGGAGTTTCCCGGGAGCCAGTCTCTTCGGGCGCAGCAGGATTGCCGTAATACTGCGCCGCGGCTTCCGGCTCGGAAACCCGCACTGGTTGGGGGGTAGAAAGCGGCGTTTGGGGGGAATCCGGCGCTTCGTGATCCGCCTGCGGCGGCGCAGAGAAGAAATCCGCTGGCGGGGAACTTTTTGGCCGGGCGGGTTCCGGCTCGCCTTCAGATCCGCCCAGCCGGGGTGATTTTGCGCCGAACAAATCCAACTGCGCGGCAAAAACCTCCTTCTCCCCTTCCTCGAACAGTTTGATGGTTCCGTATTCCCCGTCATATCCCGCGGCCAACTGCACCTCTCCCGCCCGCACCCGGCGAATTCCTTCGGCCAGGCGGGTTCCCGCGGTCTTTTCCAGGTCTTCCAACGGCGCATCTTGCAGGATGAACAATTCCGAACCGAGGCGCGCCAGCAACTGCTCGTAGCCCTGCGCCACCCGGTTGGAAGCGGCGCCCACCCCGTACACCTCTCCCAGCACTTCGGGCAGGGGAATCAGGCTGGTGAAAGGAGGTCGATTCTCCGGGCGCTCCCCCTCCTCCCGGTCGGCCAGCAGCTCCACCCGGTGCATCACCCCCACGGTGACCGGTTTGCCGCATTTCGGGCAAATCCCCTGGTGGGCCAGGGTGGTTTGGGGGTCCCAGCGAATTTCGCACTTGCGATGCCCGTCGTAATGGTATTTGCCCTCCTCGGGGAAGAATTCGATGGTGCCGCCGAACTGCCGCGGGTCGCCGCTTTTCAGGGCCGCGAAGATGGCCGGGTAGGATAACTCGCAGTGGAAAACGTTGGCCTCCCGGGCCAGTTTCTGGGGCGAGTGGGCGTCGGAGTTGGAGACTAAGGTAAAGCGATCCAGCGCCGACCAGCGCCAGTTCATGGGCGGGTCGGAAGAAAGCCCGGTTTCCAGCGCGAAAATGTGCGGGGTGAGTTCTTCGAAGCACTCCTCGATGGAATCGAAGCCGGATTTGGAGCCGAACAGGGAGAACCAGGGGGTCCAGACGTGGGCGGGGATGAAGTGCGCCTGCGGATCGGTCTGCAGGACAATCTCTAACAGATCCCGCGCATCCAGCCCTAAGATCGGGCGGCCGTCGGAGCGGATGTTGCCGATCTTTTCTAACTCCGCCTGCAACTTCTCCACCGCCGCAAAGGAGGGCAGGAACACCACGTTGTGGATTTTGCGCACTTTGTCATTTTTCTTGTAGATGTTGCTGATCTCCCCCGCGAGCATAAAGCGCACCTCCGCCCGGCAGGCGGGGGGAACTTCCTTGCGCAGCGGCGCGGCGAATTCCTCTTTCAGGCGGAACAAGCCCTCCTCCGCGGGTTCTAATTTCTCCTTCATCTCTTGCAGCCAGCCGGGGTGGGCGATGTCCCCGCTGCCCACTACCTGTACGCCCTTGAGCTGCGCCCATTTGCTAAGCTGCTCGAAATTCAAATCCTTGCTGGTAGCGCGGGAGTAGTGGGAGTGGATGTGCAGATCGGCGACGAACTTCATGCGGCGTTCCTCCGCGGTGGATGGTTGTTGGCAGAGCGCAGGGCGCAAAGAGCATGGTGCAAAGTGCAGGATGCAGCGGGCTGAAGGAAGGTACAAAGCGAATTTCCCCCCCTACACTCTGCTCCATGCGCCATGCGCTCCAAGTTAATGCCGCAGAACTGTTTCCGCAAGCAGGGGAGGAGATAAATTTTTTGGACAGAAGAAACGGAGAGTAAAGAAATAGGGCTCTATCTGACCTGGGTGGGTTGAATGAGTGCATTCACACAGTGCCGCCTGATCATGGCCATAAAGGTTTCGGTTTTTCTATATCCCCGGGCGTTGCGTTTCATAGTTTGCACTTTGCTGTTAAAGCCTTCTAAGATAGCGTTATTAATGTGGCTTCGGAAAGGTTGAAAGAAATTAAAGAAGTTCTCCAAAATTGTCAAACCCTAAATTCGCCCCTCTCGCGTGCAGCCAAAGTTCTCCTTCCCCTGGATGATTGCCCGGCTCGAACGCTTATTTCTGAAACGAATCCTGGTACCCCGGAACGCCGCCCCGGGGATGAGCAAAAGCGTCCGGTGAGGAATAGCAAACCCCCTCTCGCGAAGCCAACCTCGTAGGAGGGGGTTTTTACATTCAAGAAGGTTTACGATACCGAGTTAAGTTTTTTTCAGCGAACGCGCTTTAGATTCTCCTCAAACGTTTTCCGCCGCGGCATCTTCTTCACCCCCGGTGATGATTTTTCGCACCCGCGCCTTTACCTTCTCCGCCGTTCGTTCGATCACTATATAAATCACCGGCACTACCAACAGCGTCAGAATGGTTCCCATGGCCATCCCGCCCATCACCGAGCGGGCCATGGGGGCCCAGTTCTCACCGCTTTCCCCCAGGCCCAGCGCCAGGGGCAGCATGGCCAGGATGGTGGTGAGGGCGGTCATCAGCACCGGGCGCAGGCGAACCCGCCCGCCTTCCAGGATGGCCTCGATCATATCTTTTCCCCGGGCGCGCAACTGGTTGATATAGTCCACCAACACGATGCCGTTGTTCACCACGATGCCCACCAACATCACCATCCCCACCAGCGCCATCACGCTCAAGGAGGTGCCGGTGAGCAGCAACCCCAGCGCCACCCCGGTAAAGGAAAGGGGAATGGTAAAAATGATCACAAACGGGTGAACTAAAGATTCAAACTGCGAAGCCATCACCATGTAAGTGAGGATGACTGCCACCAGCATGGCCATGCCCAAATACATAAAGGATTCCTGCTGCTCTTCCGCCACCCCGCCGATTTCCAAACGGTAATCACCGGGAACCGAGACCCCTTTCAGAACCCCGGCCACCTCGCCGGTAACGCTGCTCAGGTCTCGCCCGGATACGTCCATGGCCACCGTGACCAGTCGCTCCTGGTCTTCGCGGATGATTTCCGTGGGCGCTTTGCTGTACTCCACGGCGGCCACCGCGCGAAGGGGAATTTGCCGGCCTAAAGGCGTGGGGATAAGGATGTTCTCCACGTCCGCCTTGCTGGCGCGGGCATCTTTGGCCAACTGCACCCGGATATCGTACTCATCCCCGCCTTCGCGGTAGCGGGTCACCACCGCGCCCAGCACGCTGGTGCTGATGATGTTGCCCACCTGCGCGGTGCTCAGTCCCAGGTCCGCAATTCGCTGCCGGTCCAAATTGATGCGCAGCTCCGGGGTCAACTCCTGGATGCTGGTCTCGGTATGTACGATTCCCTTGATGCCCTGCACCCGCCTCATAATATCGTTGGCCAGGGCTTCGGAGACGGAAAGATCGTGTCCGAAAATTTCCACTACAATGTCGCCCCCGCCGCCGAACATTGCCTCCGCGCCGCGGTCTTCGAAGCGGAGATTCATATCCGGCAGGGTTTTGAAGCGCTCCCGCAAGTCATCCTGAATCTCGAACATGCTGCGATCCCGTTGGCGGAGCGGTTTTAGCCGGATGGTAACGTCCCCCTGGCTGGAAGCGCGGGAAGAGAACATGGCGTACATCCCCTCTCCCTGCCCGAAGTTTGCAAAAACCATCTCCGTTTCCGGCACGTTGTCGAGAATGATCTGGTTCATTTGATGGGCGCTGTTTTCCATGGATTCTAAGCTGGTGCCGGGAGTGCGGTCCACCGCAATGGAGATAAATCCCATATCGCTTTGAGGTAGAAATTCGCCGCCCATGTTTGCAAGTATAATAACCGAGAGAATAAACAGCCCGGTCGCCGAGAGCAGCACTGTCATCCGGTGATGAATCGACCAGCGGAGGGATTGTACATATACCTGTTGCAGGCGATCCAGCCAGCCGCCGACTACATCCGCCATGCGGGACAACCTGCTCTTTTTCCCTCTCCTTCTTTCCTGGAAATACAAAAAGCGCGAGGCCAGCAGGGGAACCAGGGTAAGGGCTACTAACAGTGAAACCGCCAGCGAAAAGCAGATGGTGATCACCATTTCGTTGAACAACTCCCCGGCAATACCGGGCACGAAGAGCACCGGGATGAATACCGCCAGGGTGGTGAAGGTGGAGGCGGTGATCGCCATGGCTACTTCCCGCGCCCCGTTATTAGCAGCCTCCCGGACTTCCGCACCTGCTTCACGGTAGCGGAAGATGCTTTCCAGCACCACGATGGAGTTGTCCACCAACATTCCCACTGCCAGGGCAAGGCCGGCCATGGAGATGATGTTCAGGGTCAGGCCAGCCTGGTCCATCACGGCAAAGGTGACCACCATGGACACCGGGATGGAGACCGCCACGATGAGGGAACTGCGTAAATTGCGCAGAAAGAACAGCAGCACCAGGAATACCAGTCCGATGGCCTGCACGGCGGTGCTGCCCAGGTTCGACATGGAGCGGTTGATGAAGGTGGCGGCGTCGTAAAAATTTTCGATACGAATGCCGCGCGGCAAGGTCTTTTCAATTTCCGGGAGACGCTTGAACACTTGCTGGCAGACATTGACGGTGTTGGCGTCGGACTGTTTTTGGATCACCAGGATCACCGCCGGTTTGTTATTGGTCCATACCTTCTGGCGCTGCTCCGCGAAGCCGTCCACCACCGCGGCCAGGTCTTTCACCCGGATCACCGAGCCGCTGATGGAGGCCACCGGGGTATTTTCGATTTCTTCCAGGGTGGTGTATTCGCCTAAGGTTTGCAGGGTGAATTCCTGCCGGCTATCCTCGATCCAGCCGGAGGGCACCTGCAAATTATTCATCTGTAAAGCGGCGCTGAGGTGCTGCACCGACAAACCGGTAGCGCGCAGCCGGGCGGGATCGGCCAGCACCTTGATTTCCCGGCGCATTCCCCCCATGGTGAATACCGCGGCAACCCCGGGAATCCGCTCGATGCGCGGCTCGATTTCCCGTTCGGAAATTCGCCGCAGTTCTGCCTGGCCGTGCAAATCGGAGGCGACCGAAAGATACAAAATCGGCTGGGCGGAGGGATCGAAGGCGAAGATCAGCGGTTCGGTGATGTCGTCCGGAAGTGCCTCGCGCACGAAATTCAGGTTATCGCGCACGTCGATTTTGGCCTGGTCCATATCCGTGCCCCACTCGAACTCCAGGGTAATGATGGAAAGCCCCTGGGCAGAAGTGGAGTTGACCTTTTTGACGTTTTTGACCGAGGCTACCCCCTCTTCCATGGGACGGGTGACCACGGTTTCAATATCGTAGGGACTGACCCCGGTGTACTGGGTGATAATCGCGATCATGGGGAACTCTAACTTGGGGTAGAGATCCAGGTTCAGCCGCGCTAACGAAAAAAATCCGAACCCGATGGCGATCAAATAGATCATCAGGCAGGTAACTCCTCGCCGGATAGCAGTTTGGGTAATATTCATGTTACTCTCCCGGGCTTGAAAACGGTAATAAATGGTTACATGGTTAAATGGTTGGATAGCTATTCAGCAATTTAACCATCCAACCATTTAACCATCCGTCAACCATCACTCGAATACTCCAACACTCCACCCCCGCCCCGCTCATTCCTCCTTCACCACCATTACCGGGGAACCGTCGCGCAGCAGGTTATGCCCCAGGGTCACTAATTTTTCGCCCACTTGAATACCGGAGGAAACGGCCAGGTTTTTGTGATTCACGTAAAGCACTTCTAATTTGCGCTGCTGCGCCCGGTTGCTGTCCACCACAAACACGTAGTAGTTTTTGACCACCTCCCCTTTTCCGCCGATGGTCTCTAAAGTAGTGTTTTCAATAACCGCAAAGCGAGGGACGATGAGGGCGTCGCGAATGCTCCCGGTGGCCACTTCTACCCGGGCGAACATTCCCGGTTTGAGGCGGTGAGCGGGATTATCGATCAACACTTCCACTTCTGCCATGCGAGTGAGAGGATCCAGCACCGGGCTGATCTCCGAGACCCTGCCCCGGAAAGGCTGCTCCGGGTAGCTTTTCACCTGTACCACCGCTTCCTGTCCGACGCTTAGCTTACCGAGGTCAGTCTCCGTTACATCAAAACAGATTTTTACCCGGTCCATTTGCACAATGCTCACTAGGGGCTGGGACGGGGAGGCCATGTCGCCGGCTTCGTAATAGCGTTTCCCAATAATGCCGGAAATGGAGGCGGTAACCAGGGCGTCATCCAGCTGGCTTTGGGCGGTTTTCAGCAGCGCATCCGCCTGCGCGGTTTGCGCTTTGGCGGCCTCGAACTGGGTGGCAATGGCATCGTATTGCTGCTGGCTCATGGCGTTTTCCCGGGAGAGCCGCCGGGCGCGCTCGAATTCCACCAGCAGGTTGGCCTCCTGCGCCCGCGCTGCCGCCAGGCCCGCTTCTGTCTGGCGCACCACCTGCGCGATGGTGGTAGAAACGATCCGTGCGATGGGCGCGCCTTTGCGCACCGCGTCGCCATCGTCAACGTAGAACGCCTCGATGCGGTCGGGAATCTTGGAAAACACTTTCACCTCGGTTTCCGCGGCGATATCCCCGGTATAACTCAGCGACTGGATCAGCTCACCCGGGGCTACGGTTTTCACTTCCACAGGGACTTTTTCTTCGGCGTTCTCCGCGGCGCCGCTCTCCGACCGGCCGCAGCCCCAAAACGCGAAAACCATCAGCGCGCTGAAAAGGTAAATGAACAACTTCGCTTTCATGTTGGTCTCCCTGTTGAATAGTGTTCCGGTGTTATAGTGTTCGAGTATTGCAGCACCCAGCCACGATAACACCAAAACACAATAACACTGCTTTATGTCAAATCACTCCCGCCAGCTGCCCGGTGGCCCTGCGCAGGGCATAGCGCGCCACCTGGTATTCAAACAATGAAGTCGCGTAACTCATGCGCGCCCGGGTAAGCGCCAGGCGGGAGCTGAGCACGTCCAACTGGGTGTTGGCGCCTTCTTCATACATCAAATTGGCCAGGCGCAGCGCCTCGCTGGCCAGATCCACGGTCTTACCGGCGGAGAGGAATTTCTGCTTTGCTTCTCGGAAGGTATTGTAGGCGATTTCCACCTCCGCGGTGATCCTGTCCCGTAATTGTTTTTCGCTGTCTTCCATGATTTTATAGTCTATGCGGGCTTTTTGGTACTGCCGGGTGGAACGCAGCCCGTGGAACAGGGGAATCTGCAAGTTCAAAGAGGAATAAAAACCCTTGCTGAAATCTTCGGAGCGGAAATCGAGATCGTTGCGCATGGCTAAATAAGAATAGTCGGTTTGGAAATACAATTTAGGCAAGAACTCGCTGCGGGCCATGGCAACTCCCTGGCGGGCCATGGTTTTTTGTTCCCGGAGCGCCTTCATTTCCGGGCGCTGCGCCAGGGCCAGCTGCTGCAATTCCGCCAGGCCCGGGTCGGCGAAGGCATCTTCCGTAAATACGAGCTCCCCGGAAATTTCGATTGCTGCCCCGGGATCGAGTCCCAGCACGGTGCGCAGAACGGTCAGGGCGGATTGGTAAGTATTCCGCACTGCGATCACCTCCGGCTCCAGGTTGGCGACATCTACTTCGGCCCTCATGCGGTCAAACCCGGAGGCTGCCCCGACCCGGTATTTCTTATCCACCACTTCAAAATTTGCCCGCGCCTCGGCCAGGGCTTCTTCCTGCACTGCCACTAACTCCTTTGCGGTGATGCAGGTGAAAAACGCGCTGGCGGAGCGGAAAACGAGGGATTGGGTCTCCAACGCCAGGTGCTGTTCCGCCGCCCGGCTTGCCGCTTTGGCGGATTGAACTCCCGCCAGCCCCGCTCCGCCCAGGAACAGCGGCTGCCGCACCAGTGCCCCAAAATTCAAGGTATTTTCCAGCCCGAAGGCGATGTCCACGTAATCAGGCATCTGCTCAATTTCCGGGATCACCCCGGCCAGGGGGCCCAGCATCGGTTTGATGAAGTTGGGAATCCGGCTGGTCTGGATTTCCCAATTGTGCTGGTAGTTGGCATAGCCGTCTAATTGCGGCAGGAGCAGCGAGAACGCTTCCCCCACTCCCGCCCGGGCCCGGGCCAATTCTTTTTCGGCAATACGGAGTTGGGGATTTTGCGCCAGGGCCAGTTCCACGCTTTGCTCCAAAGTCAGGGTGAGTTTCTCCTGCGCCGACAAACTCGCAGCGGCGCAGGACATCAGCATTAGTAAGGTTAGAATGGGGATTTTGGCTATCATGCTTTACTCCGGGATTCAAGGTGTTCCGGTGTTATGGTGTTTTAGTGTTTTGGTAACCTCGCTTATACCCCCTTAGATACCCTAACACCCTAACACTAAAACGCTTCATGGCTGAAGAAGAACCTCCAACTTCTCGACGATGGCGGCCCGGGGTGCAATGCCGATGAGATGATCCATCAATTGCCCTTTGCGGAAAAAGAGCAGGATGGGAAGCTCCGTGACCCCGAATTCCCGGGCGATTTGTTCTTTTGTTTCGATATCGACCCGGTCAAATTTGATTTTGCCGCGATATTCGGCGGCTAATTTTTCCAGCACCGGGGCCATGATGTGGCAGGAGCCGCACCAGTCAGCGCGGATTTCCATCAGCATCGGTTCGCGGCTCCTCCGCATTGTCCTGGGGAAACTGGCGCGATTCAGCATCATCCTGCTCCGTTTTTCTTCCATCGTAAATTCCTGCGGATTGCTTTTCTCCCAATTCTCAGGTTATTCTAATTCCAATATCCATGCCAGGTACAGATGGCGCAGATCGAGGAGTACTCAAGTAGCTTGAAAGCATTAACTTATAGGTTTAATTCAGAGGCGGGAAGCGTTGCAGGCGGCAGATAAATGGAATGATATGGCAAACAATTTATGATATATCATAAATTGTCGTCGGCGAGTTGGGGTAAATGGCCGGAGGAGCAACGGAGATCGTTCGTTTCCCCTAAAAAATACCGGGACGAGTCGCTGAAACTCGCCCCGGGAAGGTGGGAGATTTTACCAAAAACCGCTGACTGTCAACAAAATACTCTGGTAAGTCGTCCCTGCCAGGGAGCCTTGATCGATCTCCGAGCGGGCGTATTGCAGGTCGAAATGGTCCGCCAGGTAGCGGATGGTTCGATTGGATGAAGACGCCGCCAGCGCCTTCAAAACCCCTTTGGCGCCCAGGCTGTAGCCGGAGGTCTTGATGTTCTCCCAACCGGGTCCGTAAAAACGCCCGGAAGTGATCTCCAGAAAATCGAAGAATTGGAGCCTCAGCCCTTTATGAATTTCCACTTCATCATCGCTTTTGGCGGAGAGCAGGTTGCCGCCGAAGCTGATATCTCCCAATAACCCGCCCTGGTAGTTCCCATCATCTGTAACCAGGCGATCGCTGGCGTCCACCGACCAGTCGATGCCTAACGCCCGGATGGAAATATCCCGCATCCGGAAATCCGCCCCGGTGGAGAGGGCATATCCTAACCGGGCGGTTCTGGGGATGGGGTCTTTCTGGTCCGGATCCAAATAGCTTACCTTGTCGCCGATATTGGTTTTGGCGTATCCTAAAGAGACGTCGAAATAGGGAACAATGGAGAATTTTGATTCAGGTTCTTTCAAAAAACGCTTTTCAAAGAGTTTCAATACCGGAACGGTGAGGAGCGCGCCGTAGTCGATCGCATCAGTCTCGGCCTCGCCTCCCCCTGGCTCCGTTCCGACTTGAATAAAGGCCAAGTCGGAATGGATCTTCTTATACGTCAACCCCAGGCTCAAATTCACATAATATTCCATTCCGATTCCAATACCCAAAGCGTTATAACTTTCTTTACTGTCAAAAACCGCCAGGATGTTACCCTCATCATCAGTTTGAGTAACTTCTCCGTAGTCGATTTCCCCTCGCATATACCCCACCCCCACGCTGAGGGGGATGACGGGAGAGCGGTCTCGGAAATTGTATCCTGCATTCAGGGCGAGGTTGTTATAGGTGAGATCGCCAAAGTTAAACCTCGGCAGCCAATCCGTTTTGGAAGGATAGAATTGAAGCGCGGCGTTAACGGTTTGGCTGGTGTAGCCTAATTGCGCGGGATTGTAATAAAATCCGTACGCTTCATTGGTCGGCAGCGCCGCGCCCACCTGGCCCATGCCGTTCAGGATGGGCGAGGGGGGGAACAACAGAAACAGCATGGTTGCCTCCCCCTGGGCCGGCAGCGGGTTCGGATATACCATAAATGCGGAAACGAAACCGGCAATGATGAATCTTTTCATGATGACCCTCCTCGTTAAAGATCCATAACGTTCGAAACAGTTTTTAGCTATGAGGAGAATTGAATCAATCGAATTCTCTCAGATTCTTCGATCTTTGATGGCGCATGAAAAATCGCTCATACTGAGGATAATGGAATGATCGAATGCTAAGAAATTATAGATTCCCGCTTTCGCGAGAATGACATGGGAGTGGATTTATTCTTGGTCATTCCCACGAAAGTGGAAATCCATTTCTTTTCCACACTTCTCAGTATGAGTGTGAAAAATAATGACCTCCGGGAATAATTTCAAGCAGGGTTTGATTTAACAAACCGGGAAAGTTTTTCCCGATGGGATGGTTTACCCTTCAGGGATTTGCCTCCAAACCTTCGAGATCTGTACTCACGCCGAACTTCACAGCCCTGAAGAACGAATTTGAAGCAATTGGTATTTTTGAACCGGGTTTAGATTTCACAAAAATTTCTTCGCGCTGTTGGAGTTCGATTGCGCGGGATCGAGCCAACTGACGAACAAGGATGTTCGTCATACCTGCGAATTTCAATTTACAATTGTCCATTTACCTTGCCGGTTGTAACTTAATCCTTGCGAATGAGTATCGGGCAAGCCGGCCGGTTGCGTTTCACGCTGCCAACCGGGTTAAGAAGCCGTTTTAAAAATCCAAATTTTGGCCACGAAGTCACAAAATCACAAAGTTTCACCAAGAATTTTGAAGATTTTTAGTGAAACTTCATGTCTTAGAGCCTTTGTGGCCTGTCTGCCCCAGGCAGGCAACTTTTAAAACAGCTTCTAAGCCGGTCAAAAAGCGAACACAATATCCTGAAATGCTTGCGGAAATATGCACTCACACTCCTGAAGGCGGTCTATGGCAAAACTCAAATTTCTCGCGCTCATCTTCCTGACAATGGCGCTCAGCGTTGCGGCGATCTACCGGGTTTATCCCCGCATTCACCCCTATGCCGGCATCCATCTCCCGCTTGATAAAAACGAGATCGAAAAACAGGCTTACCGGATTTCCGGGGAACTGGGCCTGCCCCACGGGGGAGCGTCCGCCGATGCCCCGGGGTACATTGCGGACGCCCGCTGGGATCGCAATACCGCGCTGGTGCGGCAGCTGCAAACCGAGCTGGGACTGGAAGAATCCAACCGGGCGCTGCGCAAGGGCGCGCCGGGGTATTCCTGGCAAATCTTCTGGATCGACGAAAAACAGAGCCGCTCCTTCTCCGTGCAGCCAAAGCAGGTGGACGAGAGCGGCCTGCTTCCCCTGGCGGAGCAGGAGTGGAGGATGGACATTTACGGCCGGCTGCTGGAGTTCCAAAAGAATGTTCCCGAAGAGCTCAAACTGCCGGAAATCTCAGTGGAAGAAGCCCGGGCAATCGCCGGGGAGTTTTTGCTTCGCTACACTAATTTTTATGAAGCCGCCGGATACCTTCATAAAGAAGGGGATGATTCCGGGGCGGGGGGCAGGGAGGTCGAGGCGCTGCCTAAAAGCGATGCCGGGGCCATTCCCCTGGCGTTCAAATCTGCCAGGAAAATCAATTTGCCGAACCGGGTGGACCATGAGTTTCGCTGGCACGCTCTCTCCCCGGAGACCGGCGATACCATCCGGGCGCAGCTAAAAGTCGCCGGCAACCAGGTTGCCGCCTTCTCCGCCAATTACGAGACGCCGGCGATCTACAGCGCCCGGGGCCGCCGGCCCATCACCCAGATATTTTCTCCCCTGCTCACCTTCACGATGGCGATCATCACCATCGTCATCGCCTTTAGACGCTGGCGCGCCTATGAGCTGAGCTTCAAATTCGCCATTCCGCTGGGAATTTTTACCGGGTTGATTTTCGGAGTGTACCTCTACCAGTCCCTCCCGCCCAACATGGGAATCGGCCTGTGGTTCAGCATCATCTTTGCCCCCCTCACCATCGGGGGCACGTTGATTTTCGTCTGGGCGGTGGGAGAATCGGTGGGGCGGGAGGTGTGGAACGACAAATTTATCACCATCGATTTATTGCGCAACGGTTACACCCTGCATTCTCTCATTGGAAAAAGCGTGCTGCGCGGCCTGGCCCTGGGGCTGGCCAGCTTCACAATCTGGCTGGGATTGGTCGAATTAGGAGAGCGTCTCACTCCTCTAACGGTCATCACCCAGGATGAGAACATGCTCCGCTTCACCGACGCCGCCTTGCCGGTGGTTCCCATTGCCAGCATGCACCTGTTTTCTGCGATTTTTGTGGTGGCGGCATATTATGTTTTAGCCCTCTCCCTGCTCCGGAAGCGGATTTCCTCGCCATATATCTCCCTGCCCTTGCTCGCGGTTTTCCTGGTGCTGGCGTATCAAAGCAGCATTGAACCGTTGAGCGTGGGCGGCTTCATCGAGACCGCCAGCACGCTCCTGGTCGTCTGGGCTTTTTACCGCTTCGATATTATCACCGGTTTTATCGCCCTGTTCACGGCCACGGCGGCGGAGCCGGCCCTGGCGCTCTTCAGTGCGGGAAGCGCGCTGCATCTTTATTCCGGGTATATTTTTCTCGCCGGTTTTGCCCTGCTGGCCGGGTACGCGCTCCTCACCCTCTATACAAAGGACCGTATTAGCGATTTTCAGCGCATTGCCCCGGTGTACGTCAAAAATATTACCGAGCGGCAGCGCTTGCAGCGCGAGCTGGAAATCGCCCGGGAAGTGCAGATGAGTTTTTTGCCCCGCGCTAATCCGCAAATGTCCCGCCTGGATATTGCTTCCCGCTGCGAGCCGGCGTTGGAAGTGGGCGGCGATTACTATGATTTTATTACATTGGAGGGCAACCGCTTAGGCGTGGCCATCGGCGACGTGTCCGGCAAGGGAACCCAGGCGGCGTTCTACATGACTCTCACCAAAGGATTTTTGCGGGCGCTGGCGAATGGGTCCGATTCTCCGGCAGCAGTATTGACTCGCTTAAACCGCCTGTTTTACGACAACGTGAAGCGGGGCGTCTTCATCAGTATGGTATATGGCGTGTTTGATATGAACGCAGGAATGCTGACCTTAGCCCGCGCCGGGCATAACCCGGTAATTATGCGCAAAACCGGGGAGCAGGAATTACAGATGCTCCATCCCCGCGGCCTGGCCCTGGGCATGGAGCAGGGAAACATCTTCGAACATACCATCCAGGAAGTGAAGATTCCTTTTCAAAACCGGGATTTATTTGTATTTTACACCGATGGTTTTACCGAGGCGATGAATAAGAGCCGGGAAGAATTCGGCGACGAACGCTTCGAAAAAGCGATTGATAAACACGCCGCCGGGGCTGCGGAGCAGATCATGGAAGGCATTTTCCGGGAGGTGAAGCAGTTCACCGGGCGGGTAAAGCAGCATGATGACATGACCATTGTGGTGGTGAAAATTGCCGATTTGGCGATTGAGTGATTGAGCGACTGGGTGATTGAGTGATTTGGTGATTTGGTGATTGAGGAAAAGGAGAATGGCTGGTAGCTCGCTAAATTCGCCCAATCGCCAAATCACTCAATCACCAAATAAACAATTAAGGAGATACCATGGCCGATCACCTGGCTTTTGACATCGAGACCGTTCCGGCGGCGGACTTATCGGAATACAGCGAGGCGGTGCAGGAAAAAATCCGCCAGAAGATCGAACGCCAACAGGAGCGCAACCCGGAATTCAATTTTCAGTATTTTGCCAGCACCCACGGGGATTTCGGGAAGATCATCTGCATCTCCATGGGCTACATTTCCGGGGAGCAGATCAAGCTGAAATCCCTCTACGGCCATGATGAGCAGGGGATTTTGGAAGAATTCAACCAGGTTTGCCGGGGCATCAACGGGGTTTTCATCCATTATAACGGGATCAATTTTGACGCGCCGTTCATTCTGCAGCGAATGGCGCACCATAACATTCGCCCCTCCAACGAACGCTTCAAACAACTGCGCCGCTACGCCAACGACCCGCACTTCGACGTGATGATGGCCTATTATAACTGGGATTTCCAGAAGGTGCTCTCCTTAGGGATTTTAGCGGAGTTGCACGGCGTTCCCAGCCCCAAGGAGGATTTGAGCGGGGATAAAGTTTACCAGGCCTATTTGAACAACGAGTGGGAGCGCATCGTTCGCTATTGCGAATTCGACGTGGCCACCACCCTGAATTTGTGGAATAAGCTTTTTCGCTACGAGCCGCTGATCGGGGAGGAGAATTACGAGTTCAGCGGGGGCGGGAAGGCGTAAACCTAAGCAAAAAATCACCGCAAAGACGCTAAGACGCAAAGAAAATAATGTTGATTTTTGTGAATATCAGCAGGATTTTCGGGCGAAAACTCTCTAAAACTTCCGCGTCTTAGCGTCTTTGCGGTAAAAAAATGCCTAAGATTTACGTTTATGAGCGGGGGCGGGAAGGAAAAGTAAGGAGCGGCGAGGCGCGTTTGCCGGCTCAGTAAGCTCTGAACACAGGCTGCTCGAACACGTTTTCCATAAAAAACAGGGCGACAAAGCTGCCGAGGCCGGCAATTACCGGGGTGGCCGCCCAGCCGAGGGCAATTTTCTCTAAAATATTCCAGCGAATCCCCTGTCCCCCTTTCGCCAGGCCAATCCCGATAATTCCCCCGATCACCGCCTGGGAGCTGCTCACCGGCGCCAGGGGCAGGGACGGAAGCCCGTAGCGGATCAGCAACTGCTGCAACCCTTCCGAGGCAAACAGGAACAGTACCAGCGCTTCGGAAAGCACCACCACGAACGCCGCCACCGGGGTCAGTTTGAAAAGATCGTTCCCGACGGTGAGCATCACTCTCCGGGAATAGGTGAACACCCCTGCGCTGATTGCCAGCGCACCTAACAGAAAAAGCTGCTGCGCGCCGCTAAAATAAAGCCCTTCTGACAAACGAATATCTGCTATCGAAACCGCGGGCACAAAAACACCCATCACGTTGGCGATGTTGTTCGCCCC
>CAZFVV010000056.1:18599-31720 GCA_964522165.1 uncultured Calditrichaceae bacterium
CTATCGAAACCGCGGGCACAAAAACACCCATCACGTTGGCGATGTTGTTCGCCCCTAAGCTGTAAGCGCCGAAAGCCCCCACTACCAGTAATCCCACCCGGTTATAGACGTCTTGCCGCAAGAGGTGCACTTTCAACCGTACGACCACGCGCATGGCAATCTTGAACATCGGGAAGGAAAACAGCGCGGCCAGCAGCGGGCTGGCGATCCAGGTGAGCACGATTTTGCCGAGCACGGCCAGATCGGTGGGCATTCCGCAATATAAATTCCAGCCGATAATCGCTCCTACAATCGCCTGCGAGGTAGAAACCGGCACTTTCAGGCGGGTCATCCAGGCGATGGTTCCCCCCGCGGCCAGGGCCACGGTAAACGATCCGGCCAGGGCGTTCACCGCGCCTAATTCGCCCAGGGTGTCGCTTGCCCCCGCGCCGCTGATCACTGCGCCTAAGATCACGAAAACCGAGGTGACCATGGCCGCCGCCCGGAATTTGATCATCCGGGTTCCCACCGCGGTGCCGAAAATATTCGCGGCGTCGTTAGCGCCCAACGACCAGCCTAAAAATAGCCCGCTGAGTAAGTAGAACCAGACCATGTTAAGATTCGGTATGCGTGCCTTTTCGAGCTTCTCTAAAAATCAGACCTGCCCTTACTCTCCCTCTCCTAAAAACAGCGCCGCCCCGGGTCCCAGGGGAATATCCAGCGCCACCCAGACCACTAACAAAAGAGTCCAGACAACCAGGAAGACGATGGTATAAGGGAGCATGGTGGCGATGAGGGTGCCGATGCCGGCGTTTTTTTGATAGCGCTCCATGAACGCGATGATCAGGGCAAAATAGGACATCATCGGGGAGATGACGTTGGTGACGCTGTCGCCGACGCGATAGCTTACCTGGGTCAATTCCGGGGAAAATCCCACCAGCATCAACATGGGCACGAATACCGGCGCTAAAATAGCCCACTTGGCGGAGGCGCTGCCCATGAACATGTTGATGGCCGCGGAGAGCAGAATGAAAGACATGATTAGCGGAATAGGCCCTAATCCCAGCGCTTTCAACATCACCGCGCCTTCCACGGCGATAATCATTCCTAAGTTGGTCCATTTGAAATAGGCCACGAACTGGGCGGCGAAAAAGCACAGCACCAGGTAAATCCCCAGGGTTTCCATGGCCTTGCCCATCCCTTTCATCACGTCGGAATCGTTGCGCAGGGTGCGGGCGCCCACGCCGTAGGCGATGCCGGTTACCGCCGCGCCCACGAAAATGAAGGTGACAATGCCGTTCATGAACGGGGAGTGCAGGATGCTGCCGTCTTCCGCGCTGCGCAAAAACCCCCCGGCCGGGATCAATCCCCACAGCACCAGGGCCGTTAACACTATTCCGGCGACCAGCGCGAAGCGCAGTCCCCGTTTTTCTTCCGCGGTGAGCTGGCGCAGTTCTTCCGGTTTGGCTTCTCCCCGGTAAGGCCCCAGCCGGGGAATGACGATTTTCTCCGTTACCCAGGTGCCGGCGGCGGCGATAAAGAAGGTGGAAACGAACATGAAATACCAGTTGCAGGCGGGGTTGACTAAATAATTGGGATCGATGATCTGCGCCGCCTCCTGGGTGAGCCCGGAGAGCAGCGGGTCCACGGTTCCTAACACCAAATTGGCGCTGTACCCCCCGGAAACCCCCGCAAACGCCGCGGCCAGCCCGGCGATGGGATGCCGCCCCACGGCTAAAAAGATGATCGCTCCCAGGGGCACTAACAGCACGTAGCCGACCTCGCTGGCGGCGTTGGAGAGCACCCCGCTGAACACGATCACGAAGGTGAGCAGCCCCCGCGGAGCGGAGATCACCAGCAGGCGCAGCGCGGAGCCGATCAGCCCGCTGCTTTCCGCAATGCCGATCCCCAACAGGGCGACCAGCACCACTCCCAGGGGCGCAAAGCCGGTAAAATTGCTCACCATGGAGGTGATGATGCGGTGCAATCCCGCCACGGTGAGCAGGCTGACCGGGGTGATTTTTTCCCCGGTGCCGGGATGGGTCACTTCTAAATTGAACAGCGCGGCAATCCCGGAAAGAATGATCACGCCTACTGCAAAGAGGGCGAACAGGGTGGCCGGGTGCGGCAGGGCGTTGCCTACTTTTTCCACGATTCCCAGGAAGCGGGCAATCAATTTGCTTTCGGATTTATTCTCGTTGTTCTTGGCATTCTCAGGCTGATCCTGCGGGTTCTTTTCACTCATCGAAGCTCCTTAAATAGTTTGGGAAAAGGGGAAAGGATAAAGATTTTCCGGCGTTTGAACAAGAAGTTTTTTGATTCGTGTTCATCTGTGAAAATCTGTGGCTGGATAGTAACTTTTGCTTTTCACCCTGCCTCCTCGCGCAAAATGGCGTACAGGAACTGGTCGATCACCCGGCCGTTTTTGATGACGCTCTGCCTCAGGCGGCCTTCCCGGCGGTAACCGGCCTTTTCCAGCACCCGGGCGGAGGCGGGGTTCCACTCGAACACCCAGGCGTAAATCCGCAGCAGGTCGAAATTCGCAAAAGCGTATTCGCTGAGCGCCTGCACCGCCCGGCTGGCGATGCCCCGCCCCCAGAACGGCTCGCCTAACCAGTACCCGATCTCCGCGGAGAGGCGGTTCACGTCGCTTTGCAGCACCAGCCCGATGCCGCCAATCGCCTCCTCGGGGTTGGCAATGGCGAAGTGGGTTTCGGGGCGCTGGTCGCAGGCAAAGCGGAGCCAGTGTTTGGCGTCGCCGTCGGTGTAGGGGTAGGGAAAACTATCCCGCAGGTTAATCGACACCCCGCGGTTGTTGGCATGGCGCACCAGCGCGGCTCTATCCTGCCAGCTCCAACTGCGAATTTTGTAATCTCCGATGATCAGTTCCATTCGACCTCAACTGCAAAATAAATTTCGCACTCCGAGCGCACTTAAACACTTGAACAGCATAACACCTGCGCCAATCGTAGATTCCTTTCCGAAGGAATCTACGATTGGAAAGGCGTTTCTTTGGCAAGGCCACGGCTTCGCCGCGGAAAACACCCTAAAACACCTTCATCTCTTCCAACAAATGGTCCGCCCCGGCGAATTTCTGCGCTACCCAGAGCACGTAGCGAATGTCCACCCCGATTGAGCGGCTGTACGCCTCGCTCCAGGCGTAATCGTTGACCGTGGCCTGGAACACCCGGTCGAAATTCACCCCCACCAACTGCCCGCGGGCGTTCAGGATCGCGCTGCCGGAGTTGCCCCCGCTGGTATCGGTGTTATAGAGGATCGCCACCGGCACGTCGCCCAATTGCGGGTGTTTGAAACGCCCGTAATCCCCCGCGCGGTGAAGCTCGAGCAATTTCCGGGGCGCGTCGAACGGCTCTTCCCCGGTGGTTTTTTCGGCGATTCCCCTCACTGTGGTAATCGGCGACATGGTAATTGCGTCTCCCGGGGAGTAGCCGCGCACCCGCCCATAAGTGAGCCGCAGGGTGCTGTTGGCGTCGGGGATGAATTCGCTGCCTAAAAACTGCTGTTTCACCTCGATCAATTTGGCGGACAGCTCCGCCAGCCTCCCCTCGCGGCTGCGGCGGGTTTCCCTGAGTTCCCGGAACGCGGGATCCATTTCAACAGCGAAGCGCAGGAAGGAATCGTTCATCGCCAGGAGCGCTTCCGGGGATTTTTCCAGGGCTTGCTGCACGAACGCGGCATCGCTCAGGCGGCTGCCCGCGTAAAGCGATTCGATGAAGCGGTCGATGGCCGCATCGGGATTTGCATCCCGCGCCAGCTCCGCAATGGCCGGAATCTCCCGGCCTTGCGGTAATTCCGTTAACCGTTGCAAGCGCTCTTTCAAAAAGATCCGATCGGAAGGCTCATAGTAATCGTGCAGCTTCAAGAACAGACCCTCCCGGGTTTTGGCAAAATTGCGCTCCATGAAAGCCGGCTCGCGGTCGATATCTTCTTTCTGAAACGCCAGCGCCGCCTCGTAAACGGCTTTGGCGACTTCGAACAAAATCACGCTTTTGGGGAGGTATTCCAGGGCAAATTCATATTCGGCCTGCTCGCGAAGTTCCTTATAGACCTTCCCGATCTCTTCCAACGCGCTCCCATACATTTTTTGGCGCTCCCGGTCCGCGGCGATGAACGCTTGCAGGGTTTTTTCCTCTTCGCGCTTGCGCTCCAGGATGGGAAGGCGCTGGAATCCCTGCAACTTTCCCCGGGAGCGTTTCAGCACGTTCGTGCGGCTTTTGACGCGGTCGGCGTGTTTCAAGGCCACCGCGCGATCTTTCCCGCCCATTTCCTCCATCACCGCAATTTGCCAGTCGTACAGCTTCACGATATAGGGCAGTTGAAATTCCCGGTCGTAGGTTAGAAAGTGCGAGGTCTGGTGGCGGTAGGTTTTCCCGGGATAGCCGAGAATGAACACAAAATCCCCTTCGTTGACGCCCCCCGGGGCCACGGGGATATATTTTGCGGGCTGAAAGGGGCGGTTTTCCGGGGAGTACTCCGCCGGGGAGCCGTCCGGGGCCACGTACGCGCGCATGAAGGAGAAGTCCCCGGTATGGCGCGGCCATTCCCAATTGTCGATCTCCCCGCCGAATTCCCCGATGGAGCGGGGCGGGGCGTAAACCAGGCGCACGTCTTTCAGGTAAGTATAGATGAACAGCAGGTAGCTTTTGCCGGCAAACATTTCCGAAACTTCGGCCCGCTTTCCGGGATGCGCCGCTTCCGCGGCTTTTATGATCTCTTTGATCTTTTTATCAATCGCCCGGGTGCGCGCGGCCGGGTCGCCGATCCCTTTCGCCGCGGCCAGCACCTCGGCAGAGACGTCGCGGTAGGATTCGGTGATGCGCACCGTGTAGCCTTTGGCGGGAATCTCTTCCGCCCGGGTCTTCGCCAGAAAACCGTCGGCGAGATAATCCTGCTCCGTGCTGCTGGCGTTCTGGATCGCGCCGAAAGCGCAGTGGTGGTTGGTGAGGATCAATCCTTCCGGGGAAACGAAGGAGCCGCTGCACCCGTTCACCTTCACGATGCCGTCGATGAGGCTGGCGCCATCGGGATTGTAAATATCTTGCGGGCTGATTTCCAGCCCCTTAGCGGGCAAATCCAATTTGGAAATTTCGCTGATGGGATACATGCCCTCCTCCGCGGGAGCGCTTTCGGGCATGCAGAGGAGCCAAAAGAAAGAGAGAATCGTTGCCGGTAAAAAATGATTCCGTTTCATGGAAAATGTGGCCTCCTTTGGTTGGGGATTGGTTAAGGGATTTGGCCGGATGTGCCATTGTGTTTCGTTGCCAATAAAGTCTATTGGGTTCGGAGAGAGTGACATCACATGCGGCGCTTACAACAGACCTTCCCGGGGAACCTGGTCGCTTATCTCCATCACTTTCAGAGAATCCGCCACGTACTCCGGGGTGCGCATCCCGTTCAACACGCAGTGGATTCCGGGAACCGCGGCGGCGAGCAGCGCCTTTTGGGAGAAGCCCAGCGCGGCGGCCAATGCCGGGCAGAGCGCATCGAAACGCTGCTCCAGGTGTTTCACGCGCTGGTAATTCTTCCCGTCGAGGAAAAACAGCCAGGCCCGGCTGGCCTGCCGGTAGCGGTCGAGGCGCTGCTGCGCCAGGGTCTCGGCGTTTTTTTTCTCCGCGGCGGGCGCCTGCTCTAAAAAAGTCTGCTCGCCTACCGCCACCAGCGGGTCGCCGTAATACGCCGTTAGTTGTCGGAACTGCGAAACGTCCGGAGATTGCATGGCCAGGTGGCGCAGCCGGGGAGCGTTGTGGAAAAAATCGCTCAGGCGATTTTCGTGCAGCGCCACGTCGATGTCCCACTCCCGGATGCGCTCCCGGATGACGCTCTCCACTTGCTCCAGCGCCTGCGCTTCCCGCTCGAATTCCGCGTAATAATTCACCCCTTCCCGGGAGCCGTAGCGCGCCAGCCGCAGCATCACCCGCTGGTCGTAAATGGCGTTCAGGGGGCGATTGGCCAGCACGCCGAGGTTTAGTTTTTCTGCCAGTTCCAGCACGGTGTATTGGCCGCCGCGATATTCATTGTTCTTCAGGGTGGCGGCTTGATGCTCCAGCCAGTTGAAGGGCAGTTGAATCACCGCAAAACGCCCCTCCGCCGCGGTTTTTCCCATCTCCCGGCAGGCCTCTTCATAAACTTCCCACACGCGCGCCAGGCTCACAAACCCCGGGGAATCCCCCGGGAGGGGAAAACTGTTGGAGGAAATCCCGTAATGGCGGATCAATCCCTCATCGGCCAATTTTTCCAGGCGCAGGAAAGCCTGGCGAATGCGCCGGTAAAATTCAGCGCGGGATTTTTCCGGGTCGAAAGCGCGGGATTTGGCGGCGTCGCTCAAAAAATATTCCGGGTTGTGGAGCAGGTACACGTCTAACACGTCTAAGTGCATGCGCGCGAGGCTGCGGGTGATCTGGTCTTCGATAAATTCGGGGTGGATGCAGTGCCACAAACCTTCCTGGTATTTCACGGTCTCCGGGAAGGGGCGGCCGGATTTTTCCCGCTCCAGGGCGATCTCCATATTCTCCCCCTGGATGTAGCCGGCCTTGCTCACCACTATCAGGTGCTCCCGTTTCAGCTCTCCCCAGACGATCTCCCGGTTGAGCACCTCGCCGATTAGCGCCTCGGCGTTGCCGTCGGTGTAATTGGCGGAGGTGTCGATGAGGTTGCAGCCCTGCTGCAGCGCCGCTTTCAGGGCTTCCTTGTGCGCGGGAACCTCCACGTGGCAGCGGTAAGCGCCGAAGCCTAATTGGGAGACGGTCAAATCCGTGCGCCCCAAACGGTTGTAGGCGGTGGGAGCGTATTGCGCCTGGAATTTCTCTTTAAATTTTTCCGTGCCTTTAGAAGTGGCGTGGCCGGGGATGGACATGGGAGGCCTCCCTTAACAATTTATCACTACTCGAAAATTATCAGGGGAAATAATACCATCCAGCATCGCCGTAAAACAAGCGTTTTGAGAGAAAAATGGTTTAATGGTTTCAGGAAGCCTCGCAGGTGGCCGGCGGTTGGATAGACCGTCTGCGACGGTGTGGTTAAATTTTCACACCTGTATCTCCCCTTCACGGAAACGATTGATTTCCCCGCCCACGAACGCTTTTATAGTCATTTGAAAAACAGAAAGTTAACGGAAATTCAACAGTATCCCCAAAAACTGGCACGGTTTCTGATCTTATTCCTTGCGGAATGGGAAATAAATTGATGCAGCGTTTCAATATCCGTATGTTCAATCATAGCAAAGGAGACATAAGATGAAACCGTTCAGAACAAAAAATTCAGCATGGTTTTTGGCGGCGCTGGCGCTCTGGCTGCCGTTCAGCGGCTGCGAGGACAGCCCCACCGAGCCGGCCCCTCCGGCGACGGATTTGCAACTCAGCGCCCAGGCGAAAGGCGCGGCCCAGACCGGCTGGCAGCTCCAAAATACCCTGAACACCCAGGATCAGCTTTCCGGGATGGTCTCCGGCGGAGCGCACATTTTCGATGAAGAGGGGATGCTCAACAGCCTCTCCGACATCCGCAAGGAAGAGAATACCATGAAAAAGATCTATTCCTACGCGGAAAAATCCGGCGGCTTCGCCAAAATCAGCGGCGATTCGCTGATCTGGTACGAGGAGTGGTCTCTTGGCCAGCTCTCCGGGCGGCGGGCGTTGTATTACAACAGCCAGACCCAAACCGCCCGCTCATACGAAGTGATCTTCCAGTTTCCCCAGTTCCTGCGCCTGGAATACGACTCCACCCAGTTCATTCTCTTTGTGGGACCCTCCCTGCAAGACCCCGGCGACGACCGGCTGCTCTCCATCGACAAACTGACCCGCTTCGAAGCGAATTACTTCGTGGAAAAGGTGGAAAGCCACGCCGAAGCAACCGACTGGAACGCCCAGAACCAGGTGACCGGTGCAATTGCCGCCAATACGGTTTGGTACGGGGCGCAAACCGAATTGCTCAAATTGCAGCAAGACGCGGAATTGAACCCCGATGAGAGCGGCTCCATCAGCGAGCGGCTGGATTACCGCGACGGCACCTTCCTCTCCCGGCAGATCAATTTCTACGCCAACCATACCGGCGATTTCAATGAAACCTGGCGCGACGGCACCACGGTTTCCGGCACTTTCGACCTGTTGGAAGACGACAACCACGCCGCAGTTACCCGGATTATCGATTTTGCGCAGAATTTCATTGTCGATAAGATCGAGCAGGGCGCGGAATACACCCTCGATCCCCAGGATTCCAGCAGCGTGGCGGTGCTGCGGGAAAAGATAACCTTCAGCAACGGCGCGGAGGACACCGCCCGGGTGGAAGTGGAGCGGTTTTTCGACGCCGGGCAGTGGAACGAACACTTTGTGGTGCAAACCAGCCATCGCGGGCAGAGCGATTTTACGGTGGTCTATTACGACGATTACAAAACCTTCGAGGGCGAGCATACCACCCCGGAGGGATACTACATCTTGTTCAGCGGAACCGAATACGCCGCCGGCAACGGGGAAATCCTCCTGACGGTCTATGCCTCCAAACAGGCTTACCTCAACGGCGAGCCGCCGATTTTGACCCTGCACATCATCTATAACGGCGACGGCAGCGGCCAGGGAGAGCTTGCCGAGGGCGGAAAAACCTACCAGGTGGTTTACAAGCCCAACGGCGAAATCACCGTACGCGATAGCAGCGGCAAAACCGCCAGCCTGACCGGCTATTGATGGCGGGGGGAAGCGTGAAACGTGATGCGTGATGAGTAAAACGTAAGGGATAGTTGTGATTCGGCGTCCGGGCGATTTCACGCATCACGATTCACGGTGTAACCCATTTATTCCCTGAAAATGCGCCGACGCCCAACATCTTTTACTTGAAACGATAGCCTTAATCCGATAAATTCACCTTCCGCAGCCGGTTTACAACAAAGCCGTTTTGCGTTGAGATGCCGCGACTTTTTCAATGAAAAAAAACCGTCGAATCATAATTCCGGGAATAATCAACAGGCTGTCCCTGCTCCCCGCTCCTGCCCTCCCGACGATACGTTCGCATCCCTGCTCACCTGTCGGGATTAAACCTTCCCGGTTTAACCGCCCCTGCCGCCTGCTCCTGCTCCTGCCCCTGCTCCTGCCCCTGCTCCTGGCGGCGCAATCGGAAGAAAAAACCCTCCTGATCGAATCCATCCAATTTGAAGGCAATACCAAAACCAAAGCCTCGATTATTCGCAACTATCTCACCATCGAAGAAGGCAAGCCTTATACGCGCCGGCAACTGGAAGAAGACCAGCTTCGCCTGCAACAAACCAGTTTTTTCAAGAACGTGCAATTGCTGCTTCAACCGGGCAGCGAGAGAGGCCGCGCCCTGTTGGTGGTGAGCGTTCAAGAGCGCCGCTGGCCCTATTTGCAATTCAAAAGCGGCTACAACGAGTTGGACGGCTGGTACATCAGCCCGCTGGGAATCCGGTTCGATAATTTGTTCGGGGGAGGCCACTTCTTCGGGGGAGAGGTGGTGATCGGGGACCGCATCGCCGCCGGGCGGGTTGATTTCATCAAACCCTTCTTGTGGGGCTCGGAGTACGATTTCCAGGCGCAGCTTTTCGGGAGCAACCGGGAGTTCGTGCATTTCATCCCGCAGGAGAATTCCGGCTCGCAAGATAAATTCAAACAGCAAGTCGGCGACGGCGGGCTTATGCTCCGCCTGGCTGGAAACAGTGGCATTCCCAAACTGTTCTCCCTTGCCTACATTGCCCAAACCGTCGAGGCAGATAGTTTTTTAACCCAGGGTTCCGACAAATCGCAACACTACCAGGCCCCGGAATACCTGCTCGAGGCCGCGGGCAAAAAGGACCTCCGGCGCTTTGTCTTCGCTTTTACCGTGGATACCCGCAATCGCAAGGGCAATCCTTCCTCCGGCTGGTGGGGGAGCCTCTCCTACGATCAATCTTCCCGCGACCTGGGCAGTTTTGCCAATTTCTACCGGGTGATCGGGGACATCCGCCGCTACCAGCCCCTCTGGAAAGGGGTGAGCGGGGCGATTCGCCTGAAAGGGGGCCGGGTGAGCGAAACCGCCCCGTTCTACGAAAAATTTTACCTCGGCGGGCCGAATTCCCTGCGCGGATACGATGACCGCAGCCTCACGCCCCCCGGCTACGCGGAATATATTACCCAGGGCAGCGCAGAGCTGCGCTTTCCTCTCTCCTCCCGCCCGAAAAACAGGGATCGCCTCACCGGGGTGCTATTCTACGACATCGGCTACGCCTGGAATAAACCGGATTCCTGGGAATTCGAGCATTTGAAAGCCGGGATAGGGTTTGGGGTGCGCGTCAAGCTGCCGATTATCGGCCTGCTGCGCATGGATTTCGCGTATCCCGTCCCGGAATATGAGTTCCGCTTCCATCTATCGTTGGGGCATACTTTTTAGATTCTTCATCGCGAAATCCGAGAGTTTGTCCCTAACTTTTTATAGCACACGGATGACGCGGATGACACAGATTTTCACCGATCAACCGTCATTAAAAAATACCCGTGTGAATCCGTGTCATCTGTGTTATCCGTGTTCTATAAATTTCAAATATTTTTGGTTAGTGTTTTAGTTCTCTGGTGTTATAGTGTTTTAGTGGAGGCGCGCCAGAACACCAGAACATTAAAGCACTTGAACACTGCGCAAGCGCACTCAAAAAGAGGCGTTTTATTGGCACACGGCTACCGCACATTCATTCTCACCGGCGCTTTCCTGATTGGGTTCGCCGACGTTCTGGCGGCGCAGGATTCCCTGGCGATACGCGACCCGCGCCCCTTTGTGCAGAATGATTCGCTGAAGTGCAGTTTTGCCTGCCCGGACCTGTTCAGCGGTTCCATCGAGCAAACCCTGCTCTCCGGCCTGCCGGTGCTGATCGAATTGCAATCCCGCCTTAGCTCCAACGAGAATCCGGCTGTTTCCCTTTCATCCCGCAAATACCGCCTTAGTTACGATATCTGGGAGGATCAATTCACCCTGGAAAGCAGCGGCCGGCGGCAGTTCTTCTCCTCTCTGAAGGCGCTGCAAAGCTGGTGGAATCCCCGGGAGGGATTGCCGCTGGCTCCCCTCACTGCTCTTAAAAACACCCCTGTTCTAAGATTGGAATTATCCTTGAGCGTGATCCTGCTGACCCGCGCCCAGGGCGAGAAGATGAAGACCTGGATTTTCAATGCCTCGGAAACCGAGGAAAATATTCCTTCCATGGAACGGGATACCGGTTTCAGGCTGAATTTGAACCAGGTGGTTTCCCTGTTCCTGGGGAAACCCGAATCCGGCCGGCGCTTCGAGGGCCGGGGAGCCTCGGGGGAGTTTACGGTGAAGGCGTTACCGCGGGAGGGCGGTGGGGAGAGGCAGGAGTAGGGGCAGGATAAAATTGGCAATTATAGGGGCAGGGGCAGGAGTAGGGGCAGGATAAAATTGGCAATTGCCAATTGTCAATTGGCAATTATAGGGGGGGGGCAGTAGGCAGTGGGCAAGTAGGCGATAGGCAAATAAGTAGTAAGCACCTGGCAGGGAGCCGGCGTAGCAAATACTGCCTCCTGCTCCTTGCCCCTGCCCCTTGCCCCTGCACCTGCTCCTGCCCCCGTTAAGGAACCGGCATGAAAACCATTCGCAGTAAATTGATCCTCATTTTCATCGGCATGGTGCTGCTGCCGCTGCTGCCGATTGTCTGGCTGGTGAACGGGCTGGTGCAGCAGAGTTACCGCATCGGGGTGAATCCCCAGGTAGAGGCAGCGCTGGGCAGCGGGGTGGAATATTCCCGGGAGCTTTACCGGATTCGCAAAGAGCATTTGTTAGAAGCGCTTTCGCAGGCTCTTTCCCGGGAAACGGTTCAACGGCTCCTGCAAAATGCCCCGGTCCTGCCGGAACATTTCCGGCTCCCGGAAAGCGCCGGGGAGTGGCAATTCCGGTCGCTGCAAGTGTATGACGCCGCGGGCAACCTGCTCCGCCAGGTTTCCGCGCCGGGAGCGCCGCCATCGGCCCTGAATGGGGGCCAGTTTGCCCAGGCCGCGGAAACGCCGGAAGGGAAAATCATCCTTACCAACCGGCAGGAAAATGTTTTCATTGCCATCGAAAAGCGCAGCGCCGGGGGAAAAACCGGCTACCTGGCCCTAATTGCGGCGCTGCCGGAGGAATTTTTGCGCGATACCGACCGGAGCCTGGAGATTTACCAACTTTACCGCACCCTGGCGCTCTCCCCGGCCTCCATTCCGCGCGGCTTCCTCTACGCCTTCGTGCTGCTGGCGGCAATGATCCTGCTGGCCACCATCGGGATTGCCGCCTGGCTTTCCCGGCGGCTTACCCGGTCGATCGGGGAGCTGGCCAGGGGCACCCAGGAAGTGGGGCGCGGCAACCTGGACTACCGGGTGCAGGCGCAGGGCAGCGACGAAATCGGCGAGCTGGCGCGCCATTTCAACCGCATGGCCGGGGAGTTGAAAAATTTTCAGGAGCGCACCATTTACCTCGAAAAAATGGCCGCCTGGCAGGAGATCGCCCGCCGCCTGGCGCACGAGATCAAGAATCCCCTCACCCCCATTCAATTGACCATGCAGCAGATGGTGGATCAATACCGCGGCGAAGACCGGGAGTACCGCCAGTTGCTGCAAGAATGCCGGGGGATCATCAGCGAAGAGATCGAAAACCTGCGCCGGTTAGTGCAGGAATTTTCCGATTTTGGCCGCCTGCCGGAACTGCACCTGGGCGAAGGCGATCTTCACACCCTCATCCGCGAGGTACAGCGGCTTTATCCCCACCGGGAAATTCAATTGGATCTGGCCGGGGGCGTTCCCGTGCTGCTGCTGGATGAAGACCGCATCCGCCGGGTGTTGATCAACCTGGTGGAAAACGCCATCCAGGCCGATCCCGGGAATCACCCGGTGGTCATTCGCACCCGGCTGGCGGAAAACCGGGTGGAAGTCTCGGTAAGCGACCGGGGCGGCGGAATTCCACCGGAGGCGCAGGAAAAGATTTTTCAGCCCTATTTTTCCACCAAAAGCAGCGGCATCGGCCTGGGCCTGGCGATCACCCGCAAAATGGTGGAGGAGCACGAGGGGAAGATTTGGGTGGAATCGAAACCGGGAGCGGGGAGTAAGTTTACGTTTACTTTGCCGATAAAAGAGAGGGTCATTTAGCTGCGCTGTCATTGGTTGTCATTCATT
>CAZFVV010000056.1:31820-33731 GCA_964522165.1 uncultured Calditrichaceae bacterium
ATTGTCATTGGACAGCCAGGAAAGGAAATTACCAACGACAAATGGCAACCATTGACGCGCAGCAAATGACGGCGAAGCCGATTGACGCCGCAAGCCAATGACTACCGAATGACAAAAACTTCGAGCCGCCATGAAAAAACCGCTGATCTGCATCGTCGATGACGAGAGAAACATCCGGCGCTCTTTCGAGATAATCTTGAAGCCGGAAGGTTACCGCGTTCAGACGTTTGAATCCGGGGAAACGTTTTTGAACGCCGCCGCGGAAGCGCCGCCGGAGATCGTATTCCTCGACGTGCTGCTGCCCGGGATGAACGGCATCGACGCGCTGAAAAAGCTGAAAAATCTTTCCCCCGGCAGCGAAGTGGTCATGATTTCCGGCCACGCCAATTTGAGCATGGCGGTGGAAGCCGCCCGCGCCGGGGCGTATGATTTCCTGGAAAAACCGCTCAACAAGGATAGAATTCTCCTCACCCTGCGCAATTTGCAGGAGCGCCGCTCCCTGCAATCCCGTTTTGCCAGCCTGCGGGAATCCGTGGAGGAAGAGTACCGCCTCGTCGGGGAATCCCCGCGCTTGCAGGCGGTGCTGAAGCAAATCGAGAAGGTCGCCCCCACGGACAGCAAGGTGCTGATTACCGGGGAGAGCGGGGTGGGCAAGGAGTTGCTCGCCTACGCCATTCACCAGCGCAGCCCCCGGACGCGGGAACCGTTCGTGAAGATGAACTGCGCCGCCATTCCGGAGGAGCTGAGCGAAAGCGAGCTGTTCGGCAGTGAAAAAGGCGCTTTTACCGGGGCGGCGGAGCGGCGCGAAGGCAAATTTATGCAAGCCGACGGCGGCACGCTGTTTTTGGATGAAATAGGGGACATGAGCCTGCGGGTGCAGACCAAAGTGCTGCGGGTGCTGCAGGATGGGGAATTCCAGCGGGTGGGCGGGAAAGAGACTTTGAAGGTGGACGTGCGCATCATCGCCGCGACTAACAAGAACCTCCGTGAAATGGCGCGGGAAGGCCGCTTCCGGGAAGACCTCTATTTCCGCCTGAACGTTTTTCCCATCGAAGCGCCGCCGCTGCGGGAGCGCCCGGGGGATATTGCGCTCCTGGCGCGGCATTTTATTCAGCGCTTTTGCCGGCGCAATAATCGCCGCCTCCCGGAAGTGCAGCCGGAAGTGTACGCGGCGTTACAAAAATATCCCTGGCCGGGCAACGTGCGGGAGCTGCAAAACCTGGTAGAGCGGTTGCTCATTTTATCGGAAAATAACCGCATCGGGGCGGAAAACCTGCCCGCCTACTTGCTGCAGGCGGAGTTCAAACTGCCGGAAACGTCCCCGGGCGCCCGCACCCTCGGCGAAGTGCGGGAGGAAGCGGAGCGGGCCTATATTCTCCGCTGCTTAGAACATACCGGGGGCAATGTGACGCAGGCCGCCCGGCTGTTAGGCATGGAGCGCACCAATCTGCACAAAAAGATGAAAGCCCTGGGGATAATGTAAGAAAAGTCGTAACATTTTAGCCCTTTGAAAAACTCACGCAAAATGTCATTCCCGCGAAAGCGGGAATCCAGAAAAGCGGCTTAGAATATGGATTCCCACTTTCGTGGGAATGACAGACGAGAGTATAAACTGACAAAACTTCCGAATTTTTCATAAGGCTAAAATGCTGCGAAAATTCCAAAACCAAGCGCATTGCTCTCCGCCATACTCCCCCGACTTGATCAAAATCATATCAAAAGCTGAGCAAAGTCATATTATTGCCAAAGCGGTTTTCTAAATTTATCGCCGGAGAAGGCGCGAATCCGGGAGATTTTACCGGGCACGCGGCATATACGAAGGTGCCGAAGGTATTGCCCCGGAGAATCGGGAATGATATACTTTACGCGGTCTTAAATGAGACTTTTTAAAGAGGATGTACACTTGATTGC
>CAZFVV010000057.1:0-33672 GCA_964522165.1 uncultured Calditrichaceae bacterium
CCGACCCGGCGCTGATCACCGGGCATCTCTACCAAATCACCTATTTTCTCTCTCCTGACAGCATCTCAACCCTCTGGCGGCTGCAGGATTTGAATACCGCGGCCATCCTGCTCGACAACCAGCCCATTGCCAATGACCCGCTGTTCCCTCACCCGGTGGTGGATGGTATCCAGTTCAAGGTTACCAATCCCATCCCGGATTTTGTCAGTTTCCAGGTGGTGGCCAACGCCGCCGGGCCATTAGATCCACCTGAGATGGGTACCTTCGCTTTTAACAACAATGGATTTCCCTGGTTATTTAACAGTCTCTATCCACAAGGAATCGACCGTCCTACGGAAAGACAGCAAGTTGGCCCCGGGATATGGGGTATAAATGTTGGCGGCGGTGCAAATGATGGAACCTATGCAACCTTTTTAGAAAGGACACTCCGTAATGACAATGCCGATAGATGCATTCCCTATGACTATGAAATGCGTTTCACTGCTATAGGTGGTTATGGATGGTGGGCTTTTACGAGCAGTGCTTTCGTTCCGGTTCCGTTCGAAATGTGGAATATCGGAATCAATACTCCCGATGATCCGAGTGATGATTACCGAATGATTCCCTGGGTATTCGACGAAGCCGATAATAACGATTTGTATGATTTTGGTACCGCTGGTGGGGTCGGCCTTGACCATGGCGTTTCCGGCGGACTAAATGATCCATATTTGGATTGGGTGTACTGGATACGACCAGTTGATTATTCGCCAGGTACAGCGGGATATGATGCTTTTGTTGCTGCCGGGAGTAACTATGACGGTGAAGGCGATGAAGTAATGGCAAGAATGGTTTTGGTAAACTTGAATGGCGGAGATGTAAATGATCCTACATTCCCAGCCAATGTTAATCAATTGCTGCCGGAAGAGGGCACCATATTTCGCATTATTACCAGCAAACCCAATATTGCCGGGGATACGCTGCGGGTGCTTGGATCGGTCGGCATCGCCGGGCAGCCGGTTCCCGAGACATTCGAACTGTCCCAGAACTACCCCAACCCCTTCAACCCGGTTACGCACATTCAATTCAGCCTGGCCGGCAAAGTAAAAGTGAAATTGGAGGTCTTCAACGTGTTGGGGCAGCGGGTGAAAACCCTGCTGGACAGCGACATGGCCCCGGGGAAGCACGAAGTGGCCTGGGACGGGCGCAACGACGCCGGGGCAAGAGTCGGTTCGGGGCTTTATTTCTATCGCTTGAAGGCTGGCGATTATGTTAAATCGCGTAAAATGATTCTGATCAAATAACCCCCCGGTGGTTTTAGGAATGATCTGCGTAGGGGCGATTCGCGAATCGCCCCTACGACATTTTTCAATCCGCATTTTCTCCCTTCCCCAAATTCCTGTTGACACCCTTTTCCGATTATCCTAATATTCGGCGCATAGTTGAGAATAGGGATTTAATCGGTTCGTATCATTATGGCCTACGCGGTGAAAGAGATCTACTACACCCTCCAGGGCGAGGGCGCGCACAGCGGCCGCCCGGCGGTGTTCTGCCGCTTTGCGGGGTGCAACCTCTGGAGCGGAAGGGAGCAAGACCGCGCCGGTGCCATTTGCCGGTTCTGCGATACCGATTTTGTGGGCGTTGACGGCCCCGGCGGGGGAAAATTCCCCGGCGCGGAAGCCTTAGCCCGCGCGGTTCTTGAAAAATGGCCGGTTCCCGCTCCCGGAAATCCGGCGGAGCTTCACGGGAATGCGGTCTGCCCCTTTGTGGTCTGCACCGGGGGCGAGCCGCTGCTGCAATTGGATGAAGCGTTAGTGGAAGCGTTCCATCGCCGGGGAATCGAGATCGCGGTGGAAACCAACGGCACTTTGCTGCCGCCGGGGGGCATCGACTGGATTTGCGTCAGCCCCAAGGCCGGGGCGGAACTGCTGCTGCGCTCCGGCAATGAATTGAAGCTGGTCTATCCCCAGCCCGGCGCGGAACCGGAACGTTTCGCGAGCCTGGACTTTCAGCATTTCTCCTTGCAGCCCATGGACGGCCCGGAGGCGCAGCGCAACACCCAATTAGCCCTGGAGTACTGCCTGAAGCACCCCCAATGGCGACTCAGCCTGCAAACCCATAAGTTGTTGAAGATACCGTGAATCAGGAAGCGGGTTGCGAGTCTTGAGTCTTGAGTCTTGAGTCTTGAGTCTTGAGTCTTGAGTCTTGAGTCTTGAGCCTTGAGTCTTGAGCCTTGAGCCTTGAGCCTTGAGTCTTGAGTCTTGAGTCTTGAGTCTTGAGTCTTGAGTTTTTTTGAATTTTGCTTGCCCCTTCAGGGGGTAGCGGTTCTTCAAAAATGCGATTTCAAAAAAGGAATCCTTCCTATGGCACGTTCCCGTATCGCCCTGCTTACGCTGATATCGTTTTCCCTCCTGCCCCTGCTTGCCCAGCCTTACGAAATCGGCCACGTTTTCATCACTTTTCAGGACAGCGCCCGGGGGAATCGCTCCGTTCCCGTGCACATCTATTATCCCGCGGACGCGCCGGGTGACGGGGTGCCGGTTGCTGCCGGAACGGAGAAGTTCCCCCCGGTCTCTTTCGGGCACGGTTTTTTGATGGTGTGGAGCGCCTATGAGAATATCTGGTCGGCGCTGGTTCCGCAGGGATTCATGGTCGCGCTGCCGGCCACCGAGGGCAGCCTCCTGCCCAGCCATTTGAATTTTGCCCGCGACCTCGCTTTTGTGATCCGGGCGGTGCAGGCGGAGGGAGAAAATCCGGCGTCGATGTTTTTCCAGCGGGTGGATAGCGCCTGTGCGGTGATGGGGCACTCCATGGGCGGGGGGGCGAGCTTTTTAGCCGCGGCGGAGAATCCCTGGATCACCGCCCTGGCGAACTTGGCCGCAGCGGAGACCAATCCCTCGGCCATCGCCGCCGCGGCCGGCGTTGCCCTTCCATCCCTGGTATTTGCCGGGGGAAACGATTGTGTGACCCCGCCGGCGGCGCAGCAAATCCCGCTCTATAACGCCCTCGCTTCTACCTGCAAAACCTATATCGAAATTACCGGCGCTACCCACTGCCAGTTTGCGGAGAACAACTCCATTTGCAACTTAGGAGAGATCGGCTGCGCCCCCGCGGCCATCTCCCGGGCGCAGCAGCACCAGACCGTAAGCGATTACCTGCTTCCCTGGCTGAAAGCGGTTTTACAGCGCGATGTTACCGCCTGGGAGAGTTTTCAAACCCTGCTCTCAGGCGACCCGCGAATTACCCATGAGCAGTTCGCCGAGCTGCGCGGGGACGTGGATGGAAACAGCGAGGTGAACTCCACCGACGCGCTGGTCATCCTCTCCCACGACGCCGCGCTGCCCATCCCATCCGCGTTCCAGCAGCGCATTGCCGCGGGCATCGGCGACGCCAACGCCGACGGCCAGACCAATTCCACGGACGCCCTGCTGGTGCTCTCCTTCGATGCCGGGATTGCCATCCCTTTCCCGGCAGGGCTTCCAACTTGCCTGTAACGCGGCAGAATTCCGCTTCAGCGCACTAACAGCATCTTCCGGCTGGCAACCTGGCTGCCCGCTTCAAGGCGATAGAGATAAACCCCCGAACTGGCGGCGCGCCCAACCTCATCCCGGCCGTCCCACACTACGGTGTGCTCTCCCGCGGCCTGCTGCCGGTTCAGCAGGGTGCGCACCGCCTGCCCGGCGGCATTGTAAACCGTTAACCGCACTGCGGCGCTTTGCGGCAAATAGTAGCTGATGGTGGTGGAGGGATTGAAAGGATTGGGATAATTCTGCCGCAGCAGCACAGAGTTGGGAATTGGGTTGCCGGGACCCGGTTCTTCAACGCCCGTGGGCGGTTCCCCGCCGGTAGTGGTTTTCAGGATCGCGCCGCCCTCTCCCACGGCGTACCCGTTGTCAAGGTCAGTGAAATACACCCCGCGCAGGGTTTGGACGGTTCCGCTCATTTGTGGCTGCCAGTTCACCCCCGCGTTGGTCGTCTTCAGAATTACGCCGCCCATACCCACTGCAAACCCGGTCAAGCCGGTATTACTGATCGGAAAATCAATCCCATACAGAACCCCCGGAAACAGCACCGTGGTCCAGTTCGCCCCGCCGTCGATAGTACGCGAAATCGCCCCCTCGCCGGTCCACACCCCGGCAGCAGCGTATCCAATATTTATATCGGTAAAATCGATGCCATAAATCCGGCCCTCGTTGCTGTTCAGGTAAAAAGCGGTGAAATCCCAGGTCGCCCCGCCATCGGTGGTTTTTCCGAACAAGGGTTGAAAAATGGAATTTTCGCCGCCCACAAAACCGATTTGCGGGCTGAGCAGGTGCGCTCCCCAAAAACCGCCTCCGAAAAGGCCGGTCTGCGCCACGGCCCAGGTGGTTCCCCCGGTGGTGGATTTCAGGATAGTCTGCGATCTTCCGCCGCAAATTCCCCGGTCGAAAAAAATCGAGATGGAGAGCAGATCGTCGGTGACCCCGGTAGAAAGGGGCAGCCAGCCCAAGCCTCCGTTGGTGGTTAGCAAAATAAGCCCGTTATTGCCCGCCACTACCGCTCTATTCGGGTTATCTTCCAATACGTGAATATCATTGAGGTCAACCGGAACGCCGGGCGGGGAAATATTCAACCACTCTGCTCCCCCATTGACGGTTTTTAACACTGTCCCCCCGACCCCACACACATAGCCGCTATCGGGATTTAGAAAATGCACCGACAGCAGATCATTGCCCACCCCGGAATTCAGCGTATTCCACCCGGATTGGGCAAACAGCGCCGCGCCGTAAAAAACACTCCCGGCCAGCACCCCGGCTATTAGCATGAATCTTTTCATCGCAGATTCCTCCTGGATTAATTCGAAGATTGATGATTGAAAATTGAAGATTGAAGATAAGAGGTGCAGACATAAAACGAAAGTCGAAAATGAGTCGCATGGTTGATGCGCTTCTCCCCGGTACCGCCCCCGCGCATTTTTTGCATCCTGCTGCGCAATATCCTGGCCCACCTGGGGCGCTTTCCAGCCTCATCCAATTTTCAGCGGCGCGACAGCAGCAATTAATTCCATTCTGTACAACGATTTATAAAACAGGCGCTTTTTTCTCCGCTATTTGGCACCGGAATTGAATTCCCGGTAGAGCAGGAACGGGAAGGAGTCTTCAGTCGAAATCGAAACCCGGGGTTATCTACTGCGAAAGGAATTCACCATGCCATATACTCACTTAGAAATACTGCCGCAGCTGCGCAATGCCGGGGAAAAGGTTCAGCGGGAATTTGAGCAATACGCTTGTGTGAGAACCTGCTCCCGGGGGAAGTTTATTGCCCTGGAGGGCGACCGCTGCCACTTTTTCCACCTGGTGGTGTCCGGTTCCCTGCGGATTTATAAAGGAGATGAATACGGGCGGGAAATCACGTTATACAAAGTAAAGCCCGGGGAAAGCTGCATTCTCTCGGCCTTCTGCATCCTCAATGGCGGGGAATTTCCGGCCAATGCGATAGCGGAAGAGGTGACCCAGGTGATCGAAATCCCCGCGGTTGTCTTCCGCGATTGGTTAGACCGCCATGAATTCTGGCGTGATTATATCTTCTCGCGGTTTTCGGTGCATCTTTCCAATATCATTTCCCGGATCGAATCCCTGGTATTCCGGCGCATGGATGAGCGCATCGCCCAATTCTTGGTGCATTCCGCTTCCGGCACTTCCAACCGGGTGAAGCTGACCCACTCCGATATCGCCCGGGAGCTGGGCACCGCCCGCGAAGTGGTGAGCAGAATTCTGAAGAACTTCGAAAAAGCCCGCCTGATTCGGCTCTCCCGGGGCAACATCACCATCATCAACCAACAGGGATTGTTTCCGGGATCGGACGGCGGGGGCAGGTGACAGGAGCAGGGGCAGGGGCAGGAGCGGGGGCAGAATTCAGTAGGCAAGTAGGCAGTAGGCAATAAGAAATCGGCAACAGGTGAAGTTGCTTGCTACCTATTGCCCATTGCCTACTGCCTACTTGCCTACTGCCTACTGATCTCAGCGCACCAGGATCATCCGTTTGGCAAATTGCTGATCATTGGCGCGCAGGCTGTAGATGTAAATCCCCGAGGGAACCGGGTTCCCGCGCTCGCCGGCGCCGTCCCATTCCAGCGCGTAGCTGCCGGGGGCGAATTTCCCGTTCAACAGCGTCCTTACCCGGCTGCCGCGAATGTCATATACGTCCATGCGCACCTCGTAAAATCCCGCGCTGGTGGCGGGCAGGTCGAAGCGGATAGTGGTACTGGGATTGAAGGGGTTGGGATAATTGGAATATAATTCCATGTGCGAGGGAACTTCCCCGGGATTCAGGGGAGTGGCGAAAACGGAAGCCGGGGCCAGGCGCAGCGGCCCGTAATAATTTTTCTCCCCATTATAGGACACGCTCACCAGTTTATACCAGTACACTGCCCCGTTGACCAGCCCGTTATCGGTAAAACGATAAGTCTGCGGAACGGAAGTGTTCCCCGCCGCCTTAAGCGCCGGGTTGGTAACGTACGAAGTGACCATCTGGTAATTGCCGTTCAGTTCAGTCGCCCGCAGAATTTCAAAACCGGCCAGGCGGTTTTCGCTCTGGGTCTGCCAGTTCAGGGTAGCGCCGCCGTCAAAGGCCTCGCCGGCAAAGGTGCTCACCACCGTGGCAATCCCCACCGTGGTGGAACCCTTGAACATGGTGAAGTAATCCTGCCGGTCGCCGTTATCGTCTAAGAAGGTAAGGTCCATGCGGTTGCGATACACGTCCACCACCACCGATCCGAGGGTATTTAAGGAGACATACATGGCCGGGTGGTTCAGCGGCCCCCCGCTGGTTTTCCCGGAACTGCCCGCCACCACGTACACCGTGCCCTCATGAGAGGCCGGGCCGGGTGTCGGTTTGAAATAAGCGCCGTCGCCGTCTTCCCGCCCGTCGCCGCCATCCTTGATCATACTGTTATTCAGCGTGCCGGAAGTGCCGTAATGGCCGTCTAACAAAAAAGAGCGTTCGTAGGAGTGGCTATGCCCGGACAATACCAGGTCGGTTCCCCCGTTTTCCAGAATCGGCACCGAATTTTCCCGCATTTCGACCATGCGGCCCTCGGTATCGGAATTATGGCTGCCTTTGCTGTAGGGGGGATGGTGCCAGAAAGCGATCGCCCACTCCCGGGAATTATTCTGCAAATCCTGTTGCAGCCAGGTGTTCATGGGGCCGGTGGCGGTGCGGGGAATATCGTGGGAATTCAAGCAGATAAAATGGATATTGGCGTAATCGAAGGAATAGTACGCCTCGGTGCCGCTGGGCAGCCCGCCCGCTTCCCCGTTCGCCGGCAAGGTGAAAATGTCATAAAACACCCCTTCCGGCGGGGTAGAACTGGCGCTGCCGGCGTCGTGGTTGCCGAAGGCCGGCCAGAGCACCGATTTGCTGAGCATGGTGGGATACATATCGAACACTGCGGCCTGGTATTGGGGATCGGTGCCGCTGCTGTAAGCGTTGTCGCCCAACATCACCCAAAGGTTGGTGTGAGTGGTATCCGTAAAGGCGTAGTAAGCGTCGCGCACCGCCCGGGCGTCGTTGTTGGCGGTGCCGGAGTCGCCCAAAATCCAGATGCGGGTTTTCTGGCGGGTACCGTCCGGCGGGGCGGTGCGGAAGTAATAATCCGCGCTGGTGTGAGTGTTACCGTTGGTATTGCCGATGGAATAATAGTATTGAGTACTCGGAGAGAGGCCGGTGAGGAGCACTTCATGCTCTTCGGTGAGGTCGGATTTGTCCACCACCTGGTTGAGGGCGGTGGGATCGGTTCCGTAGCGCACCCGGCTGTCGCTGGGGGAATCGGTGCGCCAGCGCGCCACAATGCTGGTGGGCGTTCCCATCTGCAAGTAGGGGCCGCGTACAAGGCCGGGAGGATTTCCGCCGCCGCCGGTTCCGGTGAATAACTCGATATCCATGGCCAGGTCGCTGCTGCCGGCGCTGCTCTGGTGCACCTCCACGGCCAGCAGGTTGTCGCCCTGTACCAGGGCGTCTTTATAGTCGCTGATGTCGATTTCCTCGAAATCGCCGCTCTCGTGGCTGGAGGCGGTGGTGGTATAAGTGATGTTGCCGGAAGGCATTTCCTGGCGGGTCACTTCCTCCCCGTTCAGATAGGCCACGAAGCCGTCGTCGTAGTCGGCCAGGAGTTTGAGCGCTTCAACGGACGTGGGATCGCCGCTGAAGCCGAACACAACCCGGAAATAATAGGTAATGTGCCCGGAAGGCAGGGTGGTGACGATATAATTTTCTCCGAAACCGAGCATGGCATTGCCGGAGGGCCAATCGCTGTCGTCGTAGCCGGTTTCCCTCCAGGCGCTGCCTAAGTTGTCACCGCTGGCTTCGTATTTCCACTCCGCGCCGCGGGGGAGCAGAATATCCGCCCGGGCGGTTTTCGCCAGGTTCATCCCCGCCCAACTGCACACTATGAAAAAGAGTGTTATCTTCCAACTTGAACGCTTCATCGTTAGATCTCCTTTGCTGGTATTTTCCCTTGAAACCGCCGGTTTTCACTTCCCGGTGATTTGACGTCGCGTTTTTGCAACTGGCGTGCCGCAAACCGGAAACGGCAGTGCTCAAAAAAGCGGATTGGGCAACCGGGGTTGGCGCTCATTCGCCGCCGACAAGCAGGGGTAAGGTCAGGGAAATATTGCGATTGGGCGGTGAGGCTCTCAGCATGGGAGGAGTCAGGGAAAGGGGTCAACCGGGCGCGGAAAATCTCTCCGGGGATTTTCCGCGCCCGGTTGCGAAATTTGACGGGATTATTCGCCGAATTGTATAAAATCTATCCAGATTTACCGGGAAGCGGAATATTCTTCAGGCCGACTCGATCGTACAATACACCGCAAAATGATCCGAGGCGTCCCGGGCGGTTTTGTTCTTTTCCGCAATTCTCCCGGATTTCTCTACCAGGCGCAGGGGGCTTTCCGGCTTCAGCAGGTCCGGCGATACTAAGATATGGTCTATCCAGACCCGGTGTTTGTATCCCAGGGCGTTTTCCACAATGGGGTCGGGAAATTCTACAGTCCAGAGATCTTCTTTGGTGGCGGAACTCTGCGACATCCACCAGAGGGTGTTGTGGAAGATATTGCCAGGCTCGAATACCGAACCCATCACCGTCTCCACAAAACTCTTGCCTAATTTCATCTCGTAAGCGTCGTAGCCGGGGCCGTCGTTCATGTCGCCCATCACCACCATGGGGAGGGAATTGGGTTGTTTCAGCAAATCATCCAGTCGCGACCGCAGCCGGTTGGCCTGGCCGATGAGTTTTTTGCGGTTGCCGAGGGAGATATTCTCGAAATGGTGCAGATCCACCACCGAAAAAATCCCTTTGGATTTAGCGTGTACCAGGATGCAGCGCAGTTCCTGCCCAACGGCGCCAATCTTGAACACCGCTTCCAGCGGCTTTCGCTCCCAGGTCAGGTATTCCTTCAAACCGTCGCCGTCGATATCCTCCTGCCAGGGATCGTAGAAAGAGAACCCCTCGTCGATCGCGACCGGCGAGACCGGATCGCGATAGTAGAATACCAGGTTTTGTACTCCCCGGCTGCTGCCGCAGGCCAATTCATAACCGGAACCGGGGAGGTAGTGTTCGATAAAATGGGCGTGCTCCTCCGGATCATTGGCAGCTTCGCAAATGCCTAAGATGTGCGGGTTTACCGCGCTGATTACGGCGGCGATCTTCTCCGCCCGCTCCCGGTATGGTTCTTTGACCTGGTTATCGGAGAACATGCGGTTCATGTTCTCGATGTTGTATGTCATGAAAACGATTTCGGACATAGGAAGCCTCCTCTTGTTGCTAAGGTTGAGATAAGAAACCGGGATGGTCATCCATTAAGGTAGATCGTCTTCTTCTCAAACAATTGCAATTGCTCAGGCTTTCTTATTTCCCCGTGATTATGCTCTGTTATATCAGTTGCAAAATTAAATACCAGCGCTTCAACAATGGCATTACGATTTTCGAGCTTGCCGCCGGAATGATAAAAATGGTCTTTCGTGACGATGTTAAATTGGCTCCAATACTTCTTTATCATCTTATTTTCTCTAAAATTATTATGGTGCCAGGTAGAAAGGATGAATTTCGCCTTTGTTTTATATAAAGCGTGAAATAAACGCTCCTCCTGTTTCTCGTCCCAGCCGTTGTAATAGTCAACATATCTCCCGAGATAGGGGGGATCGCAGTAAATCATATCATTTCCGGAGGCCATAAAAATAACTTCATCGAATTCCGTATTCAGGAACTGCCAGCCCGGTTGGATCACTTCCGAAACCGCTCTCACCTGGTTAACGATTTTAGTAATATAAGCAGGAGAGAAGCGGTCCGGCTTTTGGCAAAATGGAATATTCCACTCCCCGTTTTTGTTAAACCGCATCATACCGTTGAACCCGGCGCGGGACAGAAAAAGAAAATCCAGGGGATAGTAATTTCGATTGAAGCGATCCCTGATAAACCGGTAGTGCGCGTACCCATTATCGTTGGCGTTCCGTAATCGTTCTCCTTCTTCTATAAGATATTTTTTTACAATTCCCGGGGTTATGCCGCCATTTTGAATTGCCATATAAAAATTGATGAGATGGGGGTTGGTATCATTCAGGATTGCTTCCTTATAGCCCGAATTGAATGCGACAACTCCCGTGCCCATGAATGGTTCGACCCATTTACCCGTCGCTTTGGGCGCTAAAGCGAAAATCCATGGCACCAATTTAGTTTTGATCCCCTGGCTCTTGATGGGGGGTATGATGACTTTCACTTCTTGATCTTCCTTTTTGATACGATCCGGTTTATTCGGGAAACATCCCCACCCTTAAATTTTGTGAAATCCACCAGATTCTTTATTTTTATACTTTTGCCATCTTTAATCATGGTAGCCGCGCCATAATTCATCCAATATTCATCGAACCATTTTTCTCCCATTTTCGCGAAAATGCCGTTTCCCTTCAGAATATCTTCGATAAAGGTAATCGAGCCGATGTTTGCCGTGTTCCCGGACCCTTGCCGGTCGCTCGCAAGCTGCCATTTTTCGCATACAAAGAATTGAAAGTCCTTGATGACAGAGGCAATAGAGCGAAGATTTTCAACTGCTGCCACTTTACGATGTCCTATGCGCTGAGGTTCTCGAGAATCTCCGTTTAATTCTTTCACATTCATTATCGCAGTTTTTTCAATATCTCCAGAGTCCGCACGCGTGTAGATGATTCCAAGACAAAAATGACCCGAGTACTCGTTATAAGGGAATTGAATGTTCTTCTTCGAGTCACGGTCCTTGAAATACGCCCCATGGCTTCCCAGCGTAAAACCGTTCACGTGGCCAGGAAATTCGAGGTCACGATAAGTAGTTTTGAGATCCACGGCAAATTTGATTCGAGGATCAGTTTGGCTGATGAAGCTGAAATCAGGGTACCAATTTTGATGCTCCGCAAGCACAATCGAGTAATTTTGTTCCTCTGCAAACCGGAGAATTTTAGGGAATAAGTGAATTTCAAGAATCTTCGAGACGATCTTTGTGTCAGAACTGATTGTATAGATGTTTCGGTAAATATCAATGAAACCTTTAATCGTCCATTCGCCGTCGTCAGCACTCACATATTCTCCCATGCGGCTGACAAAGCTTTGTAACGATTTAAAGAAAGCAAATTTGGCCTTATTACGTTCTGATTGGGTTAACTTCGACATGATTTTCTTCCCGATTTTCCCGACTAAGGCTTTATCTTCTGCTGTTTCAACTTTGACAAATTACGGTACTCAGATACTTTCCGCAACTCCTGTTTTCGCCCTGCAAATCTTTCTGGGCTGCACGTTCAATACATCAAGCCATTCCTTCCTCAAAAGAAGCAGAAAACGATTTTTATCGCGGAAGATTTTTTTGCATATTGGGAGCCTTTAAAATAGACAGGCTGAATGCTATGGCTAATTTCAATACCCACTTGATCGTCGCTTCTACCGCCAGCGGGCTGGCGGCCACCGCCATGTTAGGAGCCGGGATTGCCAAACCCGAAGAAGTGCTGATCTATTTCGCCGCCGGTACCGTGGGCGGGCTGCTGCCGGATCTGGATTCCGACAATTCGGTGCTGCTGAGAATCATTTTCAGCATCCTGGGGGTGTTATTCTCCTTCCTGGCGATGTTCACCCAGGCAAAATATTTTTCCGTGGCCGAGTTGGTGATTATCTGGCTGTTATGTTTTCTGTCCATGAATTACGGGCTGTTCCTGGCCTTCAAAAAATTTACCGCTCACCGGGGGATTTTTCACTCCATCCCCGCGGGAATTTTTTACGGGCTGCTGGCAACCTTTCTAAGCCACGCCTACTTGAAGGTCGGCGCAGTGGTTTCCTGGGCAACCGGTTTTTTCATCTTTCTCGGATACCTCTCGCACCTGCTCCTGGATGAAATATTCAGCGTGGATTTGAGCAACAAAAAGATCAAAAAGTCCTGGGGAACGGCGCTGAAACTATTCGAGCGGAAAAACATTCCCGGTACCATTGTGATGTACCTGGCGGTGCTGGTCTTGTTTTTTATCTCCCCCAGCCCCCAAAAATTCCTTGCCACCGTTTTCAAAAGCAACGCCTCCGGCAATCTGCAACGCAATCTTTTTCCGCAGGGACAGTGGTTCGAGGCGCGCCCCGGGCCGGAATGAGCATAACCGGCGCCTCAGAGGCGCGAACTGCCCGAAGCTGTCCCGCATTTCCGGGGTAAATTGGTTCACTTGCAACTTCAGCTTTTGCTCCTCTCACGCTGCTGCCCCGGGGCTCAAAAATGATTTGGTTTTCCGGGCATATTTCCGTACAATCTTCGCCGATGAAAATTATGATTGAGACGCTGACTATTCCCGATTGTAGCGGATTTTTGGACTCATGGCCGCCGCTTTCCGAACCCCACTCGCATGAGGAAAATCGCGAAGCACCTTCGCTATTCCAGCGTTGAAGCTCCCGGCCCGGGGCTCCCCCCGGGCGAGGCAAATGGTTCAACGCCGAGGCCTTTTATGCTTACCATTATCGAAAAAGTGATTTTCCTGCAAAACGTGGACGTGTTCGCGGATGTGCCCACGGAAGACCTCTCCTACCTGGCGGCCATTGCAGAGGAATTGGAGTACGGCAAGGGGGAGATCATATATAAGGAAGATGAGCCTTCCGAGGCGCTCTACCTGGTACTGGAAGGGCAGGTACTCCTTCACCGCGGCGGGGAAGAAATTATGATTGCTGAAGCGAAACAGGCTTTCGGCACCTGGTCATTGCTCGACGAAGCCCCCCGGGTGGTGACCGCCACGGCGCTCAGCGATTGCCGCATGTTGGGAATTTACCGGGAAGATTTTTTCGACCTCCTGGCCGATCACATCCAGATTACCCAGGGGGTGTTCAAAACCGTGGTCAAGCGGATGCGTGCACTGATGGAGACCGTCAGCGCCGGACCCGGCGGACGGGGAAACATCGGATAACCGTTCCGGGAAATGGAAAAAATGCAAAATGAAAAATGAAAAGTGAAAAATGACCCCGTCCCACTTTTCATTTTGCACTTTGCACTTTACACTTTGCACTTTTCCAACTGCTAAATTATGGATACAACCCGTTCAAAAGACGATCAGCAACTCCGGGAGTTAAAAACCCAGGTAGAGGAATTGTCCCGCGCCCTCCAGGAGATGAAAAGGCGATTGATGCTGTCAGAGAAATCCGCCCTGTTGGGGCAACTGGTTGCCGGCATTGCCCACGAGATCAATACTCCCCTGGGGGCGCTGAAAAGCAACTCCGATCTTTTTATGCGCTATACCTTCAAAATCAAAGCGCTGCTTTTAGACCCCGAATCGCCGGGAGAGGTTCGAGAAAACCCGGCGCTTCTGAAATTGTTCGCTGAAATCGAAAAATTGAACCGGGTCAACAAGGAGGCCGGTGACCGCATCGTGGAGATCGTCAACGGCATCCGCCGCTATGCCCGGAAGGATGAATGCGCCCCTACCCAGGCGGATCTCCATGAGATTTTAAACAGCACCCTGGCCATTGTCCATCACGAGTTGAAAAACCGCGTGACCGTGCACCTCGCTTACCAGGCCGATCCTCGAATCCACTGTTTTCCCGGCCAGTTGAGCCAGATATTTGTCAATTTGATAGTAAACGCCAGCCACGCTATTGAAGGCCAGGGGGAAATTTTTATTAAAACCTATAACCGTAACAGCGACGCCGTCGTAGAAATCCGTGACACCGGCAAGGGCATCCCCCAATCAGAGCTGGCTCGCATTTTCGAGGCGGGATTTACGACCAAGAAAAACGGCATGGGCATGGGGCTGGCCCTGGTAAAACAGATGGCGGATAATCATCGCGGGCAGATCGAAGTGGAGAGCGCCGTTGGGGCAGGCACCACTTTCCGGATTATCCTGCCCGCGGGGGAGTTGGGCAAAGAGTCATAGCAATGGCGGCCCGGCTCGCTACTTTTTATCCAGGAAGCTCCTTCCGGGGCGTGAAGTATAGATTTTGGCGCTTGGATTTTAGCTCTTAATAGATTAACGTGCTTTTAAAGATGAGGAGAGACCCATGACGGGACTGAATGAAGAGAATGCGTCAGTGGTTCTGGTTGACGATGAAGAGATGGTTCTCACCAGCCTCAGTTCCTTTTTAACGCTGGAGACGACGTACGACGTTCATACCTTCACTTCCGCCAAAACGGCTTTGAAATTCGTAGAAAACAATGATGTTGATATTGTTATTTCCGACTATTTGATGCCCGAAATGGACGGTATTACCTTCCTGGGGAAGGTGCGTCACTTCAAACCGGAAATCCCTCGCATTATCCTTACCGGTTATGCCGATAAGGAAAACGCCATCAAGGCGATTAACGAGGTGGGCCTGTATCAATATATCGAAAAGCCCTGGGATAACGACGATTTACTGATTATCCTGCGCAACGGCCTGGAAAAACAGCGTTTGATGAAAAAATTGCAGGAAAAGATCGAGCAAATCAACAAAGCCTATGCAGACTTGCAAGGCATTCATAAGGAGATCGTCAAAACGTTTGTGTAAACCGCTAAATACCCGGCCTTCGTTTCCGCTGCCGCGTGCTTTATTCATCCCGACAAAACCGTATTTGCCCGCGAGATAAGGAGGTTAGATGTACTTCAAAATGCTGCGATATAGCAGCAAGGCGGTTTTTGCCGGTCTCGCCGCCCTGCTGATCCTGCACTGTAAGGCCGACTCCCAACCGCAGCCCCTCACCCCGCCACCCACCGCAACATATCCTTCCCCGCCGGATACCCAAATTCGTAATATTATCCTCTATATCGGCGATGGAATGGGGATTTCTCAAATCACCGCCGGGCGCTTGAAGTCGCTCGGCCCCAACGGAAGGCTCAATATTGAGCGGATGCCGGTGACCGGGCTTCTGATCAACCACGCGGCAGATGAGTTGATTACCGATTCCGCCGCCGGGGCCACCGCCTTAGCCAGCGGGTTTAAAACCAATAACGGTATGATCGGCTTGCTCCCGGATAATACCCGGGCGGTAACCATTCTGGAAGCGTTGCGAGAAAAGGGATTCGCCGCCGGGCTGGTAGCCACTTCGTCCATCACCCACGCCACCCCGGCCTGCTTTGCCGCCCATGTTCCGGCGCGGAAAATGGAACCGGAAATCGCCGCCCAATTGGTGGAAAGCGGGGTTGAGGTAATGTTGGGCGGGGGCAGGGCATTTTTCATCCCTGAAGAGGACTCCGCCAGCAAGCGCTCGGACGATTTGAACCTGCTCGAACGGGCAGGGCAGAATGGCTACCGGGTGGTACAAAATCGGCAGGAGCTTCAAAAAATCAGCGAAGGCCGGGTGCTGGGATTGTTCAACGCCGATGAAATGCGCTACGAGCCGCACGAGCCCACCCTGGCGGAAATGGCCGCCAAAGCTATTGAGTTGCTGCGCGGCCACCCGAATGGTTTTTTCCTGATGGTCGAAGGCAGCCAAATCGATTGGGGTGCGCATGATAATTCCCTGGATTACGTGGTTCGGGAGATGCTCGCGTTTGATGAAGCCCTTAAAGTCGGCCTGGAGTTCGCCCGGCAAGACCGCCACACCCTGGTGGTGGCCACCGCCGACCACGAAACCGGCGGACTGGCAATCAACGATGGAAGCCTGGACGGCAAAGAATTGGAAGCGGGCTGGACCTCCGGGCACCATACCGGCCAGCCGGTGCCGATTTTTGCGTATGGCCCGCACAGCCTCCGGTTCACCGGGATTTACGATAACACCAGAGTGCCGATCATTTTTGCGGAATTGTTAAGCGTAGAGCCGTTTCCGCGAATCCGGCGGGAGTGAGAGGAGGGCGTAATGCGTAACTTTAATAGACCTTATTCATAGCTAAATATTTGATTTTTATGGAAGGATGAATAGCCCCGATCTTCAGATCGGGGACAGCAAATAAGTCAATCTATCCCTTTCCCCGGGGATTTATCCCCGATTGTTGCACCACGGGGGGCTAAAGCCCCGGAAAATTAAGAAATGAGATTAATTTGTGCCCCCCCGATAAATCGGGGGGCTATTCAATCTGCTATAAAACATACGCTTATCTATGAATAAGGTCTAATGGGTATTTCGTATTCCGTTATTTTACGTATTACGTTTCACTTTCCATCCACGAACAAAGAAAGGCAAATTTGCATGGCACGCATAAAAATTCCGTTAATCCTCGGATTCATCGCGGCAACTATTTTAAGCAGTTGCCACACTGCTCCTGCGCCGGTCCCCACCTCTGCTCCTGCGCCGGTGCCGGTAACGCAACCGGCCCTGGAAGTTCAATGGATGCGCCAGACGGTTGAATATGACGCGATCTGCATCCAGACCTATCGGGCAGCCTGGCAGGCGGTGAAGGCGCAGGCCGCGGTTTTGCAAGAAGACTGGGCGGTAGTGTTAGACGTGGATGAAACCGTTTTGGATAATTCCCGCTACCAGGAAATTCTTTACGAACAAAAGCGGCAATTCGACTATGCCTCCTGGGACGAGTGGGTACAGCGGCGGGAATGCCCTCCCGTACCGGGAGCGAAAGCATTCCTCGATAGCGTGCGTACCCTGGGGCGCTTTGCCCATATCGTCTATATTACCAATCGCAGAGCCCACCTGGATGAACCCACCCGGGAGAATTTGCGCCAAACCGGGTTGTGGCGGGATGATGACGTTCTATTATGCCAGCGCGACGGGCAGGACAGCAAAGAGGCTCGCCGGCAAGAAGTGCTGAACGGAACCGGTCGCTGTGAAGGACGGGGAAAGCGCCTCATCATCGCCCTGGTCGGCGACCAGTTGCTGGACATGGAACCTTACCCGGAAGGGATCAACATCAGCCCGGAAAATTTCAAAGCGCATTACCGGCACTCCCCCTACTGGAATACCCGCTACTTTATGCTGCCCAATCCCATGTACGGATACTGGGTGGACGGGTATAAGTAATACGCAAAGCGCAAAGAACATAACGCATGGCTCTTTGAAATTTTCTCTTGAATAAATCATCCGAGAGGAGTAACTTCATGCGGTTTACAGAGGGTATAAGGCTCTAAATTTATATCGTAGCAAATACTTAAACCTGTTGTAATACTCTGGCAATTGCGTTTGGCTAAATATGCGGTCCTCGGCAGGAATCGAATGCTGGAGCTAAAAAAAATACTCATTAACTCACCGGGTTTAACTAATTTCATTGGAGGAAACTATGAAATATTTGTTTACGGTAGTGATGGTTTTACTCCTGTCTGTAATGCTGTTCGGGCAGGGTATTACCAATGCCTCGTTTAACGGAACCGTTAAGGACAATAACGGGATGCCGTTAGTCGGGGCAAACGTCGTCGCCGTTCATGAGCCTTCCGGCTCGGTCTTCGGAGCTTCCACCCGGGATGACGGGCGCTTCAACCTGGTTAACGTTCGCGTTGGCGGGCCTTATACGATAACCGTCAGTTATATCGGGTACACCGAGCAGAGGATCGAAGGCATCGTCGTAAAGTTAGCTGAAGACCGGCGCTTGAATTTCACCCTGGTAGAAGAAGCGATCAAGGGATCGGAAATCACCGTCGTAGCGGAACGAAGTGAAATCCTGAGCGCTTCCAACATGGGAACTGCCAACAGTATCACCACGGAGCAGATCGAACGCCTGCCCACCATTAACCGCTCTATCAACGACTATACCCGGCTGACCCCCCAGGCGGCCAGCGCCGCGGGCGGCACCAGCATTGCCGGAAGCAACAACCGCTATAACAATTTCCAGGTAGATGGAGCGGTGCTGACCGATCCCTTTGGCCTGCAACCGAACCGTACCCCTACAGACCAGATCAATTCCCAGCCCATCAGCTTAGACGTCATTCAGGAATTCGAGGTGGAAGTATCTCCATTTGATGTCCGTTCCGGAGGTTTTGTGGGCGGTCTGATCAATGCCGTTACGCGCAGCGGGAACAATCAGTTTAGCGGTTCGGCGTATTATTTCGGGCGGAACGAATCTTTTGTCGGAAAATTGGAAGATCGGGAATATGCAGAATTCACGAACTTTCAAACCGGCGCCAGGATATCCGGTCCCATCATCCAGAACAAACTGTTCTTCTTTGTGAATGCGGAATGGGAGAACGACAAAAGGCCGTCCAGCATCGGGCCCAGCGATTCCGACCAGCCGGTTAAGATCGCGTTTACGACTTCTGAATTCGATCGGGCGATCGCTATTTCCCAAAATACCTGGGGCTACGATCCGGGCGGCTACAGCCCGATTACCAACGAAACCAAAAATCTCAAATTATTCGGCCGCCTGGATTGGAACCTCTCTAACCAGCACCGCCTCACCTTACGGTCTAATTATGTTGACGGTGATCTGGATGACGGATTAGTGCGTACCACCGCGGCCTATCCGTTGGAGAATACTCTCTTCCTGCGGAATAATACCACCACCTCCACGGTGATGGAATTGAACAGCGCGTTCGGCAACAACAAAGCCAACCAGGCCCGCCTTGCCTTTACCACCGTTCGGGACAAGCGCACTCCCGAGGGAGAATTATTTCCCCAGGTGGAAATTTTCTCCAGTACCCGTAACGAACGTATCCGGTTAGGCACGGAACGATTTTCCCAAAAGAACGCCCTGGATCAGGACGTAATCGCATTTACGGATAATTTTCTGATCTACTCCGGGGACCACACCTTTACGTTGGGCACTCATAACGAATACACTAAATATCGCAACCTCTTTATCCAGGACGCCTATGGCGCTTATGAATTTGACAGTCTTGGGGCTTACCAGGCGGGAAAACCGAGCCGTTACTTTTACAGCTACTCCCAGATTGAAGGCACTCCCTACCCGGAAGCAAACTGGGGCTATTACCAGTTAGGATTCTATGCCCAGGACGCCTGGAAGATTGCTCCTGCCTTCAACTTTACCTATGGAGTGCGGGTAGATATTCCCCTGATGCCGGATGAACCGCTCTACAATCCCACTTTTGCAGAGGCATTCCCGGGAAGAAGCACTTCGGAAGTGCCGTCGGGCAATTTCATCTGGTCGCCGCGTTTCGGGTTTAACTGGGATATTCTCGGGGATCGCAGCACCCAGCTTCGCGGCGGGTTTGGAATGTTTTCCGGTTTTCCGCCGGGGGTATGGATCTCCAACCAGTACAGCAATACCGGCGTGGAATTATTCCGGCTGGATCTGCGCGGTGCAGCAGCGCCGAATTTCAGCCCGGACCCCTTTAATCAGCCCCTGGGCCAGGCAATAGCAACATCCGAAGTTAACTTGACCGACACCGATTTCAAAATGCCCCAGGTTATGCGCACCAACATCGCGCTGGACAGACAACTCCCGCGCGGCTTTGTGGGAACGTTGGAGTTTGTGCACGGAAACAACGTGAATGAAATCCGTTTCCGGAATATCAACCTCGGATCCGACGGCTATGGCAGCGCGGTGGGCGAGGTTCCGCATGGCGCCGATGGCCGGCCGGCTTATGCAAGGTTCCGAGATACGGATGGGGACGGAACCATCGAATCAAACCTTACCTCCGGCGCGTCGGCAGAATTCATCCGGGTGAGAACCAGCCCCAGTTTCACCAACGTGATTCTGATGGAGAATACCGACGAGGGATACCAGTGGAATTTCACCGCCCGTCTGCAAAAGCAGCTGAACCAGGGAATTTTCCCGAATATGTTCGGCAGCCTTGCATATACGATCAGCGAGGCCCAGGATATCAACAGCAACCGTTCCAGCCGGGCCATCTCCAACTGGCAATTCAACGAGACCGACGACCCCAACGGCGAAACGGTCGGGCGTTCGGATTTCTTAGTGCGCCACCGCTTCATGGGTAATCTTTCCTATCAATTCCAATATGCCGGCGGATGGGCCACCACGGTCTCCCTGTTCTACGAAAGCCGCTCCGGCGCCCCGTTCAGCTACCTGTACGGCGATGACGCCAACGGCGACGGCGTATCCGGGAACGACCTGGCATTCATTCCCGCCCGGCAGAGCGACGTGGTTGTGAGCGCCAGCGATTGGGCAAAGATCGAAGCTTTCATCAACTCCGATGAAGCCCTGCAAAGCGCCCGCGGCGACATTTTCCCGCGCAACTCCGCCACCGCGCCCTGGCAAAATTACCTGGATTTGCGGATCGCGCAAAAGCTTCCCACTTACCTGTTTGGGAACCTCGAAGTCACCCTCGACATTCTCAACCTGCCCAACCTGCTGAACAGCGACTGGGGAAAGATCAAATTCGTAAATAATGATGCTTTCAATATCTACCGGCTCGATGGATATGACGCCGCAAGCGGAAGGCCCAAAATCCGCTTTACCCAGGGCGATACGAATAGAGATGGTAAGATCGATCGTAATGACATTTTCCAAACTTCCGATCTGGCCTCACGCTGGCAAATGCAGATTGGCTTGCGCTACAGCTTCTAAACGGATTTAGAACTTCGATTCATGCTTCCGAAAGCCGCTCCCCAAAACGGGAGCGGCTTTCTTTTTGGGGCTATAGAACCTCAAAGACCTCAAAGGTTTTGAAAACCTTTGAGGTCTTTGCTTTTTTTCTAAAAAGGTATTGAAACATTTCGCCGCGGAATCCCGTCTGCTTTCGACGTGTGAGTGCTTGAAATTCAATAGAGAGCACGGAGAGGAGATAATTAGTCGGCGATTATTACCAACGCAGCGTTTTTCCCGGTCGAAATTTTTAAAAAATCTTAACCCACACTATAAAGACGGAGTGAGACCCCCCATGTCGAAGAAAAAAATTATCATCGCTACAATTGCCATACTGGTGATTGCCTTGATTGTCGTAACCATCCAAATGCAAAACGGTGGGCCCAAGGGACTGGAAGTGCAGACGTCCCAGGTGAAGAAGCAAAAAATCGTGCAGACCGTCACCGCTACCGGGAGAATCCAACCCAAGACCCAGGTAAAGATCAGCGCAGACGTGAGCGCCAAAATAATGAAATTAGGCGTTAAGGAAGGCGACTGGGTGGAAAAAGGCGATTTCCTGGTGGAACTGGACCGGGAACGGCTGTTAGCGGAAGTGGAAAGCGCGGAAGCGAATTTGAGATCTACCCAGGCCAACGCCAAGCTGGCAAAAGAGAACATGGTCAAGGCCGAAAAAGATTACCTGCGCACCAAAGAATTGTTCGAGAAGAACCTGGAATCCCAGGCCAGTATAGACGCCATGCACGCAGCTTTTGAAGTGGAGAAAGCGCGCTACGAATCGACCATGGATCAAGTTGCGCAAGCCCAGGCCGCCTTAAAACAGGCGCGGGACGGATATTCCAAGACCACCATCTACGCGCCCATGGCCGGCACCATCAGCCAATTGAACAAAGAAGTGGGTGAAATTGCCCTCGGTTCTCAGTTCCAGGAAGACGTCATCATGGTGGTTTCCGACCTCTCCAAAATGGAAGCACTGGTGGACGTGGATGAAAACGACGTCGCGACCGTGGCCGTCGGCGATTCCGCCACTGTTGAAGTGGATGCCCTCCCGGAACATATTTTTAAAGGGGTGGTGACGGATATTGCCAATTCCGCCAAGGTAAGCGGGCAGGGTTCCGCGGACCAGAAAACCGAGTTCGAAGTCAAAATTGCCGTTACCGGCGTTAAGCCGGCCGAAAATGGGGGATTGACCGCCCAGAACCCGGAGATCAAAATGTCCGGGAATGCCCCCATGCAAGCCCTGAGACCGGGCATGACCTCCAGCAGCGATATCATCACCGAAACCCGGCAGGAGGCCCTGGGAGTGCCCATTCAAAGCGTGGCGGTACGCACCCCCGATCAACTCAAGCAAAAAATGCCGGAAGGCAAGGGCAACCTCGCGATTGCGGATGATTCCTCCACCCAGCAGTTTATCCCCGATCGCGACGGATTCTGCCAGGTTGTATTCATCGTTCAAAACGAGGTCGCCGAGGCCAGGCAAGTTACAACCGGCATTCAGAGCGAAAGCCATATTGAAATCCTGCAAGGCCTGTCGGAAGGCGACGAGATCGTTACCGGCAATTACCGGGCGATCAGCAAAGACCTGGAAAACGGTTCCACCGTGATCGTGAAAAACCAGCCGAATGGGAAAAAGTAAGAGCGTGTTCAGGTGTTTTTGTGTTCGAGTGTTTTAGTTAAAAAGATGCTCCCTGTAGCAGAACACTATGACACCAGAACACCAAAACACTTGCGCACCTGAAAACTTCAATCACTTTTTAAGGAAACGGGTTATGGCATTTGAAATTGATAATATTTTCAAAACCTATCAAATGGGCGGGGTGGAAGTTCCGGCGTTACGGGGCGTTTCCCTGAAGGTTGACAAGAACGAGTATATCGCCATTATGGGGCCTTCCGGTTCCGGGAAATCCACTCTCATGAACATTATCGGCTGCTTAGACACTCCCACTTCCGGGCACTATTTCCTGGAAGGAGAAGACGTGAGCACCTTGAAAGATGACCAGCTTGCCGTAATTCGCAATAAGCGGATCGGGTTCGTCTTCCAAACCTTTAACCTGATTCCCCGCTCCAACATTTTCCATAACGTGGAGCTTCCCCTGATCTACTCCGGCCTTCCGGCTTCCCGGCGCAGAAAATTAGCGGAAGAAGCGATCGAGAAAGTCGGCTTGAGTGACCGGATCAAACACAAACCCAACGAACTCTCCGGGGGACAGCGCCAGCGAGTGGCGATTGCCCGCGCCCTGGTCAATAATCCGAGCATCATCCTCGCCGACGAACCGACCGGCAACCTGGACAGCGCCACCGGGGAAGAAATTATGGGTATTTTCGACCAGTTGCACAAGGCCGGCAACACCATCATCCTGGTTACCCATGAACACGACATTGCCGAACACGCCCACCGGGTAGTGAAGTTGAAAGACGGCCTGGTGGAAAGCGACGAGATCGTTAGAAACGGGCGCTACGCCGCCCAGGCGCAAAGCGCATAGCGCATGGCGCAAAGAGCATAATATAAAGAACCAATTTTTTTCACTATACTCTATGCGCCCAAACAGTAACGTCAACAGCCGGGAAAATCATTATGCGAAATATCACCGATACGCTTGAGTCCCTCAAGATTGCCCTGCAAGCCATCAAGGCCAATAAAGCGCGGGGGCTCCTCACCACCCTGGGAATTATCATCGGGATTGTGGCGGTGGTTACCACCATGACCGCAGCCAACGGCCTGGAAAATTCATTCAAGGAGAGTATTTCGGTGCTCGGTTCTGACGTGCTCTACGTTTCCCGAACTCCCTGGGTGCACAGCGGTCGCTGGTTTGAATTCCGCAATCGCCAGAACCTGACCCTCAAAGAAGCCGATAAACTCAAAGTGCAATTGAAAAGAGCGGTGGCGGTCAACCCGCTTACCGATACCCGGCGCAGCATTAAATATCGCTCCCGGGTAATCGACGACGTCAGCATCGTGGGTACTACCGACAAACACATTGTGGTCTCCAGCGGGGTGCCGGATTACGGCCGGTTCTTGAACCATTACGACGTAGAATACAAACATTTCGTATGCGTGATTGGCTCCGAGGTTAAAAAGCGGTTGTTCGAAACCGTCGATCCGATCAATAAAAAGATGAAGATCGGGCGCTATGATTTCCGGGTGGTGGGAGTGATGGAGCAACAGGGCGGGGCCGGGATGTTCGGAGGACCTAATTTCGACATGCAGATTTATATTCCCATTACTTCGTTCATGAAAGCGTTTGGCGGGCGGGACCGCGACTTTGATTTTGTCGTGAAGGCGCCCAGCACGGAAGCCCTGCCGGATTTCGAATACGAATTGGTAGGGGAAATGCGCAAAATCCGCAAATTGAAGCCGACCGATAAGGATGATTTTTCCATCAACCAGATGAGCACCCTGGTGGCGGCTTACAACAACGTCATGGGCGTGGTGGTTATGATCGGCCTCCTGATTACCGGGGTTTCCCTGTTCGTGGGCGGCATCGGGGTCATGAATATCATGTTCGTATCCGTAACCGAGCGAACCCGGGAAATCGGCATCCGCAAAGCCATCGGGGCCAAACGCAGAACGATCTTAACCCAGTTTCTGTTCGAATCATCCGTAATTTGCCTGCTTGGGGGTTTGGCAGGCGTGATACTTTCTTTTGGCGTTACGGCGTTGATCAATTCCACCGTTATGCCGGCGAGTATTTCCATTCCCATCGTGATTGTCGCTTTAGCGATTTCGGTTCTGGTGGGCGTCTTTTCCGGCATCATCCCGGCGTACCGGGCATCTCGCCTCAACCCCATCGAGGCGCTGCGGTATGAATAGTAAGGCGGTGTTCAGGTGTTGTGTTATAGTGTTCAGGTGTTTTAGTAGAACCATGCACGCCATCCAAAACACCCAAACCCCAAAACACCCGCGCACTCAAAACATTACGATTTTTCGCCTGGAAAAAGAGAAGGAGCAAAAAATATGATGCAGCTATTGGAAGCATTCAAAATGGCCTTGACGGCGATCTGGAGCCACAAGCTCCGTTCCTCCCTCACCCTGGTGGGCATCATTGCCGGGGTAGCCTCCATTATTGCGGTGATGACCGGTATTTCGGTAGTGCAGGGTACCATTGAAAGTGAGCTAAGCGTATTGGGCACCACCGTGTTCCAGGTACAAAAATGGCCCGCGGGGGATTTCGGCAATGAAGTGGATTGGCGCAAGATTATGCGCCGGAAGCCGGTGACGGTAGAAAATGCCAACGCCATCCGGGAAAAAGTAAGTACGGTAAGCCTGGTAGGTTCGGAATTGTGGAGCTTCGGCCACAAAGCCCAGTATAGAAATAAAACCACCAACTCCAATTTAACCATTTGCGGCGGCACCCCGGAGTACGCCCCCAATAACACCCATTACGTTCAAGATGGCCGGAATTTGTCTAACGAAGACCTTAAAGTCGGTAGAAGCGTGGTGCTGTTAGGGTTTGGGGTGGCGCAAGAGCTTTTCCCTTTCAGCGACCCCATTGATAAAACTATTAAAATCGACGGACGTAAGTTCACCGTAATCGGGGTGCTGGAAGATAAAGCGTCGGCGATGGGCGGGGGATATAATAATTACTTGATTATGCCCGTCACCCGCTTTCAGCAGATTTACGGGATGAAAGACAATTGGGGCAACGACCGCTCGGTGAACGTAACGGTGCGGGCGGTGTCCCAGGAACTGCTGGCCTCCGCCATCGAAGAAACCCGGGGAGTATTACGAATGGAACGCAAGGTTCCCCCCAAGGAGGAAGATGATTTTACGATTTTTACCAACGACAGCCAGATCAAGGCTTTCAACAAAGCCACCGCGGGAGTTAAAACCGGCGCGTTTGTGATCGGTATTGTCGCGTTGGTGGTGGCCGGGATCGGCATTATGAACATCATGCTGGTATCGGTTACCGAGAGGACCAAGGAGATCGGGGTGCGAAAGTCGTTGGGCGCCAAGCGGAGGAACATCCTCTCTCAATTCCTGTTAGAGGCGATTGTGCTCTGCAATATCGGCGGGGTTTTGGGGGTGCTGGTAGGCTTCGGCCTGGGAAATATTGTGACCTTTTTTACCGGTTTTGCCGCGGTGATTCCGGTGGAGTGGGCGATTATCGGCCTGGTATTTTGCACCACCGTAGGCCTGGTTTTCGGAATGTGGCCGGCGGTAGTAGCCTCGCGCCTGAATCCCATTGAAGCATTGCGATATGAATAGTTTTTCTTTGCACCTGGCAACCAGGGGAAGAACCGGCAGTTAGCAGCAGGCAATCTGATGCAGCCTGTGTGAAGATTGCCTGCTGCTAACCGTTAAAGATTTCCATACTCCCGTTAACTTGATCTACGCTTTTTTGCGACTTTTTTCGATTTCCGGGCCTTGCCTTCTGCTTTTGAAAATTCAACCTTGTCATAAATATCCTTCAGGGAGATGCGGAAATCGATTCGCGGAATGCTCAATATATCTTCTGCGTTATGGTACTCCGTCAATACCCACCTGCCGTCCTCCGCTTTGGAAAAATGCTCCACCTGAAATTGGTATTGATCGACCAGAACGTATTCCTTTAAGCTCTCGATGGCGCGGTAGAGGAAAAACTTCTGCCCGCGATCATAGTTCTGGGTAGATTCCGATAAGACTTCCACCGGCAAAAGTGGGTTGGTAATGGTGTCGCGCCGGTCCTGATGAAACTGCAATCTGCCACACGCTACGACCAGGTCAGGATAGGTAAATAATTTTACCGCTTCGATCCACAACCGCATATCAAGGCCAAAGGCTTCGCAATTTTTATTCTCGAACGCCATCGTCAGCCGGGTAATCAGGTTTCGCACAATCCTGCTGTGGTTCGCCGTGGCGCCGGCCATGGCAAAAATTTCTCCCTGGTAGTATTCGCTTTTGAAATCGGCGGTCTCCTCCATGGCCAGGTACTCTTCCGGGGTATAATATTGGGGCGCCGATTTCTTCATTAGAACCCCCTATCGTTGATATTTTTGGTCAAATATAACCTGCTCCATGAAAAATTAAACAGATTTTAGTCGTGAAGGATCGCCTCCGCCTCGATTTCCACCAACATGCGCGGGTCAATCAGGCGGCTCACTTCCACCATGGTGGCGGCAGGGCGAATATCCTTGAAAAACTCCCCGTGCGCCTTCCCGATCTTTTCCCAATCGGCGATATTGGTGACGTACATGCGGGTTCTGACCACGTGCGTTAACTCCGCGCCGGCTTTTTGCAAGGCGGATTGAATATTCTTCAATACCTGCACGGTCTGGGCGTAAGCGTCGCCTTCACCGACGATATTGCCGCCGGCGTCGGTGGCGGTAGTCCCGGCCACATAAATGTGCGTTCCCACCTTCACCGCCCGCGAATAACCGACTATCGGCTCCCACCTGGTTCCGGAAGAGATATTGGTTCGTTTCATGCGTAAACACTCCTCCTTTTTGGAAGGTAAAAGGCAAAAGTAAAAAGGGATAAGAGAAGGCTTCATTTCACCTATATCTTTTACCTTTTTACTTTTTACTTCTCACTTCTCACTTGCCACTTCTCACTCGGTTTTCTTCGACCTTTTCACCACTCCCAGCACATTGGGAATCGGCCAGGCCGCGCTGATAGAGTCGTTCTCGATGAAACCGCTCTCAAAGCTGCCGTTTTTTTCAAATTCGATGCCGTTCGCGGAAAAATAGAGGGTGGCCTCCGGGCCGCCTTCCAGGTACATGGCGTTGTAGATCGAAATCGGGAGGGATAGCAGAATATTGATAAAATCATGCACCGAGTAGGGCGAACGGGTGAAGATAAAAAAAATGTTGCCGTTTGTGTCGGCTCCCAACGCCGCCATGCTCCACTTTTTGGCTTGCTGGCTCCAGACGTTTTTCCGGGCGCAACTGATCATGCGGATGCTCTGAAAAATACTGTGATATTTCCGGCGTAAATACTCGAAATCCTGGCAATTGCGATCGATGATCTGTGCGGGTTTGAGCGCGGAATCCGCTTGTGAGGAGTCCCCGGCCAGCCGGCCGGGCAGGGCTGCGACGCTTGCGACCGGGTTGAAGGCAAAAAAGGCATTCTCCTTGCTCACCCGGGGATTGTTGACATGGTCGAAATTTTTCATGAATCCCACGCTGGTGCGCAAATCCTCTTGAAACATACCCGCATTCACCGCTGCAATCAGGTTGAATTCTTCTGCCCATTGCCGGGCGGTTCTGGAACTGTCATCAAATTCGGAGGCGGAGAGCAGCCTGAAATCGTAATACCAGGGATCAATTTTGACAATGGTGATTTTCGAATCCCCGATCTCGGATTTCTGCGCGGCCTCGAATTCGCCATAATAAAGCCCTTCATCAACTTTTTGCCAGTATTGAGAGGTAGAGTCAGGGTCGCCCGGGGGAGCACCCCCGGCAACCACTGCTCTCATGCAACTCTCGCAGAAAAGGACCACCAGCAGGAATGTTCGAAAGCGAAGATTATTGGGCACTTATGATACTCCGGTAAATTTTTCTATATTCGGCATCCCCGAAGGGGCAGACCGGTATCCGCGAAGGATCCAGCCGGCTATAATTCAATGACCGCTTTGGCGATTTGTTCTTCGTAATCATAGCGGAGCGTGAATCCTACCTTCTCGCAGGCGCGCAGCATCCCGCGGTTTTCCAGCAAAATATCCGCCACAATGCGATCTATTTTTTCTGCCCGCCCGATTTGCACCAGCCGGTCTAACAACGCCGTTCCCAGCCCGCTGCGCTGGTAGTCGTCGCTGATCAAAATGGCAAATTCCGCGTCGTTGACCCCGCGCAGCCGGTTCAAACGCCCCACTGCGATGATCGCCGCCTCCCCGGTCGCGGGGTCTTTCTTCACCACCACTAACACCATCTCGCGGTCGTAATCAATAAAACAGATGCGCGAGAGCCGCTCGTGGGCGATGCGTTGCTGCAGCGCGATGGGGTGAAAATAGCGCAGATAAACGCTCTGATCCGAAAGAGTGTGGTGAAATTTGGCGATCAGAGGCTCATCTTCCGGGCGAACCGGGCGAATGGTTACCGGGGCGCCGTCGCGCAGGGTATGGGGCTGCACGTATTGCGAAGGATAGGGACGGATGGCCAGGCGGGGAAGGTCTTTTTCATCCTTACCCGGCCCGTGCAACACCATGCGGGCGCTGGAAACCGTCAAATGCACCGCGCTGGCCAGCAGGGGGTTGATCTCTATTTCCTTGATCCGGCGCTGCTCCACCACCAACTGGCTGAAGCGCACCAACAGCAACTCCAACTCCTCGAGGTTCACCGGAATCAGGCCCTTCTCCCCCTTCAAGGCCTGGTAGATAGAGGTTTGCTCCATCATCCGCCGGGCCAAATTGCTGTTGAGGGGCGGCAAGGCTATGGCAACGTCCTGGTGAATTTCCACCAAACTTCCACCCGCGCCGAAGAGCAGCACCGGCCCGAAACAGGGATCCTGGCAGCAGCCGATGATCAATTTGTAACCCGCGAAAGGCAGCATCGGTTGAACCGTAACGCCCCGGAAGTGCTCCCCGCCATGCTTTTCGTTGACAAAATCCTTGATCGCCCGGCAGGCGTCTTTTAGCGCCGCGGCGTTCATTACGTTCAGGTAGGTAGTTCCCGGGGCGGCGGGATCGGCCAGCGTTTCCGAATGCAGCTTTACTACCACCGGGTAACCGATTGCCTCCGCCAGTTCCAGGGCTGCGTTTTCATCCCGCGCCCATCTGGTGAGCAGCGCGGGAATGCGGTAAGCGTCCAGTACCTGTTTGGATTCGAAATCGGTGAGCAGGGTTCGCCCCGCGTCCCGCGCCGATTGGATGATCCGGGCGGCGCGTTCCCGGCCCGGGGAATGCTCCTCCGAATCCACCGGCAGTTCCGGCGTTTCGAACAAACCGCGAAGATTGTAACTATACTGCCACATGTAGTTGAAAACCTGGGCGGCGTCATCCGGGAAGGGGAAGGTGGGAACGTTGATGGTGTTGAGCAGCGCTTTCCCTTCCGCTACCACGTCCCCGCCCATCCAACTGGCCAGCAAGGGTTTGGGCAAAGGGCTTCCCTCGGGATTGGCCAACCGGGCAAATGGTTTGATCTTTTCCGCTGTGCCGGTGGGATCGGTCATGGCCTGGGGGGTAAGAATCACCAGAACGCCGTCGCTGTGGGGATCTTTCGAGATGATTTCCAGGGTTTTGCCGTAGCGATCCGGCCCGGCGTCGCGCAAAATATTGACGGGATTGGCGCGGCTCCATTCCGGGGGAAGGATTTCATCCAGCGCAGCGATAGTCTGCTCTGTTAGGGGCGCTAATTCTCCCCCGCTGTTGATGAGCGCATTGGCCGCCTGCGCCCCGCTGCCATGGGCATTGGTAATAATGGCGAGGCGCGGCCCCCGGGCGCGGGGCTGCTTGGCTAAAATTTCCGCCATGGCGAACAAATCCACCAGCGAGCGCACCGGCAGAACCCCGCAGCGCCGGAAGGCGGCGTTCAGCACCCGGTTGCCGATGCGGTAGGAACACAAATCCTTGGAGGCCGCCAGCCGGCTGATGGAAGTGGCCGGCAATACCGGGGGCGGGCAGACTTCCCCGCCGTGCAGCACGATGATCGGCTTGGTCAACGCTACTTCCCGGGCTGCGGAGAGAAAGGAGCGGGCCTCTCCCACGGTTTCCATGTAAATCACAATACTGTGGGTGCGGTGATCGTCGCCTAAGAAATAAATCAGGTCGCTCCATTGAATATCGAGCATATTCCCGATAGAAATGAAGGCGCTGAAGCCCACTTTCTCCCGGAAACTCCAGTCCAAAATGGCGGCGGAGATCGCCCCGCTCTGGCTCAGAAAAGCCACGTTGCCGGGCGCGGCCATGCCCCGGCTGATGGTGGCGTTGAGGCCGGTGTAGGGCATCATCACCCCGAAGCAATTGGGGCCGAGGAGGCGCATGTTCCCCGCCTGCGCCCGGGCAAAAATTCCCCGCTCTAACGCCGCCCCCTGCTCGCCCACTTCCCGGAAGCCGGATGAAATAATAATCGCGGCCGCCACCCCGGCTTCGATGCACTCTTCGATGGCGCCCGGCACGGCGAGGGCCGGCGTGGCAATTACCGCCAGGTCCACTTTATCCGGCGCCGCTGCAAGGTTGGGGTAGGGCTTAATTCCCAAAACGCTGGATCTGTTGGGATTAACCGGAAAGACCGCGCCGCCGAAAGGGTTACTGATCAAATTCCACAACAGCGCGCGCCCAAAGCTGCCCGCTTCTTCCGAAGCTCCGAGCAGCGCCACGGTTTTGGGGCTGAACACCGGCAGTAAGGATTGGCGGTCGTAACCCCGGTAAGCGGGAGCAGCGGCGTCAGTTGGTTGATTAGTGGCGCTCATGAAGGTTTTTGCCCGTGGTTTATTTCAAAAGTGTAACCAAATCGTCGGCGTGCCGGATAAACGGGAATTAATCCGCTCAACAACCCATTCGTCCCTTTATCCAGTCATCCGTACCCCACCGTTACCGGAGCAGGATCATTTTCTTATGTAAAATGCGGTTTCCCGTTTTCAACTGATAAATGTACACTCCGGAAGCAACCATCTGGCCCCGGGTATCCCGCCCGTCCCAGGCGTATAGGTGATTTCCCGCCGGCAGCGCCTCATCGACCAGGGTAGCAACTTCCTCACCCAGGATATTGTAGATTGCCAGCCGGGTCTTGTCCGCCCTGGGCAGGGAGAAGGCGATAGCGGTCCGGGGATTGAAGGGGTTGGGATAATTTTGCCACAATTCCAACTGCGCGGGAACGGCGGCAAGGGGATCGAGGCCGACCGGCCCGGCAGTATTGCTGCGCACGCAATTCATCACTTCTTTGGTCACATCGTTCTGGATAAACGCGGCAGTGAAGATCATGCTATCCACCCACACCGGGTCAATCGCGTAGGTAAATTCAAACGAATGAATCCCGATAGTAGTGGGAAGCTCCGTTCCCTGGGAATTGGGATAGGCGCGGCGGAAAACGTCATAAAAATCCTTCTCCCCGTTGGTTCCCGGCGGCGAGGGATAGTGGATTTCCTTCTCGACCGCGTGCACCCGCAGGTAGTAATCGCCGGACATCAGGGGCGCCAGGATATTCACCGTAATCTCGGCGCGGATCGAATCGCCGGTTATTCGATGATTGAAGGCGCTCATTTCAATGGGCGCTCCCATATTCATTCTTTCGGTGTAAGAATTCTGCAGGCTGCCGGGGGTAGTATAGGGGTAAACCGGGTTTTCCACCCCGTCCATGATCAGGGTGGGAACCGCGTTCACGCCATAATAATAGCGGCGGTCGTAGCTCTGGGTGGGATTGTGCAAATACATGGGATCGTTGCCCGGGGCGGGCCAGCCCACGTGGTATTTGATCGCCACTACCTGGTCGCGGTGGTCGGCCACAAACGCGTCGATAGTGGGATTATTGGCGGCGCAGGGGCCGCAGGTGGAGCTGGTCCACTCCTCAAACAGCACCATTCGCGGGGTTCCCGGGAAAATCGCCGAGTATTGCGCCAGGCTGTCGTTGGCGGGATTTTCATCGCTAAATAGAGTTGTGGCTACCAGCAGATTGATCGGGGTGCCGGGGGTGATGGTAAGCTCTGCAAACGTTACCGTGGTAACCTCCCCGGAGGCCAGCGCCGGCACGGACTGGTTATTTTGATACCCACCGGGAGTGACTACCAGGACTATATCGAAGGGGGTAAGAATATCATTCAACCCCAGGTTAACAACGCTAACTTCCGGGGCAACGGTGTAGCTGCCCGTGCCGCTGGCATAGCTGGTGTCCGGGAAAATGTTATTGATCGACACCGGCATTACATCGCTATTGAACTGCGTTCCAACCATTACATTATCAATATACAAATTGTTGCCATAGCCGTTATAGGTGACAAACGCAAGCGTCGCTTCGGAATAAGCGGCCAGGGAAGAGTCGAACGTCATCCAATCGGTCGGGGCGGCGGGCACGAACGGGGTGGTGGAAGGCGGGAGGGTCGCCAGGGTAACGCCGCCTCTTTGGAAGAGCGTGGCCGGCCAGGTTTGCCCGCCGTCGGTGGAGAGGAGAACTTTCAGGCAATCCACGTAAGCGGTAGTGTATTGCCGGTAGGCCCAGTCGAATCTCAGCACGTCGATAGGCAGCAGGCCGGTGAAAGTTTTGCTGAACAGGGTATCGCGCTGGCCGGTATTGCTGTAGCTATAAAAATCCATCCGGGCGCTCCTGTCGCCTCCAAAACCGGGGCCGTTTGCCCCGGTAAACTGATCGAAGGTGATACTGCCGGGGTTGGGATTGGCCAGCGACCAGCCCGGGGGAGGAAAGACACCCTCAAATAGTTCGACTGTGGAGCCGCTTTCAATACCGGTTAGGGGGCCTCGAAGGATTTGCGCCGGCGCCGGGGACAGACTTTCAAGGCTCTTTTCGGCAGGGGACTTGCAGATCCGACCCTCCTTTGCATTCATTCCCATACTTGACAATAAAAGGATAAAGAGGAATAACGTAGAGAGATTGCGACCGTCCATACTCTGGTCTCCTTAATTTTAGGATGGAAGGCGATGTAGATTGGAGTATTTCTTCATGCAATATCGCTCCTTCAAAAGAAATTTCACAAAAAATTACATAGCCCCGGAACGCGATTCAAGGGAAATAATAAACAGCGGGCGCACAATAAAAAAGCCATTCTCTTTCGAGAATGGCTTTCAAGAGGAGAGCCACCGGCCAGACTTGAACTGGCGACCGACTGATTACGAATCAGTTGCTCTACCAACTGAGCTACGGTGGCAATTACTGGCCGCTGTTCAAAGCGACCTTTCCATTTTCGGCGGCGCTAATATACATCTTTAGCTGCCCGAAAGTCAAACTTAGAAT
>CAZFVV010000058.1:0-16909 GCA_964522165.1 uncultured Calditrichaceae bacterium
CCTTTGTGAAACTTCCTGTCTTGGTGTCTTGGTGGCAAACTTTCTTCAATGTCATCCCCAACTGGTAATTGGCATTATAAATAAAGAAAAAACGGTTCTTCACAAAAGTGAATACCTGAGTTGACAAAAAAACTGACACTCCCATTCCAATATTTCCAAAGCAAAAGGTGGGAATTAAAAAGGGAGAAATACGGGATGTCTGTATCCATTTTATATCATGGTTTTAGTTTAATCAAGGGTAAGTATGATCACCCACACCATAACACTCAAACACTCCTTCATTCATACACCTCATAAATCCGGTCTTTCCAGAAAAAGCGCACGTTGCGCCCCAGGGCCAGGAACTGCCCGCTCTGCGGTTCCTGGTGCAACAACCTGAAATAATCCTCGCCGGCAAATTGAATGCGGGTAACCTTTGCCCCAACGTTATTCTGAATCTCCGAATCCACCCAGAAATCCCCTGATTGATACACCGCCCGCCCCTGGATCATGCGAAACTGGCTGGCCAGGTTCTGTTCCCGGCCGCTGCGGTCGCGGTAGCTCAACCGGGACGCGCCCGGGCGGGTCTGGTCGATATTAGCCGCGCCGCCTAATGATTGCGCCGCCTGACTGCCCGCCACGCTGCCCCGCCCGCTCTTGCTCTTCATATCCGCGTAATCGCCCTCTCGCGATTTCAGGAAATCCTGGTCCTCGCCGTCGAGCAGGTTCTGGCGCAGAAGCTGGTATTGCGGGGGCAGCTCCCGGCGGCTCACCCGCTGTTCCTCATCCTCGAGAATCAGGTAACTGGTGTAGGGCGTGATAATGCCGTAAGTGCGCGCCAATTCGATGATTTCCTGCTTCAATTCGGCGCTCTCCCCGTGCAGGCGGATCTGGTCGAGCATGTAACCGATGGCCCGGGAAGCCCACAGCGGCGCGATGAAGGCGTATTGCTCATCCGATGGGGCGAAATTAGCCCAGTATTCAAATTTTTGGATTTCATCGTTCAATTTCCCTTCCAGGGTAATGCGGGCGTCGCCGCCCTCGCGGTAACGTCCCAGAACCGTCAGGGTCGCGCCTTTGAACAGGTCCGGCAACCTGGCGGGGTACATTTCACTTACTCGCAGGGGGTTTTCTACGGAGAGTTTCAGATCGGTTAGAATGGGCGCGGAGACTTTGCCGTAAAAATCGGAAATTTTGACCTCGATATCTTCTTCGGGGGTGATGTAGGTGCGGTAAGCGTTGGTGGCCTCGGTAATTTTATCTAACAGGTGGGTATTGATCTCATCCCCGATCCCGAAGGTAAAAATGCGCAAACTGGCGCGATTGGCCTGTTCAATTTTTTTCAGCAGGGCGTTTTCTTCCACCTCCCCGACGGTGGGTTTCCCATCGGTGATAAAAATAATGAAGTGCGGGCGGCCGCGGGCTTGATTGGCGTTATCGAGCGCCAGTTGCAGCGCCTCTTCGATATTGGTGCCGCCGATGGCTTTCAGATTTTCCACGAATTCCCCGGCTTTAACCCGGTTTGCCGCATCCGCGGAAGCTAATTTTTGAAATAACGCTTCCGCCTGGGTGGAAAAGCGCACGATCTCGAAGCGGTCCCCCGCGTTCAAATTCTCGATGCAGAACCGCAGCGCCTGCTTTGCCTGCTCCAGCTTCTTCCCGGCCATGCTGCCGGATACGTCCAACACAAAGGTGGCGTCCTTCTCGGCGATCTCCTGCTGGCCGGAAGCAAAGCCGGGACTGAGACTCAGAAAGAAAAAGCCGTCATCTTTTCCCTTGCGATAGCTGAGCAGGGAAAAACCGATTGGAGAGGGATCGGTCTGGTAATAAACCTTGAAATCCGTGTCCGGCTTTACATTGCCGGCTTCGTATCCCACCATGGCGTGATGATCGTCCTTGCGCCGGATTTCCGCCTCATGGGTCGGGCAATACACGTTTTTGAGATGCTCCCGGCAATGTATTTCCACTTCGACGCTGACTTCCTTGAGCGGGGCAGCGGAAAATTTTTCGGTATTGAGCGGGAAAATATATTCCACGGTTCCGTTGTCGCGGCTCAGAACTTCGCTGTAGCTCAGCTTGATCCGTTTTTCGGAATGGGGTTGAATGGGGAAGATGCGCACCTTCAAAACGCCCTGGCCGGTGTATTCCAACAGCGCCGGGTCGATTACTTTGCGCACGTACTCCTCGTAGAGCTTGCGGGCTTTCTCCGCGTCTAACAGCTCCGCTTCGGTCTCTTTCCCATCGATGTACATGCTGAATTTCGTGATCGTAACCCCGCGGGGAATCGGGAACAGGTAGTACCCCTGCAAACTGTTGGCGGTGGGATTGTAGAAAACCTGGTCGATGTGGGTGGTCGCCGCCTGCTCTTCGATTTTTACCTGGACGTGATGGTTTCTCACGTCCAGGGGAAACGGGGTAAATGACGGTTGTGGCAGCGGGCGCGGCAGGGGCGGATAGGGATAGGGCGGCTCGATGATGATGAAGCCGTCTGCCCGAAGCTGGAAAGTGAGCGCCAACAGTACCCCGGCGATGAGTTTACAGAGATGGCGAGGGAAGATTTTCATATTGGGCTTCCTCCTGGGGGTCATGCGCACTGAAGTGCGGCAATCTGTGCCGGTTTTTGCTACTCAAACCGGAAATTCTTCTTTGCCGCCTGCTCCCGCACCGCGTCGATGATCGCACGGTCGAGCGCGCCGGCCTCGCCCGTCTCTCTCTGCTTTTCGGCGACGTAGCGGCGGCGCTCTGCGTCCAGCCGGCGGATTTTTTCCCGGATTTCGGCGCGTTTGGCGCGCTGCTCGTCAATGAATTGCTTGCGCTCCGCGGCGGTCATGCTCTGCATCGGTTCCGGCAGATCATCTTTGGTAATTTTATCCAGGTCAACCGAGCCGTCTTCCACGGCATCTACCAAATCCCAGGAAGTGTTTCGATAATATGCGGAGGCTTTGGAAGCGGAGCGCTGGGCCACGTTCGCGGCGCCGTAAACAGCGGCGTTCGCGTCCTGCTCCAACTGGCGCTCTTTACTGCGTTCGCCTTCCCTGCCGTAAGGGACGTAGGTGGAGTTCAGGGCGTCGTTCAGGCGCTGCAGGGCGCTATCCTGCGGGGCGTCGATGTGTGCCACCGCCTGGTTCTGGTCGATGTTCATATATTTGCCGTCGGCCAGGTCTGCGCCCTCCTTCCAGGCGGTTTCCACCCCTTCCTGAAAATCGCCGCAAAAAATGGTGTTTACGATGATCCCCCGGTCAATCGCCTCCCGGCAGGCGGCGCGGTAATCCACCTTCCCCTGGGAAAACGGCTCATTCCCGGCGATGAACACAACTTTTAGCACGTTGGCCTCGGTGCTCCAGGCCAATTCTTTAACGGCGGTCCGGATCACCCAGCCGCAGTATTCGCTGCCCCCGTAAGTGGTGAGTTGAAAAAGCTTTTCGGAGATCAAATCCAGGTCCGTGGTGAGCGGGGCGACCTGGCGGATATGCCCGGTTTTCGAGGACAGCCCGTCGTTGCCGTATTCGTAGAGGGCGATTTCCAATTCCGGGGCCTGCCCGTTCTGCCGCGCCAGGGCGAATTCGTTGACCACTTTCCAGAGCTGCGATTTGGCCTGCTCGATCAGGCCGTCCATGCTGTTGCTGGTATCCAGCAGCAGCGCTACCTGGATTTTCGGCGCCGCGGCCGCGGGCAACGTCCCCCATGCAAGCAGGGCGATGATGAAGAGAATTGAATATCTTTGAATCTTGTGCATGGTAGCCTCCAACTTATTTGAAGTAGGCAATAGACAAGTAGGCAGTAGGCAAGTAGGCAGTAAGCAACGTCGCATACAGGCCGCCTGGTAATATAATTTCTGAAAGCTGACAGCTACATTGCCCACTGCTCACTGCCCACTGCCTACCGCCCACTGCCAACTGTTTTCCCCTCTTCTACATAACCGTTCAAAGCGCCAACCTTGCCGGTTTTCGACACAATTTTTTACCTGAATCATGGAACTATAGAGTGAATTCGCAAGAGGGAAGAAAGTTTCCGGGGGGAAAAGTTTTCGGGGAGAATATTTGAACTGCCGCAGCAGACCTCAAAGGTTTTGGAAACCTTTGAGGTCTGTGTTCCAAAGCCCTACCGCCCGCGCTTCCGCATTTCCAGCGCCTGGCTGATTTTTTCCAGGGTTTGAGAATCGTTGGGCATAATGCGCAGGACGTTTTCATAATGGTCGATGGCGGTGTTGTAATAGCCGCGCCGGAAAGCCTCTTCCGCCTTCTGCTGGTAGAATTGCACAACCGCAGCCTGCAATTCCAGGGCGGCGCTATTGGCCGGGTCGAGCTGCAGCAGCGTCGAGGTATGCAAGAGAACGTTATCCTCCGCCGGCTTCAAATAACGCTGTTTGCGAAACGCTTCCCGGGCGTTCTGCAAAAGAGTTTCCATGCGCGCGATTTTTTGCTGCTTTTCCGCTTCCACCTGGCCATGGATGGCGCCGATGCGCTCCTGCGCCAGGGGAACCAGGTAGTCCCGGGGAAATCGCTCGATAAATTGCTGGTACATCAACAGGGCGGCGGAGTAGTTCTGGGCGTTGAAGGTTTTTTCCGCTTCCGCGAACACGAAGCTGGCGTGGGTAGCGCGATCGGGAAGAAAGAGGTACAATCCCATACCGGCGCACAGCAGCGCCGCCAGAGCGATCAAGGAGAAAATCAGGGTTTTGCGCTTTGGCGAGGAAGCGGTTTTCGTGGCGTTCCGGGAAAATGGGTCGGAGATTCCCGCGGGATCGCCGGCGGGGGCGGCATATAACGGGCTTCCTTCGGCGGAGGGATTCACGAAAGAGGTTTCTTTTCCCGGCCGCTCGCCCTGCCCGGCAGCGTAGAAAGCCGCCGGGTTAGCGCTGATAATGTCGGATGGCCGCGCCTGGCGCAAGGGGGTTTGAATGACGGTGCGGGTATATTGCGCCGTTTTCACCGCCTCCGGCAGCGCGGCATGGCAATGCTGGCAATGAGAACGATTTCCTTCGTTATAAGCGCCGCAGTTTCGACAGGTCATGGTCTCTCCTGGATAAGTTTGAATGCCTGGCTCCTCCCTGCTCCTGTTGGATAATACCGCTTGCCCCTCCGGGCATACCGGATGCTCAGTTTGTGCCTGCATGAAGTATAAATAAGGCCTTCTTTCCGTAAAACCCTGTGCGTGAACTCAAGGAAAATCGAATCCGTTTTTGAATAGGAGTGCAGAATTTATTCTGCATTTTCACTTTTCTTTTTGCCGATCTGTCTTGAGGCATTAAATTCGCGATCTTATTCGCACAGGAGAGCATAACATGGAAAAAGTTGCCTACGAAGCGTTAACGTTCGACGACGTGCTGTTATTGCCCGCCAAATCCGCCGTCCTGCCCAAAGACGCGCAATTGAAAACCCGCCTCACCCCTTCCATCGAGCTGAATATTCCGCTCCTTTCCGCGGCCATGGACACGGTGACGGAGTATGCCATGGCGATTGCCATCGCCCGGGAGGGCGGCATCGGCGTCATACACAAAAATATGCCCATCGAGGCGCAGGGGGAGCAAATCGACCGGGTGAAACGCTCCGAAAGCGGCATGATCATCGATCCCATCACCCTTACCGCCGACCAACCGCTGTGGCGGGCGCTGGAGTTGATGGAGCGATACCATATCTCCGGCATTCCCATTGTGGAGGGGAAAAAACTGGTAGGAATCATCACCAACCGGGATTTGCGGTTCGAGGATAACACCGGGCGTCCCATCCGGGAATTGATGACCAAAGACCGGCTGGTGACCGCCCCGGTCGGCACCACCCTCGATGACGCCAAAGCGATTCTGCAGAAGCACCGCATCGAAAAGCTGTTGGTGGTGGACGGTCAGGGGAATTTGAAGGGGCTGATCACGGTAAAGGATATTCAGAAGAAGCAAAAATATCCCAACGCCTGCAAGGATGAATTGGGACGGTTGCGGGTGGGCGCGGCCGTCGGGGTCGGGGAGGAAGCGCTGCAGCGGGCCGCAGCGTTGGTCGAGCGCGGGGTGGACGTCATCGTTATCGACACCGCGCACGGGCACTCCGGCAAGGTGCTGGAGACGGTTGCGGAATTCAAACGGAGATTCAAAAAAATCAATCTGATTGCTGGCAACGTCGCCACATATGAGGCGGCGCAGGATTTGATCGCCGCGGGCGCCGACGCGGTAAAAGTGGGCATCGGTCCCGGCTCTATCTGCACCACCCGGGTGGTTACCGGGGTGGGGGTGCCGCAGATTTCCGCCATCATGGAGGTGGTAAAAGCCTGCAAAGAGGCGGGTATTCCCCTGGTCGCCGACGGCGGCGTCAAGCACACCGGGGACATCGCCAAGGCAATTGCCGCGGGAGCGGATTCGGTGATGATCGGGGGATTGTTTGCCGGGTCGGAAGAAAGCCCCGGCGAGACCATTTTGTTGGACGGGCGGCGCTACAAGCAGGTGCGCGGAATGGGTTCCATCGGCGCGATGGTGAAGGGCAGCAGGGATCGCTATTTTCAGGCGGAAGTGGCGGAAGCGGAAAAATTGGTGCCGGAGGGCATCGAAGGGCGGGTTCCTTACAGCGGGCCGGTCAGCGATACCATTTTCCAGATGATGGGAGGATTGCGCTCCGCCATGGGCTACACCGGCTGCAAAACCATCGGGGAATTGCAGGAAAAGGGGCGCTTCATCAAAATCACCGCTGCGGGCATGCGGGAAAGCCATCCCCACGACGTGGAAATCACCAAGGAGTCGCCGAATTATAAGCTCTGATTTGGGGTTTTGGGGAGGAGGAGTGGTGGATTGGTGGATGGGCAGATGGTTAAATGGCTGGATGGCTACATGGTCGGATGGTTCAATTGGTAAATGGTTCAATTCAACCATGTAACCATTCAGCCATCAATCAAATCAATAAAATGGGGAGAACGGATGAGCAAATTGACCAAAGTAGTTATCGCGGTTGTGGCGCTGTTTATGATATATGTGGTGTATCTGCTGACCGCTACCGAGGATATCGGTTCGTTCGAGAACGTGCGCGCCAGCGGGGAGATCAATCGCTCCATGAGAGTATGGGTAGTGGGGTCAAAAGGTTTTGAACGAGACCGGAGCAATAATATCCTCTCTTTCTACGCCCGGGATAAATATGACCAGGAGGCCATCGTCAGCCTGCAAGAGCCGGCCCCGCCGGAGATCGTGAACGCGGAAGTGGTGGAGCTGTTCGGGCATCTGCACGGCAATAATTTTATCGCCTTGAGGGTCAGTATCGTTAAATTAGCCGAATAATGTTTGATGGTTACATGGTTAAATGGTTGGATGGTTAAATGGTTAGGGGGTTGGATAAACATTCAACCATTTAACCATTCAGCCATTCAACCGTCGCGAGAGGAAAAAATATGTTAAAGAAGATCGATCACATTGGTGTTGCGGTGCAATCGCTGGAACAGGTTAAGAGCCTGTTTGCCGCGGTGTTCGGCCTGGAGCCGGAATTCGAAGAGACCGTGGAGGAGCAGAAGGTGCGGGCGGCGGGATTCCGCATCGGGGAATCGAAGATCGAGTTTTTGGAGCCGACTTCCCCGGAGTCGCCCATTGCCAAGTTCCTGGAAAAACGGGGCGAGGGGCTGCACCACGTGGCGCTTTCGGTGGACGACATCGTCGCGGTGTTGGGAAAGATGAAAACGCAGGGGCTGCGCCTGATCGATGAGGCGCCGCGAACCGGGGCGGAGGGGAAAAAAATCGCTTTCGTGCACCCCAAAAGCGTCAGCGGGATCTTGCTGGAGCTTTCCCAGGAGAATTCCTGACCTGCAAAATAAATTTTGCACTCCGGAGAAAATCTGCGCCATCAAGCGGGAGGGCGATTAGCCGCCATGAACAGCAGTCTCACCAAAACCTTCATTTTTGCCTGGTTCGGCTTTTGGGGCATCCTGGCGGGGTTCGTGGGCTACACCCTGCTCTCCCTTCCGGAAGTGAGCGAGCTGCGAAGCGCCGCCCCGGAAACCAGCGCGTTTATCGAATACCGCAGGAGGCAGGCCGCGGAGGAGGGAAAGGAGCTAAAGGTTCGCTACCAGTGGCTTCCGCTCTCCGAAATACCGGAATTGTTCCAGAAAATCGTGGTGGCATCGGAGGACGCGGCTTTTTGGACCCACCAGGGGATCGACTGGTTCGAGGTGAAGGAATCCCTGCGGCAGAACATCGAAGAAGGAAAGCGCTTGCGCGGGGCCAGCACCATCACCCAGCAGACCGCCAAGAATCTCTACCTCAACCCGGATCGCAGCCTCTATCGCAAGGCGCTGGAATTTTTGATCACCCGGGATCTGGAAAAACAGCTCCCCAAGCAGCGAATTTTGGAAATCTACCTGAACATCATCGAGTTCGGGGACGGGATTTTCGGGGTGAAGAGCGCCGCGCAGTACTATTTCGGGAAAAATCCCTCTCAATTAGCCCTCCATGAAATGATCCGCTTAGCGGCGATCATTCCCAACCCCCTCATTTTGCATCCCAAGCAACCCACCGGGCAGCTCAAATGGCGCTGCTACGAAATCCTGCGGCGGCTGTACCGCTTTCAATATATCAGCGAGGAAGAGTACCTGGCGGCGAACGGGTGGTTTGGGGGGTTTTTCAGCAAGTAGCGGCGAGGGGGCAGGCGCAGGAAGAGTGGGTTTGAAAAAATTCTTGCAAGAGTCTCAGGCTAAAAGATAGAACACGGATGACACGGATGACGCTGATTTTCACGGATATATTGAAAAAAATGCGAGCAAATTTGTGCAAATCCTCCAACGGGGCAAACTGAAGGATTATAAAAAAGCCTGCCTGCTACCGGCAGAGCGGTTGCAGGCAGGCTGAGGGGCCAACAGCAGGGCCTCTCCCCCCTTTAGGTCAGGTTGCTACGAATGGCATTTTGAACAAAGCTACAACTCGCTCACTTCACCAAAGTCATCTTAACCGTTTCCTGGAAAAATTCGGAAGTCAATACCGCAAAATAGGCTCCCCCGGGGACGGCCACGCCGGTGTTTGTGGTTCCGTCCCAGGTAACGGAATAGGTTCCGGCTTCCACGCTGCCATTAAACAATGAGCGCACTTTTTGCCCGAGGGTATTGTACACTTCAATTTTTACTTCCACCAACCATTTGGAGGTGCCGGGCACATCAAACATCAGGGTAGTGGAGGGGTTGAAGGGATTGGGATAGCTATGATAGAGCCGGTAGTTTCCCGGCGCCTCGGAATTAATGGTTGTAATGGGCGCGCTGGAAGCCTGCGGCGTGGCGCTAATGGGCCCATGCGCCGTCAGCACCCCGTTCACGTCCACGTCCACCACCTTATACCAATAAGTGCTGCCATTGGCGACAAAGTTATCTGTAAAAGCGTAGTTGGTCAGTTGATTCGAATTAAACTGACCCTGCTGCTCGCCAACCTTACTGTATTCGCCTTCTTTTTCAACGGATTTCATAATATCAAAACGCACATTGTTCACTTCGCTGTGGGTCGCCCATTGCAGGGTTACTTTACCGTCGCCGGCCATGGCGGTAAAAGAGGCGAGCTCGACGGGAAGGGGTTGATCAACACTCCCTGGAGGGCCAAGCCAGGCCAAATCTACGAGCATGTCAGCCCCGTCATTAAGCTGGTCGAAAAGCAGGTAATAAGTATTGAACTGGTTGGGAGGATTTTGGGATACCCACTCTTCGATTTTAAAAGAGAACAGCGTTCTTTGATTTACCGCCGTAACACTGCCTACATAGTGACCGAGATTGGCATCGTCCCCGTTCCACCAATGGTGATGAAAGTGGGGATCATTATGCTCATCAATAATCATTTGCCGGTTGGGGGATATGTAGATGTCCATGGGAGCCTGTCCGCCGACCTGGCTATATGCTACAACCACATTCAGATACATTGGATGATGAGGTGTTTGGGTATAATTGAAATGTACGAACGACTCGGCATATCGCCGTTCGTGATTCGTGCCCGGCTGATACCAATCGCTCCCCCAATAAAAATATCCACAACTGGTTGACGAAAATTGAAGGAGTGGATATAACTGAGCATGCAACACTCCGCATAAACATAGACTCACTAATAAGATTTGGAAAAATCTGGCCATTGTAAAACCTCCTTGTTTTGAAAAATTGCGGTTATAAGAGCCCTAAAAACTTTTAAAATTAGCAATTTTGTTTTCGAGTGAGAAACCACACCTCCTTTGTGATTTTATAATTACTTTTTCGTCGGCAAAAATTTTGGTGAACAACGCGCCGACACGCTACAGCCGCAAAATAGCCGGGCAAACAACTTTTGTAAAGTGCATTCAAGTGCAAAACCGTGCAAGAAACGGAGGGTTGACGTGGGTTTTCAGAGCGTAAAGGTTCCCCAGCCGGCATTCAGCCGTTGGGTCATCCGGCGGAGGCAGGAGTTAAATCTCTGCCCCGCCAAACTGAAAGAAAAACTCGGCTGCGCTCTCAGCGAGCGCACCCTTAAGTACCTGGAAGACGGCAAGAAAGATTCCTACAGCGAATATACCCTGAGCATTCTCGCCGCGGGGCTGGATCTCTCTTTCCCGGAATTATTGCAAAAAATCGAGCAATTGAAAACCCTGCCGCCGGAAAAGGAACTCACGGTCGAGAAGACCGCGGCCGCAGGCCCCGCCAAATACCGCGCCATGGTTTTTGCGACAGTTTTTGTTTCCATCGCTTCTGTCTCCCTGCTGCTCAGCAGCAATGGGCTTATCGGGAATCTGAACCGGGAAGCCGCGACGGCGCAAAGCCGCTCGAACCCCGGGCAACAACTGCGAGAGGCGCTGATCCACAAAGATTATCCCCAGGTTTTTGCGGCCTACGACGCGAAGGGGAATACGCTGTGGCAGAAAAACCTGCGAACCACCATCCGCAGGGTAGAGCTATACGACCTGGACGGCGACGGAGACAGGGAAGTGATTGCCGCAACCTGGAAAGCTTTCGGCGACGAGGAAGGCGAGCGGCCGGGCTGGATTTACGTGTGGAATGAGCAAGGGGAGCTGTTAACGGAATTCAATACCTGGAAACCCTCCATTTACCCGGCCCGGGAGCCGCGTGTGCGGGTGGTGGATTTCCGCATAACCGATTTGGAGAATGACGGGGCGGCGGAAATCGTCGTTGCCGTAACCGGCGAGCAGTATTACCCCTCCCGGGTAGCGGTGCTACAGTATGAGAACGCGGCGCTGAGGGAAATAAAGAGCTACTGGAATCCCGGCTACCTGGTGAAGCTTTTCGTGGAAGACGTCAACGGCGACGGTTTCCCGGAAATTATTTGCACCGGGGTCAATAATGACCTGAAGCGGGTAAAGGAGTTCCAGGTGGATGACAACCTGTTCGCAATATTTCTGCTCGACGGCAGGGAAATTTATGGCCAGGCTCCCCCCTATCTCGGCCAGGAGCAGCCGGGCAGCGAAGTGTGGTATTACTACGTTACCACCACTGCGAACTTCCGGTTAGCTGAAATTGCCGACGTGACCTTCTTGGGCGAAAAAAGCAAAGAGATTCACGTCAAGCTACGCGACACCTGCTTTTTTTACCTGAATTACCAGGGGGAGATCACAGACCGTTTTGTGGGGGATCACTGTACCGGGGAAACAGAGTTGCACTTGATGCCCAAAGAGAAGACCTGGAAATAAGGAATCTCTCTTCCGCCGGCTATAGTGGGAGCTCTCCTGAATATTTCGCCACGCTCAAAAGTAAAACCCATACACCACCGCGTCCGGGGTAATGCGCACCGCCGGCATGGGCAGGTGTACAAAATTCACTATATCCTTGACAAATTTTAGAAATTGGCTGTCGCCGGTGGGAATTTTGGTGACGTCAAAATCCAGCGCGATGAAAATTTCCCGATGCCCCCCAAACACGTCCTGCGCAATTCCCTTCGCGCTCTGCCCCACCGCCACTCCCCAGGGTTTCAGCCAGCCGGGATAATTGCGCTGCCATTTGCCGGGAAGCGCATCATGGACGTTCACCGCAAACCACCAGGTAAACCCCTCGTAATCGTCTAAAATGCTTTTGCTGACGGTGCTGTATAAATCGTTTTTATAAGCATACGAGGGCCAATAGCTGACTTTGAAGCGATACGCTTTCAACTGTTCGGGATAGAATTGCTGCAATACCGCGTATCCGCAGCCGAGCACGTTCATGGTATAGTCCAGGTAGCTGAATCCCCAGTTTTTGAAAAATCCGTCGGTCACTTCGATCTGGGTCATCCACAGCAGGCCGGTGGCGGCGCCCCACCAAATAGATTTTTTGGCCGAAAAACCGCTCCAGCGGTAAATGCGGGAGGCCAGGTGGCTCATAAAATACGCCTCCACGAAGTGGCCGATCTTGTCCATTTGTTGATATTCCCGGATATCCCGCTCCCACTCATGGAAATGGAAGCTGCTGGTCTCGGTATTGTATTGCATATCGGCGATTTTGGCAAAACCGATGGCGTCCCCGATAGCAAAGCCGACGATGATCACTCCTAACCGCGGCGGTATGATGCGGGTGCTGCGTTTCCAGGGAGTGCCGTCCTCCAAACGGGGATAGTATTCATCACTGATGGGAGGAGGGAGGGGAACCGTATCGAGAACGGAGATAGCGGTAAGGAACGGGGCTGGAGCAGGAGGTGATGAAATTAGCGCGGGATCCTTATCCCAAAGGGGCAGGTTGTCGGCTTTCCCCGGTGCAAGCGTGGCCGCCGGGAGGCCGGGAGCGGCGGCAGAATCCGGTATTTCTCCACCCCGGGCTGCGAAAAAAACGGACAGGATGAGGAGGATTATCCCCTTCACTCTGCCGACAGGTAGCCAATTTTTCATGGAGACGTTTACGTTCTTTTCCCTGTGAATTTATCGGCCTGCCCCTTTGGGGGATTAAACCCTCCTGGTTTAACTGCCGCTGCCCCTGCAAAACTGAAGTTTTGTACTCCCGGGTGCTACTGCCCGGCTAATTTCAAATCTTTTTGCAAGCCGCTGTCCTTGCTGGGCCGCCAAATGAACTGATCCACGAAATAGTGGTGCATGGGCAAGCCGATCAGGAAACTGTAGAGCAATTCTTTGGTGGTCATGCTGCCGAACAAGTGCTCGGTACTGGTCATCACCAAAACCCCGCAGCCGGGATGCACGTCGAAAGAGCAGCCGAAAATGCGGAAAATCGCCGCCATAGCGATTCCGCATACGATGTAAGTGGCGAAATTACGGGTAATTTTGGTAGCCAGGCCGTATTTCCGGGCATCTACCCCGGGACGCTGGTAGCGGTTTTTGCTGTAAAACCACACGATGGCATGGTATTGCACGTCGTGGTAGATGGTCACGAACGCGGAGAACGCCAACAGCGGGGCGGTGAGCACTGCCGGGCTGTAGCAGATGAAGGCGTAGAGCGGCAGCAGCGCTGCCAGGAAAATGATTTTGGGCATGTTGAGCGACATGCCGGCCCGCCAGCGCTTGATCTGGCGAAAAGCAAAGATACCTACCACGCTAACGACGGCCAGCACGGTGAGAGATACCAGGGCATATTCCCAGGGCAATTGCTGCCAGAAGGAGGCGGAAAAGAAAGAGGCCTGGGCAGGGTAGGCCGGCAGGGCGGCTGATAGACCCAGGGCTTTACGGGCTTCCGGGTGGCGAATGATAAAGGCCAGGAAGGGCGCTAACAGCCCGACGTAGAGAATCGCCTGGTCGATGCGCAGGTCCCGCCGGTCGAAATCGCTATTCTTCTTTTTATACAGCGACATGATGCCATAATGCTGGCGAACCACGTGCCAGTACGCCCAGAGCTGGAAAAAAACGATGAACAACAGGAAGGGGAAGCGGTAATTGGCGACGTTCATCTGGTGCAGCATATAGGAGCTGCCGATCATGGCCGGCCCTACCAACAGCCAGGCCAGGCTGCCGATCAAAAGCTTTTTCCGCTTCTGGAATTCCTCTTTATCGAAATAGGTCCTCACGTAGGTTCCGAAGAAATGAGGGCTGTCGATGAACACCACCCACAGGAACCAGACCGTGGCCATATCCAAATGCAGGCCGGCGTGCAAAAAAAACATGGCGTAACCGGTGAGCGCCCCGCCGATAAACCAGAGCAAATCCGCCTGCCGGTTGACAATCCAATTCATGGAAAGCCGGTTTTCTACCCCAGCGTTCGCTGTCCAGGATAACGATGACATACTATTCCTCCATTGACTGTGTTAAGAAAAAGAGTCTCAACTTCACATGAACCGTGGAACGTGAGAGGTAATGTTTAAATCATCAATCGTAAATCGAAAATGACTTTTTCACTCCACCTGGTTCAGCCAGCGAACCAGCCCTAATTCCGCCAGGTTGAATAGTTTTTTGTGACTGGGCAGAACCCGGATAGTGTATTTATAATTTCCGCTGTTGGAAGGGGTGATGACCGCTTCGTAGAGGTAGGAATTGTCTTCCTGGGTTTTTTTACGGGTCATCTCCACCACTTCATAGCGGTTTTCCTGGCGCATGTCCTGAACTTCCTGCTTCAAATAAACCTGAACCTTCACTTCCGCGGGTTGGATTTCCCCCAATTCCACTTTGGCCCGCAGCTTGATCGGTTCATTGAATTTCAAAACGATCTCTTCATTCAGGTTGATACTATCTTCCAAAGTAATTTTGACTTGCGACCATTGGGTTTCCAGGCGGTCGCACCAGGCTGAGTAGTCTTTCGCCAGCATAAAATCTTCCATGCTGAACTCATCGCCCTGGCGAATGGCAGGGAGGTAGAGCTTTTCAGCGTATTCTTTCACCATCCGGTAAGTGTTGAATACCGGGGAAATAGTCAGCAGGGAATTTTTCATCATTTTGATCCACTCGTGGGGAAGGCCGTCCTCGGCGCGATCGTAATATATGGGAATGAGGTCGTTTTCCAGAATATCGTAGATCGCCTCGCTGTCCCAGGTATCCAGCTCTTCGGTGCTCTGGTAATCTTCCCGGTCGCCGAAAGCAAAGCCGTTTTTGCCGTTATAGCCTTCGCACCACCAGCCGTCCAGTACCGACAAATTGATTCCCCCGTTCATGCCCACTTTTTCGCCGCTGGTGCCGGAGGCCTCTTGCGGCCGGCGGGGATTATTCAACCAGACGTCCACCCCGGAAACCAGGTCGCGGGCCAGGCTCATGTCATAATTTTCCACGAAGAATACTTTCCCGCGAAAACCTTCTTCCATGGAGAGTTCGCTGATGGCGCGGATCAAATCCTGGCCGCCGGTATCCTTGGGATGGGCTTTCCCGGCAAAGATCAATTGCACCGGGCGGCGGGGATCATTGAGAATCTGTTTCAACCGTTGCCGGTCTCTGAAAATGAGGGTGCCGCGCTTGTAGGTGGCAAAACGGCGGGCAAACCCGATGGTGAGAACCTCGGGCTTCAACATATCTTTCATGCGGCGGATTTGCAGGGTTCCCACCTTGTTACGCAGCAGTTGAACCTCCAAACGCTCGCGGAGGTGGTTGAGCATCTTTTGCTTCACTTCCATTTTGGTTTTCCACAATTCCTCGTCGGGAATGCTCAAAATCCCTTTCCAGTACAGCGGTTCGTCGATATGGTCTTCCCAATCTTTGCCCAGGTAAGTTTCGAACAACTGGCAGAACTTATACACCGTCCAGGTTTTGCTGTGCACCCCGTTGGTGATATGGGTGATGGGAATCTCCTGGGAAGGAATATCCGGCCACACGTCTTTCCACAATTCCCGGGAGACGTCCCCGTGCAGCTTGCTGACCCCATTGCGGAATTTGGAGAGCTTCAAGGAGAGCACGGTAAGGTTGAAAATTTCATATCCCTCGGGTTGAATTTGCGCACCTAACTCCATGAATTGGTAGCGCCGGATGCCGATGGATTCCCAGTAGCGCTGGAAATATTTATCCACAAAGTGCAGCGGGAAGGCGTCGTTGCCGGCCGGCACCGGGGTATGGGTGGTGAAAATGGTATTGGCGGCGACCGCGTCCAGGGCGGGATAAAACTCCAGGCCCCGGTCTTTCATCAAGCTGCGGATGCGCTCCAGGGCCAGGAATACCGAGTGCCCTTCGTTCATGTGCCAGGCCATGGGGTCGATTCCCATGGCTTTTAAGGCCAGCACCCCGCCCATGCCCAAAACGATCTCCTGGGAGATGCGCATTTCCTGGTCGCCGCCGTAAAGCCGGGCGGTTAACATGCGGTCTTCCGGGGGATTTTCCGGCAGGTTGGAGTCCAGCAAATAGGCCGGAACCCGCCCCACCTGGGCTTTCCATACTTTTATGTTAACGTCTCGCGGGCCTACCGGCACTTTGACGATCAGCGGCTTGCCCCGCTCGGTCAGCACCGGCATTAGCGGCAAATCTTCCGGGTAATAGGGAATGTAGAGCGCAATCTGGTTATGGTGGGCGTCGATTTGCTGGGTAAAATAGGTCTGGTGATAAAACAGGCTGACCCCGACCAGGGGAAGACCCAGGTCGCTGGCGGCTTTCAAATGGTCCCCTGCCAGCACCCCCAGGCCGCCGGAATAGATCGGCAACGATTCGTGCAATCCGAATTCCGCAGAAAAGTAGGCGATGGTTTTATCTTTCAGTTTGGGATAAGTCTGGTTGAACCAGGTGTCTTCCTTGGCCATATAGCGGTCAAAATCTTCCATCACTTTTTTGAAATTGGAGAGGTACACCGGGTCATTGGCCACCCGTTCCAGGTCCGACTGCTGCACGTCGCGCAGAAACTTGACCGGGTTATGGTTGACCACAGTCCAGAGCATTGGATCGATAGTGCGGTACAACTGGCGAGCCTGGGCGGTCCAGGAAAAATACAGATTGTATGCTAAATCATTCAGTCGTTTGATTTCATTAGGTAATTCCGGTATTACCCGGATGCTGCCCATCTGCTGCATAAAGAGATCTCCTTAGAAAGTGCAACATGAAAAATGTAAATGGCCTTCAGAGCGTTCTTTCCATTTTCGATATTAACGGGCACAATAATATAACAGGAAATAGTTTTTCACAAACAAAAATTTCCG
>CAZFVV010000058.1:17009-24584 GCA_964522165.1 uncultured Calditrichaceae bacterium
ATTAACGGGCACAATAATATAACAGGAAATAGTTTTTCACAAACAAAAATTTCCGAGAAACAGGAAATTGTTTGCGACAAATATGCCAAGCCTTTATATTTAAGCGGCTTAGAGAAAAAAGTGATAGCGCATGCCAACTTGCACAAAAGGAGTGCAAAATTCATTTTGCACTAATCAGTAGGGAAAATTATGAACCAACTCTACAGCATGACCGGCTTTGCCGCCGGCGCCGTTCAGCACGGAAGCATCGAAATCTCCTGCGAGATTCGCGCGTTGAATTCCCGCTACCTGGAAATGTCCGTAAAACTTCCCTTTGCGATCAAGGATTTGGAAGACGCCATCCGCTCGATCATCCGGGAGAAGGTCAACCGCGCTAAAATTACCTGCGGAATTTCTTTCTCTTCCCAGGAGCCTTTGTTAGACAATCTGAAGGTCAATGAAGGCGCGATCCTGATGTATAAAAACCTGATCGAGCGCATTCGCGCCGTTGCCAATATCGCGGAGCCGGCCAAAGTCTCCGATATTCTCTTTTTCAAGGATATTTTTTCCCTGGAAGACCAGAGCCAGATCGATGAAGCGCTGCAAAACGCGATTTTTCAACTGGTCGGAAATACCCTGGATCGCTTGAACGAAACCCGCTCCCTGGAAGGCCGGAACCTCAAAATCGACCTGGAAAACCGGCTGAATAATATTCAAACCCTCACCGGGGAGATTCGCTCCCAGGGCGAGGGAAATTCCCGCGCCGAAATGGAAAAACTCTACAAACGCCTGCTCTCGCTCATCGATGAGAACAAGGTGGACCGCAACCGCTTGGAATTAGAGCTGGCGCTGATTTCCGACCGGGTTGACATCAGCGAAGAGGTGGTGCGCATGGAAAGCCACCTGGAAATGTTCCGCGAGAACCTGCGCGCCGGCTCGCCCAACGGAAAGAAGCTGAATTTTATCTTGCAGGAAATGCACCGGGAAGCCAATACCATGTCCACCAAGAACACCATCGTGGAGATCAGCCACCGCCTGGTTACCATCAAAGAGGAAATCGAGCGCATGCGCGAGCAGGTACAAAATATCGAATGACAACGCGGAGGGGCGAAGCATTCGGAAGGTAAGCCGGCGAATTGCAGGGAATTTGTCTTCCGAATGCTTCGCCCCTACAATATGGCATGACCATGACGCCTAAATTAGTGGTTCTCTCCGCCCCCTCCGGGGCCGGCAAATCGACCATTTGCAATATGCTGCTGGAGCGCAATCCCGATTTCCGGCTCTCTATCTCCGCTACCACCCGCGCTCCCCGGGGGAGCGAACGCAACGCGGTGGAATACTTCTTTCTGCCCAAAGACGAATTCTTTGCAAAAGTAGAACGTAACGAATTCCTGGAATATGCCGAGGTTCACGGCCATTACTACGGAACCCCGAAATCCAGCGTGGAGGCGCTGCTGCGGCAGGGCTTCACGGTGCTGTTCGATATCGACGTAATCGGGGCGCTGAATATCAAGAAACAGCACCCGGAGGCCATGCTAATATTTATCCGCCCCCCTTCCCAGGAGGAACTGATTCACCGCCTCAAAAACCGCAAGACCGAGAGCGAAGCGCAAATCCAAAAACGCTTAGAACGCCTGCCCCTGGAGTACGAAAAAGCAGACTATTTCGATTACCAGGTGGTCAACGACGACCTCCTCACCACGGTTGAGCGCATCGAGCAATTGATTCGTATGAAATAACGACAGGAGTGCAAAGCTTCAGCTTTGCACATGGATAGAAAAAGAAAAACCGTAAAATCAAGGACAGGTTGAGTGCAAAACTGAAGTTTTGCACTCCGACGCCAAAACACTGCCATGTTCTCCAGCAAACAATTCCACAACGCTCAAATCCTGGTCGGCATTACCGGGGGGATTGCGGCCTACAAAGCCTGCGAGCTGATCCGCTACCTGGTCACCGAAGGCGCGGAAGTGCGGACTATGATGACCCGCGGCGCGGAAAAATTTATCACCACGCTGACCATCGAAGCGCTGTGCGGGCGCCCGGTCTATACCGAAATGTTCCCGGAGGGGAAATTCGCCGCTACCCACCACATCGAGTTGGCCGACTGGGCGCAGGCGGCGATCATCGCGCCTGCAACCGCCAACTTCATCGGGAAGGCCGCCGGCGGCATCGGCGACGATTTCGTCTCCACCACCCTCATGGCGCTGCACTGCCCCATCGTCATCGCCCCGGCCATGAATTCCAACATGTGGAACAACCCGGTGGTGAAAAAAAACATCAAATTCTTAGAAGATTTGGGGTATCACATCTGTTACCCGGAAGAGGGTTTTCTGGCAGAAGGTTATTCCGGGGTGGGGCGCCTGGCGCGGTTAGAATACCTAACTCAATATCTATACCGGGCCATCCATCCTCACAAAGAAAGCGTGGCGGGCAAAACCGTGCTGATCAGCGCCGGGCGCACCGAAGAGTACCTTGACCCGGTGCGCATGCTCAGCAACCGCGCCAGTGGGAAGATGGGATTTGCCCTGGCCTGGGAAGCCTGGGCGCGCGGCGCAAAAGTGGTTTTGGTGCACGGGCCGGGCAGTTTGACCCCGCCGGTCAACGTCGAGAGTTATGGAGTGGTGTCGGCGCAGCAAATGTACGAGACCGTGAAAAGCCATTTTCCGCGGGCGGATTACTTCATCAGCGCCGCGGCGGTGGCGGATTACCGCCCGGAAACCTACTCCACTGCGAAAATAAAGAAAGGGCAGGACCACATCTCCCTGGAAATGGAGAAGACCCCCGATATCCTGCGCGAAATGTCGCTGTTGAAAAAACCGCGCCAGCGCCTGGTGGGATTTGCGGTGGAAACCGACCGCCCCATCGAGAATGCCCGGGAAAAGCTCAAATCCAAAAAATTAGATATGATCGTATTGAATGATCCCTTAGTGAAAGGCGCGGGGTTCGGGGTGGAAACCAACCAGGTCACCTTAATTTCCCCTCAAGAGACCCAGCACCTGGATTTGAAATCCAAGTTGGACGTGGCCTACGGGATTTTCGAGTTTCTGCTGCGGAATATCGAGAAGTAGAATCACTACCCGGATTTCTTCGCCGCCAGCCGGCGGCTGGCCGAGTTTCATCTCAATGCGTCATAAAACGTCTTAATTTCAGCAGAAAATACCGGCTGCATTTTTTTCGGAAAAGAATTCCGATTCGCCAAAAAGTATTCATAATACTTCAAGAATAAAGCGACTTACCCAATCCTTCCCCTCGCCTGAATCGCCGCCGAAAGGCACTTTTTACACAGTGCGTCAAAAAAACTCTTGACATTTATGACGCACTGTGTTATATTATGGCCGTCATTGTTGAGCGAGAACAGAAAGCAAAATTTTACGATGGCATCAACCGTAATTTGATTCGCCGGAACTTAATCACAACCAACTTAACAGGAGAGGTTGCGTTATGGCAAAGGAAAAAGACAAGATCAAACAGATTCAGGAGGAGATTACCGGAAAATCCCGGGAAATCTGGCTGGCCGGGTTAGGGGTGTTCTCCACCATGGAAGAAGAAGGCGAGAAGCTCTTCAAGCGGTTTGTAGAGAAGGGACAGGAATTGGAAGGAAAGGGAGAGGCGTTCGAGAAACGCGCGAAGGAAAGGGTAGATTCGGTGACTTCCTACGTCAGCGAGAAGAAGGAGAAACTCTCCACTGCCATCGGCGAAACCTTCCCGGCATACCTCGAAGAGAAGCTGAAGGCGACCCTGGATAGCATCAGCGCTTCTTCCCGCTCCCAGGTGAAAGAATTGACCGACAAGGTCGATAAACTGACCGACAAGGTCAACGAATTGATCAAAAAGGTGGACGTGAAAACCAAAATCTGATTTTTTAGCGCGTTTTTGAGGGGGATGTTTTCCAGAGCAAGGAAAGGACTCGCAGCATGAGCCGAATCATCAAACGTTATGAAAACCGGAAATTGTACGACACGGAAAGCCGGAAGTATATCTCTTTAGAAGAGATTGCTTCCCTGGTGCGCCAGGGCGTTGACGTGAAGGTGATCGAAAATAACACCGAGGCGGACATTACCGCCCAGACCCTCACCCAGGTGATCTTCGAAGAGGGCAAAAAGGGGCGCAATCCCCTCTCCACCGAAATCTTGCACGAGGTGATCCGTTGGGGCAATACCGTGCTCGACGACGGCATCCAGCAGGTGCGGCAAAGCCTGGATCACCTGGTTCCGGGATCCCTGAATAAGTTGTTTGGCGGAAACCGCTCCGCGGAGATCGAAGACCTCAAAAAAAGGGTCGAGACCTTAGAGGAGCTGATCAATACCCTGGGCAACCAGATTGTTCCGGAACAAGCGGAAAATTCCAACGGGAGCAAGCCGTAACCGCTCCTCCAAACTCTTAAATTCAACCTGCAAGAAAGGAGTACCTTATGGCAACCAAAACCATGCCCAAATCCACCCGGGAAGAAATCAGCGAAAAGGCCCGGGAAATCTGGCTGGCCGGCTTAGGCCTGTTCGCCACCATGGAAGAAGAAGGCGAAAAACTGCTCAACCAGTTTATCGACAAAGGCCGCGGCCTGGAAGAAAGAGGAGAAACCTTTGAAAAGAAGGCCCGCAACCAGTTCAACTCCGTGACCTCTTTTATTAACGAGCAGGGCGGCAAGATCAAGGATGAAGTTTCCCACCGGTTTAGCGACCTGGTGCCGGGATTCGTGGAAGAGAAATTCAACAACGCACTGGATATGTTCGGCATCTCCACCCGCAAGGAGGTCAACAAACTGAGCGAGAAGGTAAACAAGCTTACCGAAACAGTTTCCACCCTGGCCCAGAAGTTAGGCGAGACCGGCAAAACCCCCACGGCCATGCCGAAGGTCTGAGCGGAACGCGGGGTCGTTTTTCGGGGCCGATGGGGGCGCGGCATCCCTGCGGATGCTCTCATCGGCTCCCAATTTCGAGTCGGGGCTTGCCCCTTTTAAGTTTCACGAGGCGAGCGGCGCTAAAAAAGCGAAATCTTAACCAGAACGTCAAAGGAGATCATTATGGCAACTAAAAGCTCATCCCAAAAACCCCAGGACGCCATGGCCGAAAAAGCCCGGGAAATCTGGCTGGCCGGTTTAGGGGTCTTTTCCACCATCGAGGAAGAGGGCGAGAAGCTGTTCAATAAATTCATGGAAAGAGGCAAGGAACTGGAATCCAAAGGAGAAACCTTCGAGCAGAAGGCGAAAGATAAAATGGGTTCCTTTACTTCCTACGTTTCGGAAAAAACCAGCAAGCTGAGCGACGACGTCACCGCCAAAGTCAACGAGTCGATTCCCATGATCGAAGAAAAATTCCGTTCCGTGCTGGAGACCTTCGGGGTCTCTTCGCGGGGAGAAGTGAAGACCCTGGCCGATAAAGTGGACAAGCTGACCGAAACCGTGGCCGCCCTCACCAAAAAGTTAGAAGAAGCGGGGAAAATGCCCCCCAAACCCAAAATGAAAGTCTGACGGCGCCCGGCTCTTTTTCCAGCGAGATTTTTTTACGCACCAAAGCAACCGTCTTCGGGCAGTTGCTTTGGTGGGAGAGCGGCGCATGAGACGGGGAACGTGAAGCGGAATGCGTGATGCGTGAAACGTAAAGCCTGTTGTACTGTTCATTATGTATTACGCATCACGTTACCCGCAATCCCCTCCCCCACAAGCATGTTTTTAATACCTTTCATTTTTCGATTTTTTTTGATAATCTTTCAAGGAAAATAAGTTGGGGTGAGAGATGTAAAAAATCGAAGAAAACGGATCTCGAACCTTTTCAAGCAAGCGAATCACCAGTGTGGCGCTAAAACCTCTTTCATATTATAAAGGCGTAGGAAGGCGTCTTTTTCTGCTCTATAAGCATGGCATCGGCTTATGGATCGGGGCGCGGGTGGCCTCCGTCAAAGCCCGTCCCGCCTACCGGCGCAAAGGGATACGATTTGCCGGGGCCTGGCTGCTGGCCTCTTTTTTGAAGATTTTTCTCAAAAAAGAACTCCGCAAGCAGCCTTTTGAAGTGCAGTTGCGCCGCCGCCTGGAAATGTTAGGCCCCACCTACATCAAGCTGGGCCAGATCATGGCCATCCGGGAAGACATCCTGCCCTCCCACGTTACCGATGAATTGAAAAAACTGCTGGATCAACTCCCGGCGGTTCCCTTTGCGATGATCCGCAAGATCATTGAAGAAAGCTTAGGCGCGCCGTTGCGGGAACTGTTCATCGAATTCCGGGAGCAGCCCTTAGCCAGCGCCTCCATCGGCCAGACCCACCGCGCCACCACCCACCGGGGAAAGCCGGTGGTAGTCAAAGTGATCAAGCCGGGCATTCGCGAAACCGTGCTCTCGGACCTCAAATTGCTGCGGATGCTCTCCACCCTTCTGGAATGGATCATTCCCCGTTACCAGCCCCGCCTGATCATCAGCGAATTCTGCAATTACACCGAAAAAGAGCTCGATCTGGAGTGCGAAGCCGACCACGCGGAAATTTTCGCGGCCAATTTTGCGAAACAGCCTAACGTCGTTTTCCCGAAGATCTACCGCGAGTTAAGCTCCCGCGACGTGTTGTGCATGGAGTACTTCAACGGCATCAAACCCAACCAGCCTTCGATTTTCGAGCTGAGTAAAACCATCCAGCGCAAAGTTATCAACTTAGGCGCGGGGGCAATCATCAAGATGCTCTACGAGGACGGCTTCTTCCATGCCGATCTCCACGCCGCCAACCTGATCGTGCTTCCCGGCCCGAAGTTAGGCTTCATCGACTTAGGCATGGTGGGGCGCTTCGATGAGAAGATGAAGCGCAACATGCTGCACTACTTTTACGCCCTGGTCAACGGCGACGTGGAGAGAACCGCCAAACACCTGCTCTCCATGGCCACGGTGGGCAAAAAAGGCGATCCGGAGGGTTTCAAACGGGGGGCGGCGGATTTGTTCCGGCGTTACCTGCTCCACGCCGCCAACGGAGATTTCAGCCTCGCCAGGGTGATCCTGCAATCCCTGGCCATGGGGGGCAAATACCACGTCTTCTTCCCGGTGGAAATGACTTTGATGGTGAAAGCGCTGGTAACCTTCGAGGGGGTGGGAAAAACCTTAGACCCGGTGTTGAACGTGCCGAAACTCTCCCGCCGGCACATCATGCGCATTTATAAGAGCCATTTCAGCGTTGACAATTTGTTCTCCCAGCTCATGCAGGGGATGCCGGAGCTGGTGGATGTAGCGGTTCATCTTCCGGAGCTTATCGCGGACAGCTCCCGCTTCTGGGACCGCACCGTTAACACCCCGCCGGGCGACAACCCCCTGGCGGGGCTGCGCAGCGGTTTGATCGCCGGTTCCTGCATCGTGGGCGGGGTCATTGCCCTGGTGCAGGGCGCCAACCCGCTGTTGTGGATCGGTTTGTTTGCCGCGGGAATCGGGCTGGCGCTATTTGGCAAAGGGTGAGAAGTGAGAAGTGGCAAGTGAGAAGTGGCAAGTGAGAAGTGGCAAGTGAGAGGTTGAAATTATATTTCCCACTTCTTACTTCTCACTTGCAACTTCTAACTTCTTACTTGCAACTTCTACCTCCGCCGCCTTCCCTTCAGTCCATGGATCAAAATCGGAATCCAGCCTAAAATCG
>CAZFVV010000058.1:24684-33662 GCA_964522165.1 uncultured Calditrichaceae bacterium
CTCCGCCGCCTTCCCTTCAGTCCATGGATCAAAATCGGAATCCAGCCTAAAATCGGCAGGAAGAACGCAAACATCATGGGATTGTGGAAAAATGCCCTGATCCCGGAAAGGAAACTGACCTTGACGGTTTTTACTTTGCGGGTTTTATACAAGCGGTCAAATTCGTTGAAAAGCGAAGGCCAGAAACAGGATACAAAAAAAGGGAATTTTTGGTAATTCTTCGCCCAGACGTTGAAAAGGTGTTTTACCTGGTAAGGTTTCTGCCCGTATTTTCTCTCCGCCTCATACAATTCTTCCTGCATTTGATTCTTGACCACCGCGGTCAGGTAGGCAATATCCTGCTCGGTAATTTTTTTCAGGGGCTTGTCAACGATTTCGTAGGGTTTGATGCGCCTGCCCATCACGTAGGTCAATTGCGCCGGGAAACCGAAGTAAAATAACCAGGGCTGAAAGGGGATCAACAGGGTCATAAGCCCGACCGGGAGAAAGGGAATGCCGATTTTTTGCACGATTTTGTTGAGAAACTCGGATTTCAGATTATAGGGGTTGATGTATTCGCCGTTGACGGTGGCGAAGGGGATGATGTCGGTGCGGTACTTCAGGCTGACGCGGATGAACGAGGTCGAAAACCGCTGCAACTGGTATTTTTTATCAAACCCCTTTCCGATCCCGGGCACCCCTTCCGGGTAAACCAGGAGGTTCGATTTTTGGTAGAACATCATGGTTTCAAAATTCAGGGAAGTGGCGTCGATGCCTCCGCACTTTTTCCAGAAGTCCGGAATCAGGAAAGGGTTCATCAATTTGGAATACGACAGCATGGGCGCGGTTAAGGCCCGCACGGAGTTTTGGAACTTGTGATTATTCCGCTTGAATAGCTGGGAGGTAAAAATGATCGCATCCCAGGGAAAGGCCATCCCGGAGTGATTGCTGGCCCAGATCAGGGGGTGATCGGGGTTGTTCCGTTGCGGCATGGCCTCGAACCCGATAAACCGGGAACGAAAATAGAACTTGTCAATCGGGTCGAGTACATATTTGACCAGTTGCGCCGGGTATTCTTCATCGAAATATTCATCATATATTTTCTGATTTTCCTTGATGCGCGGGGTAAGCCCGGTTTCCGTTAGAACGATCATAAGCGTTTACCGATTTAAGTGTTTAGAGAATGTCATACTTCACGCCCCGGAAGGGCGGGCAAGGCATAAACTAAGTTTTTGAATAATACCGGCCGGGCTTGCTCCTTTGGAGCCCCTTCGGGGATGCCTGCTCATCTATACTTCTCCGCTATCCGGCATCACCCAAGACGAAATTTATAACTGCTCGCATGATGGCCTATTAAGCGCTTTCCACCCCCTGCTGTCGCCGCGGCCGGAAGCGGCGCCATGCAATTCAGCCTCGAAAATCGTTACGAATCTCCAATATGCGGCAATATTACACTTTTTTTTCAAGTTTATCAAGGGCAAATCTTGGGTACCGGGCCTGCCCCAATGGGGCTTGCGTGGTGGAACAAGATTCGCCATCCCGGGGGGATGAACGAACATAGCCCCGGGCTTCAGCCGGGGGTAAAGGGAGAGACCTGATACAAGATTAGTTCCGCCAGGGACGGCTGAAAACCTCTAATTCTCATATGTCACGTGACGGTACAGCCCTGGCAGTTATAACAACGAAAAAATTGCACTACCTTGAACTTCCCACGAAGGAGTGCACATGAAAGATTTTCAAGAATTATTCATTGTTGCCTGCCTGGAATGTATCCAATAAAAAAGCCTGTCGGGCTCGACAGGCTTCATACAACAACGATTTATACAAGAATAGTTTGGGGGTTGTTCAACCCGCCATCCCCAATCCGACTCGCCCCTTTAGGGAATCCGCAATCGGCTTCACTCTTTCACTACCCAGACCTTCACGCTCGCTTCCACTTCCGGGTAGAGCTTGATCGGCACCGAGTAAATCCCCAGGGCTTTGATGGGTTCTTCCAGCACGATTTTCTTGCGGTCGATGTCGTAGCCCTGCTGCGCCAGGGCATCGGCGATGTCCTGGGAGGTGACGGAGCCGAACATTTTATCTTCTTCTCCCACGGAAGCGGAAATGGTAAGGGAAACATTGCCTAACTTTTCCGCCAGTTCCTGCGCCAGTTTTTTCTCCTTGTGCTGGCGCTGTTGTTTCTGGCGTTTTTCCTCTTCCAACATGCGAAGGTAATTGGGCAGCGCCGGGTAAGCAATGCTCCTCGGAAAGAGATAATTCCTCGCGAAACCGGGTTTTACGTTGACCACGTCGCCGGCTTTCCCCAAATTTTCATTATCCTGACGAAGTATGACTTTCATAATGGTTTTCCTTGCTAAGTATGCTGCCCGGGGGCATTTATCAAGCTATTTCCGGGAGCAGATCGCCGAAATTTGTGCGGCGCTTCGGTTCCCGGTTCCTGCTATATTACCGCTGAATATCGGAGACGAACGGCAGCAGCGCTAAATGGCGCGCCCGTTTAATGGCCATCGCCAACTGTTTTTGCTGCTGGGCGTTATTCCCGGAAGTGCGCCGGGGAACAATTCTACCTTGTTCGCTCAAATAGCGAACCAATAATTTGGTATCGCGAAAGTCCACGAACACGACCCCGTTCTCGCCTAACCGGCTCACTCGTTTTTTCCTGGGTTTGAGAGCGCCCCTGCTGCGCCCACCCCTGCTCCTGGTTCTATTCCTGGGTCTCAACATTATTCATTCCCCCTTTCCTCTTCGGTTTTATTGGGTTGAATGGATTCTTCGCTTTCGGAAGCGGCCGCCGGCCCGGGGACCGTAGCTTCTTTTTGAGGTCTTTTGGGAGTTATGGGAACTCTTTCTTCGGCGCTTTCTCCCGGTAATTCAGCGCCGCCTTCCGCCCCGGCAGCTTCTTCTTCCTGGCTCTGGTATTGAGCACGGCTGGCGTTCAACTCCCGCTGGCGCAATTCATCTTTGGTGACGACATAGGTAAGGTAGCGCAGCACCCGGTCGTTGAGGCGGTACTCGTTTTCCACAATTCCGGGAATATTCAAACGGCTCTGGGCGGCAAACTCGATCTCCACGTAATATCCGTTGGTACGCTTGCGGACCGGGTAAGCCAACCGCCGTTTTCCCCAGCGTTCCTGGCGCTTAATGGAGCCGCCATGATCTTCGATGAGTTGAACGATCCGGCTGGTAATGGTCTCGACTTCCTCAGGATTCTGAGAAACGTCGATAATAAAAATCGTGCAATACAGGTTTTCCATGAATTCTCCTTTGGTCTAACGGCCCCGCCTTCGTAAAGGCGGAGCAGGATTCAACGAAACTTAGATGCTCAAAAAAGCGGCGGAATATAATCTCCGCCGCGCTTGAATTCAAATAAAAAGTATTTTCACTCCCTTCCCGGCCCGGGAGGGCATTACAGCATGGAAGCGATCACCAACGCCACCACGCTCATCAGCTTGATGAGAATGTTCAAAGAGGGGCCGGAGGTATCTTTGAAGGGGTCGCCAACGGTATCGCCGACCACCGCGGCCTTGTGAGGATCGGAGCCTTTGTAGTATTTCTCCCCGCTGAATTCGATGCCTTCTTCGAACATTTTTTTGGCGTTGTCCCAGGCGCCCCCGGCGTTGGCCTGGAAAATCGCCATCAACACCCCGGAAACGGTGACCCCGGCCAGCAAACCGCCCAACATTTCCGCTCCCCCGGTAAAACCGACGAGTACCGGCGCCGCCACGGCCAGGAGGCCGGGCAGGATCATCTGCCGAATGGCTGCCTTGGTGGAAATCGCCACGCATTGGCTGTATTCCGCTTTGCCGTCTGCGGCGTCAAAGATTGCCTGGTCCTGCGCAGACCACTCCTCGAACTCTTTGTCGCGGTTCTTCTTCATCACTTCCAGGGCGCTTTTCAGGGCCGGAATGGTGGTAAACTGCCTGCGCACTTCCTGGATCATGGACATGGCGGCGCGCCCTACCGCCTGCATGGCCAGGGAAGAAAACAGGAAGGGCAGCATCCCGCCGATGAATAAGCCTGCCATCACTTTTGCTTTTGAGATGTCGATGGTGGTGATATGGGCGGTGGACATGAACGCCCCGAACAGCGCCAGGGCGGTCAGCGCCGCGGAACCGATCGCAAAACCCTTTCCGATTGCTGCGGTGGTATTGCCCACGGCGTCTAACTTGTCGGTGCGCTGGCGCACCTCTTTGGGCAATTTGGACATTTCCGCGATCCCGCCAGCGTTATCGGAGATGGGGCCGTAAGCATCCACCGCCAACTGAATCCCGGTGTTCGACAACATCCCTACCGCGGCAATGGCAATCCCGTAAAGAGCGGCGTAATGAAACGCCCCGATGATGGAAAATGCCAGGATAAGCAGCGGCAGGGTGGTGGACATCATCCCGGTAGCGAGGCCGGCGATGATGTTGGTGGCCGAACCGGTAAGGGATTGCCGGGCGATATTGATGACCGGGCGCTTTCCGGTGCCGGTAAAGTACTCGGTGATCACCCCGATCAGCACCCCGGCGACCAGCCCGATCACCGTGGCGATGAACACGCCGGTGGAGGTCATTTCCCGGAGAATGGGATTGCCGGCGTCATCCCGGTAGAGGGGATCGAGAAAGGTCCAACTTTCCGGCAACATCCATTTGATGATAAACCAGGAAGCGATGATCATAAAAAATGAAGAGCCGAACTCCCCGATATTCAGGGCTTTTTGAGGATTTCCCCCCTCCTTCACCCGCACGAAAAAGGTTCCTAAGATCGACATGACAATCCCCACCGCCGCCAAAGCCAGGGGAAGCAGAACCGCCGACAACCCGCCGTAATTGTCGATCTGGATGAATGCCGGGGTCATAAATGCAGCGCCCAGCACCATGGTGCCCACAATCGAACCGACATAGGATTCGAACAAGTCCGCGCCCATGCCGGCCACGTCGCCGACATTGTCGCCGACGTTGTCGGCAATGGTAGCAGGGTTCAAGGGATGGTCTTCGGGAATGCCCGCCTCTACCTTGCCGACCAGGTCTGCTCCCACGTCTGCCGCTTTGGTATAAATGCCGCCGCCCACGCGGGCAAACAAGGCGATAGAAGAAGCGCCGAACGAAAAACCGGTAATAATGGTGATCACCCGGGCCAGGTTGTGCTCGCCAACCCCGAAATAGTTGCTGTAGAAAAGGAACAGCCCGGCTAAACCCAGCACCCCCAAACCGACCACGCCCAGCCCCATTACCGAGCCGCCGGCGAAAGCAATTTGCAGCGCCTCGCCTAAGCTTTTCCGGGCTGCGTTGGTGGTGCGCACGTTGGCGCGGGTGGCCACTCTCATCCCGATGAATCCGGCCAGGCCGGAGCATAATGCCCCCACCACAAACGACACCGCAACAAATGGATGGGAATCTTCCGAGGTTGCGCTAACCCCCAGCAGAACGGCTACCGCAACCACAAAGATGGCCAGAACCTTGTATTCCGCCTTCAGGAAGGCCATGGCGCCCTGGGTAATGTAAGAGGAAATTCGCTCCATCCTTTCCGTTCCAACTTCCTGCCGGGTAATCCAGGACGTCTTCCAAACCGTGTAGAGCATCGCGAGAATTCCTGCCGCCAAAGTCGAGTAGATCAACATTTCCGCTGTCAAGGTAAAGTCTCCTGATTAGATTGAATTCTCCAGTATATTGCGATTGTAGTGGTTCATGGTTTTCTCGACCCCCTGAACCACGAACGATTCTATGGCATCCGCCGCCCAATCCAGGATTTCCGGCAGCACTTTTTGTTCGCTTCGGCTGAAGGGAGATAAAACATAAGAGCTGGCATCTCCAAACGAAGCTCCGATGCCGATCCGCAGGCGGGGAATCGTTTCGGTGTTGAATGTGCGAAGGATCGAAAGTAACCCCTTTTGTCCTCCGGCAGTTCCGGAAGGCTTTAAACGGAGCGCTCCAAAGGGAAGGTTGAAATCATCTAAAACGATCAGCACCCTGGAAAAATCGCTAATCCTGAAATAATCCAGCAGGTGCCGGGCGGCCTGCCCGCTTAAATTCATATAAGTAAGCGGTTTTGCCACCAAGACCGGCAGGTTGGATATTACAATTTTGGAAACGAGGTAAAGCCCTTTACTCTTCTTGAAGTCCCCCCGGAACCGGTCATTCACCCGATCCACCGCCATAAACCCGATATTATGCCGCGATTGGTGATACTCTTTCCCCGGATTCCCCAGGCCGATAACTGCAAACAACACACATTCCCGATTGTGATGAGATCAGTTGAACAGTTATTCCCGCTCTTCTTGCTCTTCGGTCTCTTTTCCCTTGCCGATGACTTCCGGTTCGGTAATCTCTGCTTCCTGGGGCATTTCTTCCAGTTCGCTGATGGCCGCTTTGGGCAACTCGACCAGCGCCACGGTTTCGTTCGGATCGTTCAATATGGTAATATTTTCATATTTGAGATCCCCCACGCGCACGGACTTGCCCACCACCAGGCTGCTGACGTCCACTTCCAGAACATTCGGAATATAGCCGGGGAAACACTCAATAGTGAGTTGGCGAACCAGGTGCTCCAGCATTCCCCCGGTCTTCACCCCTTCCGGCGTGCCCTTGAGAACCAGGGGCACCTGGATCTCAATTTTCTCATCCATCTTGACGCCCAAAAAGTCCACGTGCAGGGGTTCATCGGTAACGGGATGGTATTGCACTTCTTTGAGCACACATTCGCGGGCCGTTTTCTCGCCGGCAATATCGAGTTCCACCAGGCCGCGGGTATGGTTCAAAAAGTTGGATAAATTTTTAGCATCGAACAGCAGTTGGACAGCTTCTTTTCCGTCGATATAAAAAACACCCGGCACCTGCCCTTCCCGGCGATACTGCCTGGCGTTGCGGGTGCCAGATTTGTCGCGTTTTCGCGCTTCGATTACTACTGTCGCCATAACATCTCCTTAATCAATTAGAAAAAAATGCAAGCAGAAAACTGCTTGCATCCAGCAGCACTCACTTAATGATGAATTGCTGGGGTGCTAGGATTTGAACCCAGGATGCCAGGGCCAGAACCTGGTGCCTTACCACTTGGCTACACCCCAATCAGAAAATAAAAACCACTAACTGTACTAGAGAACTAACTTCACTGCTGGGGTGCTAGGATTCGAACCTAGGAAATGCCGGGACCAAAACCCGGTGCCTTACCGCTTGGCTACACCCCAAACCCGCGAAAAATCGCACTAAATTTCTCAAAACGGGCAAGAATATAACATTTCGGCATTAAGTATGTCAAGCTGAAATATAATTTCGCACCTCGTTCTGAGCGCTTCAGGGAGCCTGTTCAAAAGCCGCCCTGCTTATGTTCCCGGTTTAATATTCCAACGATCCGTTGATTTCCAGCACCGCGGCCCGGAGGCCCCTCCGGGAGACTTTTTCGACGAACTCATTGGGATTGGCAGCAATCACCTCGAAGGTTTTGTAGTGCATGGGCACGTATTTCTTCGCCTGGAGAAATTCCGCCGCTTTCACCGCGTCATCGATGCCCATGGTAAAGTTATCGCCGATGGGCAGCAACGCCAAGTCGATGGTGTTCATCTCCCCGATGAGTTTCATATCGTAGAAAAGCGCGGTGTCGCCGGAGTGGTAAAGGGTTTTGCCATCCATGGTGATCAGCAATCCCGCCGGCTCTCCCATATAAGCGCCGTCCGGCGAGCAGGAACTGTGATGGGCGAGGGTTAATTTTACCCGTCCGAAGGGAAAATTGTACCCTCCCCCGATATTCATCCCGTGCGCCTTTACCCCCTGCGCCTGGCAGTAGCTGGCAATCTCATAAATGGCGATGACCATGGCATCGTTTTTTCTGGCAATTTCCACGGCATCTCCCAGGTGATCGCCGTGGCCGTGGGTGATCAATACGTAATCTGCTCGCAGGTCGGAAGGTCTGGCTCTCGCCAGGGGATTACCGGTCAGGAAAGGGTCGATTACCAGGGAATGATTTTTCCCTTCGACTAAAAAAGCGGAATGTCCGAAATAGGTTAGTTTGGGCATGGCTGCCTCCTGTCTTGAAATATCTGACCATGGTTACTTCTCCCGGCTTACAAGCTCCGGGAAGTTTTAGGTCCTCATACAGGAGAAATTTAACCATTCCGCTGCGGGATTTCAGCACCTTTTCAAATTTCATGCGAATATAGAACAACGCCGGAAATGCCCCGGCGGGATGATGGCGGTTTGCAATCGGGGGGAAATGAAAAAGGGGAACCCCTGCGGATTCCCCTTAAAATTTGGCAACGTTAAAACCGTGTCAGGCTACCGGGTAAACGCTAACCTTTTGCCGGTTTTTATCCTTGCGTTCAAATTTAACCACCCCGTCGATCACGGCAAATAAGGAATCATCCCCCGCGCGCCGCACGTTATTGCCGGGATGCCATTTGGTTCCCCGCTGGCGAATAATGATACTGCCGGCGGTAACCACCTGCCCGCCGAAAGCTTTAACGCCCAACCGCTGGGCATTGCTGTCGCGCCCGTTCCGGGAACTGCCTACGCCTTTTTTATGAGCCATACTATCCTCCGACGATATTATAATGCAAGATTTTCGATGCGAATTTTGCTAAAACGCTGGCGATGGCCGTTTTTAACTTTATAACCTTTGCGGCGCTTTTTCTTGAAAACGACCACCTTTTTATCGCGGCCATGATCGAGTACTTTCGCTTCCACCTTGACGCCTTCCAGCACGTTCGCTCCGGCCATGCGGACGAAATTCTGCGCGGTCGAGGAACTCGTGAAGGTGATCCAGTCCGGCTTGCGGGCCGCCGAGAAGTTCATCCCCGAGTTCGTCTTCGGCCTGCAGCGCGAGAAGCTCGCGCTGTTCTTGAACCGGTTGTTCACCTGCGACGGCAGCATCGAGAAGAAACGCGTTTCTTACAGCTCAACGTCCATTCCCTTGGTGCGTCAGGTGCAGCATCTGCTGCTCCGGTTCGGCATCGTCAGTGTCCTGCGTGATCGCTACTTGGAGGGTGTCCTGTACGGCGCTGAGCTCTACGTCGCCGGCAAGGA
>CAZFVV010000059.1:0-32527 GCA_964522165.1 uncultured Calditrichaceae bacterium
TACAAATTTATCTAGAGTGGTTCCATCGATACTTTTGACCCAGGTTTTCATATTATATATTGGACCAAAAATCTCATAACCAAAAGCAGTTTCCGATTTTGTCCAAGGTTTTCTCTCTCTATGATCCTCACCAGCCTTAATTTCGACAATTGCAGGTCTTATATTTTTATTGTTATTTCTGTCATAGAGATATGCTAATTTGGATGAAGAACAAGAAGTGAAAGCTATTACTGCAAAAATTATCCAATAAGGCAAAGTATAAAGATTTTTGTTTAGCATATCTTTCTCCTTTCATTTCATTAGAGGAATTTGTACAACAGGGATAAGTATTTTTTGCCTTGTGTATTTGACCTTTGGGGAAAACAATACTAATTGTTAAAACCGTTGATGTCAATAATAACAGCAGTAATATTTTCCCCAAACTTATTTCATCTAAAAATTTTTTTTTAACACATTTATACAGTCGCCTGACCATAGTCGAACGTGACAAACTTTTTCACTACAATTGGAACCTTTTCAACTATTCATTCTTCCAAAACACATGCCAATCTCTAAAACCCTTGAAACATAGCTTTTACCGCTTTGCTGCTGAAAAACAGTGGCAAAGTCGCAACATTTTAGAACTGCCAGGGTTGCATATCTGCAACTGCATGCGTATTTTTTCATTGGAGATTCCCACCTTAACAGGTAACTTGGAGTTGTTCTATGCAGATTGTAAAGAATTAATTGTCGAGCTTTAAGTGGGAGTGTCAAGTTCCTGGATGAGCGGTATTAAGCGGATATCAAACTGAAGTTTGGCACTCCTGATTTCGCAAAGAGTTCTTTTGTGGAAGGCGGGCTTACATTGGCAATCAACACCACGAAACAATTATACCTGCTGTTTTTCATCGTCTCGCTGTTGGCGGCGCTGGGGGTTTATAAGCTGCTCTTTCCGGCTCCGCAATCCCACCGGCTACAGGTGATCGAGCGGCAGTTGGCAGACCCTGCTTCCCATACACTATATCACGATTTCGACCAGGATGGGTATAGCGAACGGCTCTACCTGGTCAATCGCCCCCCCTCGGGCGCTCATCCCATCGGGGATTATTATATCGTCTTCTACAATTACAATGGCGGCACTATCGACCAGGGCAATTTCTCCGAAGGCGTCCGGCTCAACTGGCTGTATTTCGGCGATTACACCGCGGATAATTATGATGAAACCCTGGTATTTACCCAGAGCGGGGATTCCCTTTTTCTATCCCTGATTGATCTCAATCCCGCCCGCTGGCTATTGAAAAGAAAATTTTTCCTGGCCGCCCCGCCCGAAAATCCCATGGATTACTGGGACGTTGACGTGGAAGATGCCGCGCTCTTCGACCTGGACGGGGACGGCAAAAAAGAAGCGGTGATCCTGCTGCGCGCCGGCCTTTCCCTGTATCCCCGGGGAGTTTATGTTTTCGATATTGAAGAAAAAAGACTCCTGAACCGTTTTGAATTCAAGGCCTCCGGCAACCGCCTGCTCATCCACGATGTTACCGGCGATGGAATCGAAGAAATCATCGTTACCACTTCCGCCCACGGGAATATTCACGATGAAACCGGCTTCAATGATTTCAAATGCTGGCTGTTCGTGCTGGACCGGCAACTTCAGCCGGTGTTCCCGCCCCTGAGCTTCGGGGAATATCCCAGTACGCTTTATTGCGAACCCCTGGAGACCGAGGGGAAACGATTTTTATTGGTCTCTTATGCTTATGGGGGAAATAAGGCGCTTCCCAACGCCATGTACCTGGTAAATTCATCGGGAAGGATCGTTACCCAAAAGGCTTTTTCGGAAAGGGTGCTGAAAAGGCCGGTTGTTTTAAAAAACCAGAATCAGCCCCACATCTTTGCGCTGTTCGACCAGAACAAGCTCTTGCGGCAATTGGACCATCAACTGATGGTGGCTCGCGAAACCACCATAAAAGTGAATTCGCCGGACCTGTGGAGCGCCATAGATTTGGATGGCGATCATCAGGAAGAACTGCTGGTAATCTCGGGATACAGTTTTTATGTATTTGATCAAACCCTTCGCCGGCAGGCGGATTATGTCCAAACCGAGTCTTATGATTATAGCTTTTTCCGTCATAACGGCAGCGGCAAGCCGGTTGATCTGGCGGTGAACGGTCGGGAGCATTTTTTCCGTTTATCCTTTCAAAAAGACCCCCTCCAGGCCTGGCTTCCGGCCATTTATCTCGCCCTGGCGGGAGGATTTTTCCTCTTGTTCGCCGTTTCCCACCGCGCGTTTGCCGCCCTCTATGTCTATTTCGGTTATCTTTTCCTCTCCCTACAAAAATCCGCTCACGGGATTCTCATCACTGATCACCGGGGCAGAGTCCGGCATTTCAACCGGACATTGCATACCCTGCTGCAGCTCCGCGAACCGCTTCAGCGCGGGCAGGCTGTCGGCGAGGCGTTAAAAGGCCACCCGGAAATCCTCTCCGCCATCGAAAAAAGGGCTGCCGCGGGAGAACCTTACGACTGCGAGCTTCTGCTGCGCAGGGGGCAAAATCCCTTCAAAGCGAACATCAGCATTACCCCCTTCCGGCCAAAGATCGGGCCGGCCTGCGGGCGCTGGGTGGAAATCAAAGAAGCCGGGGAAGCGCTCTCCTCCGAACGGTTGCAAACCTGGGGCGAGACGGTGCAAAAGATCGTTCACGACATCAAAAATCCCCTTTCTACCGTCAAATTGAACCTGAATAACCTGCAATTGAGCCTGGAACAGAGCGGAATCGCGCAATTACCGGAGCTCCGGGAGGATTTCCAGCTCTTGCAGGAAGAGTTGCAGAAAATCCAGAACCGGGTCAAAAACCTGCTGCGCCTGGCCAGCCTGGAAAATCCCTGCATTCAGGCGATTTGCCTGGAAGAGTTAGCTGGCCAGGCAGTGATGCAATTTCGCAACCTCTTCAACCATGAACTTCACCTTGAAGTAAAGATCGATCCGGAGATAACGGAAATATGGGCAGACCCACAGCAAATGTTGTTGGTATTCCATATTTTGATCGAAAACGCGCTGGAAGCGCTCAACGAAAAAGGGATTATCGAGATCAACGGCTGCGTGGCACAGGAATTGTTGGATGCTTCCCAGTGGTTCGCCGAAATTGAAGTGTGCGATAGCGGCCCGGGAATACCGGCAGAATACCAGGAAAAGATTTTCGAGCCGCAGTTCTCCACCAAGAAGGAGGGCACCGGGTTGGGATTGGCCATTGCCAAAAAGATCATCGAGGATCACGGGGGAAAGATCGGCCTGTACAGCCGGGAGAACGCCGGCGCGGTCTTCCGCTTTACCGTCCCCCTGGCAAAAGGAATGAATCAACATTTGTAATTGTCAGGATCGACTCGATTCGGAGTGCAAAGCTTCAGCTTTGCATTGCACCTGCAATCCCGGCTCATCCGGGACTGCACTCCGTCGAAAAGAAGCGCCACAAATAGCCCTTGACGGGTATAACATTGTCGAGATGATTTTTATAATGCGCTTTCAAAGAAGGAGCACCCCGCCATGCAACCCCCAATTTTACTCATAGACGATGATGAAAATTTCTGTAAAACCCTCAAAAAGAGTTTAACCCTGCGGGGTTTTTCGGTGGATACGCTCTGCAGCCCGGAAGAGGCCCTGCCGGCGCTGCAACGCCGGGATTATCGCTGCCTGTTATTGGATATGGAGATGCACGGAAAGAAAGAGTGGGGCCTGGAATTTCTCCGCCAGGCCCTGGCGGCCGACCCGCTCATGCCGGTCATTATCGTTTCCGGGGCCAGCACCATTGCCTCCGCGGTGCAGGCGCTGAAAATGGGGGCCTACGATTTTATTGAAAAATCGGGCAACATTGACCCGGAAAAAATTGCCGCAACGATCCACAAAGCCCTGGAACGGCAACGGCTGATGTTGGACCGGCTGGAGAAGGAAACCCTCTATGAAGAGTTGCCGCAGAACGATCTGATTATCGGAAAAAGCCCCGCCCTACAAAACCTGGTCAACGAGGTTCGTAAAATTGCCCTTACCGAGGCCACGGTGCTGATTTTGGGGGAAAGCGGCACCGGAAAAGAGCTGGTCGCTTCCGCCATCCACCAGAACAGCAACCGCCGCAACCGCCCCTATATTACCTTGAACTGCGCCGCCCTGCCTCACGAACTGTTGGAGAGCGAGCTGTTCGGTTATTGTAAGGGCGCTTTTACCGGCGCCAATCACGACCGCAAGGGCAAGTTTTTAGCCGCGAACGGGGGAACGCTTTTTTTGGATGAAATCGGGGACATGGATATTCATCTCCAGGCCAAATTGCTGCGCGTCCTGGATGATAAAAAACTGATGCGCTTAGGAGAAGATTTTTTCCAGCCGGTGGACGTGCGCATCGTCGCCGCCACCCATCGCGATCTCAAAAAAATGTTGCCGGAGAAATTCCGGGAGGATTTGTACCACCGCCTGAACGTGATCTCGCTCTATGTCCCTCCCCTGCGGGAGCGCCGCGAAGATATCCTGCCCCTGGCCTACCATTTTCTGAAAAAATTCAACAAGGAAAATAACCGCCGGGTGTGGACCCTTCAACGCCAGGCGGAGTCGGTGTTAGTCAATTATTCCTGGCCGGGAAACGTGCGGGAATTAAAGAATGTTATGGAGAGGCTGGTAGTTTTGAGCGAGGGAACGGAGATCAAAGTAGAGGAGGCGCTGAAGCGGCTGGATGAAAAATCGCCCTTCGAGGCGGCGGGCGGGGCGGACCCGGAAACAAAGCCGGAACCGCTGCGGGAAGCCTCCGCCCGCTTTGAAAGAGATTACATCATAAAAACGCTGAACCGCTTTAGCTGGAAAATCACCGAAACCGCCCGCGCCCTGGGCATCGACCGCACCAATCTGTTCCGCAAGATGCGGGATTTGGAGATTCACCGGCCTTAGAAGGGGCGAAGCATTCTGAAGACGATTTCTTCAGAAAATTATCGGCTATTTTCAGAATGCTTCGCCCCTACAGGCCCGCGCCGTGGCATTTTTTATATTTTTTACCGCTGCCGCAGGGGCAGGGGTCGTTGCGGCCCACTTTGGCTTCCACTTTTACCGGCTGCGGTTTACCGCTGCGCTGTTTGCCGGCTTTTTGGATGTCGGTTTCTTCTCTCCCGCCCTGCAACCCCATGTTAGTGGCGTCGCGGTGCACCAGGGCGATTCTCGGCGGCGCTCCCCGGCGCAGGGGGGGCGCTTCCACCAATTCCGTCTGCCAGAGCATTTCCAGGTTTTTTTGGTTGATGGTATCGATCAGGTCCACGAACATCTCGTAGGCTTCCCGCTTGTACTCGATGAGGGGGTCTTTCTGGCCGTAAGCACGCAGGCCGATCCCTTCTTTGAGCATGTCCATCTGGTGCAGGTGGTCTTTCCAGTGCTCGTCAATAATCCGCAGGGAAATGTATTTTTCGAATTCTTTGATCAGCTTCTCGCCCACCTTTTCTTTCTTGTAATCATACATCCGGAAGGCTTCGTTTTTGATATGCTCCGCCAACTCGTCGCGGGTCATAGAGTACAGTTTATCGTTCAGGCTCTTGAGGTCCACTAACAGGGTACGCAGCATAACGTCGCTCAGGCCGTCGATATCCCAATCTTCCGGGTGCGGTTTTTCGCCGACGAATTTTTCGAATTGGGCGTCGATAAAGTCATCTATCGTTTCTCCCAGGTCCTCCCGGTTTACTTCACCCATCAGGGCCTTGCGGCGGCGGGTGTAAATCACCTCCCGCTGCTTGTTCATCACGTCGTCGTACTCTAACAAGCGTTTGCGGATGCTGTAATTCTGCTCTTCCACCCGTTTCTGGGCTTTTTCGATTGCCCGGGTGACCATCGCGTGGGTAATCACCTCTCCCTCTTCCGCGCCTAAGCGGTCCATTACTTTGATCAAACGATCCGAACCGAACAAGCGCATCAAATCGTCTTCCAGGGAGAGGAAGAAGCGGCTGGCCCCGGGGTCGCCCTGGCGGCCGGCGCGGCCGCGCAACTGCCGGTCGATGCGCCGCGATTCATGGCGCTCGGTGCCCACGATGTGCAAACCGTAGGGCGTTTCCTCATCCACCTTGCCGTTTCCGGTGACGCCCTTGCCTAATTTGATGTCGGTGCCCCGCCCGGCCATGTTGGTAGCGATGGTAACCGCGCCCATCTGCCCGGCCTTGGCGATAATTTCCGCTTCCTGCTTGTGATATTTGGCGTTCAACACCTCGTGGGGAATGCCCCGCCGTTTCAGCATCCGGCTGAGGGTTTCGGAGACGTCCACCGAAACCGTGCCCACCAGCGCCGGGCGCCCTGATTTGTGCAGCCGCTCGATCTCCTCGATCACCGCGTTGTATTTCTCCCGCTTGGTGCGGTAAATGACGTCCTCGAAATCGCTGCGGTTGATGGGCCTGTTGGTGGGAATTACCACCACGTCTAATTTATAGATGTCCCAGAATTCCCGCGCTTCCGTTTCCGCGGTGCCGGTCATCCCGGCTAACTTGTCGTACATGCGGAAGTAGTTTTGCAGGGTAATGGTCGCCAGGGTCTGGGTTTCGCCCTCGATCTTTACGTTCTCCTTCGCCTCCAGGGCCTGGTGCAGGCCGTCGCTGTAGCGCCGCCCGTACATGATCCGCCCGGTAAACTCGTCCACGATCAGCACTTTGCCTTCCGTGACTACGTATTCGTGGTCTTTTTCAAATAAGGAATAGGCTTTCAGCAACTGGGAAATATTGTGCAGCTTCTCGTTCTTGCGGGCGTATTCCATCTGGATTTTATTCTTCTGCTCCACTTTTTCCCGCGGAGAGATAGCCTCGTCGTCTTCGATCTTGCTGAACTCTTCCGCTAAGTCCGGCAGCACGAATTCTTCTGGCATGTTGGGAGACAATTCGTTGCGCCCCTTTTCGGTCAGGTTGATGACGTGCTGCTTTTCTTCGATGCTGTAATAGAGTTCTTCATCCACCTCGTGGATTTTTTTATCCCGCAGGAAGATATTCTCGATGTCGAATACTAATTTTTTGATCCCCTGCTGCTGGTAGAGCTTTTCCAAACGGCGGTTTTTGGGAGCCCCGCGCTGGGCGATGAGCAGCTTCAATCCCGCTTCATCGCTATTGCCTTCCTCTAACAGCTTCTCTCCCTCGGCGATGATCTCGTTGACGTAGCGGGTTTGCAGCTTCACCAGCCGCTCCACCATCGGTTTCACTTCGTCGTAGGTGTGGGTGGCGTGTTCCACCGGCCCGGAGATGATCAACGGGGTGCGCGCTTCATCCACCAGCACGCTGTCCACCTCATCCACAATCGCGTAGTGATGCCCGCGCACCTGCACGATGTCTTCCGGGTGAACCGACATGTTGTCGCGCAAATAATCGAACCCGAATTCGTTGTTGGTACCGTAGGTGATGTCGCAGTTGTAGGCTTCCCGGCGCTGTTTGGAATCCATTTGATTGAGAATAACCCCCACCGTCAAGCCGAGGGACTTATACACCTCGCCCATCCATTCCGCGTCACGCTGGGCCAGGTAATCGTTTACCGTCACTAAGTGAGCGCCTTTGCCTTCTAAGGCGTTGAGGTACAGGGGCATGGTAGCGACCAGGGTTTTGCCCTCCCCGGTGGCCATTTCCGCGATCTTGCCCTGGTGCAGCGCTACCCCGCCGATCAATTGCACGTCGAAAGGGATCATATCCCATTCGATTTCCCGCCCGGTAACCATCCATTTCTTGCCCATCAACCGCCGGCAGGTATCTTTTACCGCCGCGAAAGCCTCCGGCAGAAGATCCTCGAGGGTTTCTCCCTCGGCCAGTCGCCGTTTGAACTCTTCGGTTTTTCCTCTCAGCTCCTCGTCGCTTAATTTTTGATATTGCTCGTAATACTGGTTGATTTCCTCAACCACCGGCCAGACTTTCTTCACTTCGCGTTCGTTTTTAGTGCCGAACACTTTTTTAAGCATATTGCCGATCATGGGGTAATAACTCCTGATTTGGATGTCTATCTAATGCGTATTGCGTAATCCGTAATGCGTAATATCGGTTAATAAAAAGACTGCAAATCCCTTCCAACTCACCCGCCCGAAGCGCCCCGCCGCCCACAACGGACAACGAACCACAAACAACTGGCAAAAATAGGGTGTCGAGAGAGATAACGCAATGGTTTTTAAATGATAACCCCCTCCCTGGCGGTTGCCCGGCGGCTTCAAATTAACCGTTGAATTTCTCCCGGCCGGAGAATAAATTCTCCCGGAGATTGCAGGACGGGGGATTAATCCATCACCGGTAGCAAAAGCGATGATCAATCCTGCTCGATTACTTCCCCTCATCCCCACGCTCACCCTCCTGGCGCTGCTGCTCTTTTTAACCGGGATTTTTGCCCCGCTGCTCACGGCGAATAAATACATCTTCTTCAGCCGCACCGTCTCCCTGTTCACCATCCTGCTTTACTTGCTTTCCGAAAAAGAGTACCTGCTCTTTTCCGGCGTTTTCATTGCCGGCATTCTCTTTCCGCTCTTGAAGCTGGCGATCATTATGGGGCTTTGGAATGGCAAATTGGCGCGATTTGAACCGTTTCAGCAGCGCCTGAAAACGCTGGCAAAATATGGGAAATGGGCGGCAGTGGAACTCCTTCTGATCGCGTTTCTCATTTTTGGAATAGAAAACCAGGTGAACGCCAAAGTGGATTTCCGCTACGGGTTATATTGCCTGGCCGCCGCGGTTCTGCTGATTCTGTTTCTGCTGTGGTGTGTTGCAGCGGCCTCCCGGCAGCCATCGCGGCCTCAACGTGCGGATGAACATCTCGCTCCAGATCGCTGAAAGCCGGGTTTTGTAATAATCCGTCAATCCTACCCCCCCTCCCCAAAATTTTGTTCTTAATTTTCCGTTCTCCCCTCAAAAACGCTGTCGAGGTGGAGAGTTTTTCCAGGCCTGCTTAGCTCGACTTTATCCATTTTCGAGAGAAGGGAAATTGTTGCTATATAAGCCCTTAATTTACAACGTTAATTTTTTCAACCTCATTGTTCGTATACGATGTTTAAAAAGTCAAACACGAAAAAATCAACGTATTGCTTTACATACATGGCCATTTTTAAAAAATGGATAAAGTCGAGCTAAGGAGTGATGAAAAAATAACTTGTTAAATTTAGCCAAACCTGTCATTCCGGCTGTAGCGAAGCGGAATGCCGGAATCTCCGCAGAAGATTCCGGTATTTTCCCCAAAAACGGGAAAAACCGGAATGACATCCGACAATACGATTTTAACAAATTATTTTTTGACCGATCCTTAACGTAAAACTATTCTCTCCGGTAAAAAATATAGATTTTCAGAAAATTATTTTCCCATAGAAATTATTTTTCTGAAAAACTATAATTTGAGAGTTATTCCCTTCATTCCGGCTCTAACCAGATGTGAAGAAAAAATATGCCGAACCTTGCGTTCGCGGAGATACTTTTGGGCAAGTTGTCAGCGTTCATGTTTCAATAGAAGCATATCTTCCGGAGAAGCCTCATGCTAATCCACGAATCTTGAATAAAGCACGAAGGGCATAGCAAATGAAACATTGCCAGAAAATCGTTTGGTATGAAGGGATGTTCATCAAGCCCCACCATTTTCAGCAAGCGGACCGTTATAACCTGGCGCTGTTGAATGCCCGGGTGCGGGCTGCTTTCCGCCACGATTGGGGCATTACCGAGATGGAAGTTGATAATGAAGCCCTGGCAAACGGCCAGTTTATTCTATTGCGCTGTTCCGGGGTAATGCCGGACGGGCTGCCGTTCAATATGCCGGACCTGCAGCCGCTGCCCGCGTCACAGAATTTTGGGGAGCTTTTTACCGCAAAACGGGAAGCCCTGGCGGTGTTCCTGGCCTTGCCGGTGGAGCAGGCCGGGGGCGTAAATTGTTTGCTGGATGGAACCGGCGATAAAGATGCGACCCGCTTTGTGCTGCAAAATGTCCCCCTGGCCGACGACAACACCGGCAGCAACGAGCAGGAAATCGGGGTGGCGCTGCCGAATTTCCAGATCCGCTTTGGCGACGCCCCCCCGCCGGGAGTGTGGGCGCTCAAAATTGCCATTCTGATTCGCCAGAAAAACAATACCTTTGCCCTGCACCAGAAATACATCCCTCCCTGCCTGTATGTGAACGCTTCGGAAACGCTGAAAAAAATTCAGGCCGGCATCCTGGGGCAACTGGTGGAAAAAAGCGCCACCCTGAAGGAGCGGCGGCGGCGCCAGCCTTCCGGGCAGGTGGAATTCTCTAACGTGGACGTCAATATCTTCTGGCTGCTGCACACCGTCAACAGCTTCATCCCGGTATTGAGCCATTTTTATAATTTAAGGGAATTAAAATGCCACCCCGAGGAGTTATATACCGTCTTGCTCGCCCTGGCCGGGCAGCTCACCACATTTTCCCCCGATGGGGAGTTGAAATTCCCCCAGTATGACCACGATAAACTCTATTATTGCTATAATTTGCTGTATGAAGAAATCCGCAAACTGTTAGACCAGGCGCTGCCCCCGCCCAATTACGTGAAGATTCCCCTGGAAAGCAAAGACGGATCGCTCTACCTCGGGCGGATCGTCAATGAAGCGCTCTTCGGCACCGCCCAGTTCTACCTGGTGATGAAAGGCGAGTTCGACGAGCGCAAAGTGGGGGATGAAATCCCCCAGCATCTCAAGATTTCCAGCCCGGAAGAGATCAACGACCTGGCGGGAAAGGCGGTGCAGGGCTTGCGGGTGTCCGGGGTGTCGCGCCCCCCCGCAGGAACGCCCGCCGGCGCGGGGCTGCTCTATCTCCGCCTGGAAAAATCCGGCATTTTCTGGGATAATATCCGGCGCAGCGGGGCGGTCGCGATACTGCTCACCGCCCAGTTCAAACATTTGAAACCGATGCTGATCGCCGTAACGGAAGAGCGATGAACCGGGCGCCCCGGTTTTGACGCAGAGCCAGGCGATAAACTTCTATGGAAAAAAATTTGCGCGGGCATATATATCAAAATACTGTAAAAGCGATTGAGAGATAGAAATCAGGAGTGCAGAATTTATTCTGCACTGGCAGTGCAAAATGAATTTTGCACTCCTGACTTCTTCCTCAGGCAACGTTTTTTGATTAACTCAAATGATTTACTCCGGAAAGGTGATGCCATGGCCTCTGAAACCGTTTTCCGTACCCCTAAACGAAAATTAGTGGAATATTTCAACTCTTGCTTCATGCTCATCTTGCAGCTGCAAGCCGCCCGGAATTTCGGCGAGCCGGAGGTGTTGAGACGCCGGATCAAGGAATTTTTGGAGAAAATCGAACGCAACTGCGCGCAGGCCGGCTACCAGGGCGATCTCATCAAATCGGCCATGTTTGCGGTGGTGGCGTTTATCGACGAGACTATTATTTCCTCTCAATGGCACGCTCAAAACGTCTGGCGGGAAAATCCCCTGCAGTTGGAGCTTTATAAAACCTTCAACGCCGGGGTGGAATTCTTCGACCACCTGGAACAGTTGCTCAAAAGGCCCGGCCCTAACGGGGAAGTGTTGGAAATTTACTATCTCTGCATGGTATTAGGATTCAAGGGGCAGTATTTTTTGCACAACCAGGATAAATTGCGCGTTTTGATCGACGATACCTTCAAAGAATTGTCCCGCGCTTCCGATGCGCCTTACCGGGAACTATCGCCGCACGGGGCTCCTCCCAACGGGCAGCGCGAAAAACAGCCCCACCCGATGGGAAGAATCGACATTCCGGCGTGGGTTTACTATGTGGCTATTTTTACCATGGGCGTGCTCTTCTACCTGGCCTTGAACGTCTCTATCACGGTATTCGCAAAGGGATTGGTTCAGAATATCCATGAGATAATGGCATCTACCCAAATTTAACGCGATGAGAGGTTATGAACTGGTTACTTAATTCCCTTAAAAGACCGCTTACACTGATTAGCGGGGGCGGCGTTGTGCTGGTGGCGCTCGCAGTGTTGTTCGGGCGGAATTGGCAGTTAAACACCCTTTTGTTAGGCATTCTCATCATCCTGTTCATCTGGATTCTGGTGATTCTGTACCTCTATGAGCGCATGAAGGCCAAGCGCAACGCCGGAATGTTGGAAAAATCGTTCAAAGACCAAATGGACGCGCAAATCCTGAATACCCGCCCGGATAAGCGTAAAGATATCGACCAGTTGAAGAATCAGTTTTTGGACGCAATCGAAACCCTGAAGCGCTCCCGCCTGGGAAAGGGGCGAAACAATGACGCGGCCCTCTACGCCCTGCCCTGGTACGTGGTGATCGGGCCCCCGGGGGCCGGCAAAACCACGGCGATCATCAATTCCGGGTTGAGGTTCCCGTATGGAAAAAAGCACCTGGGGGGCATCGGGGGCACTAAAAACTGTGAATGGTTCTTCTCGGATTCGGCTATTTTTCTGGATACCGCCGGCCGCTACGCCGCCATCAGCGAGGAAATCGACAGGGCGGAGTGGTATGAATTTCTCGACCTGCTTAGCAAGTACCGCAAAAACCGGGCGATTACCGGGGTCATTGTGGGGGTGAGCATTCCCGATATTGTCAAAAAAAATGAAGACGAACTGGAGAGGCACGCCATCGAGCTGCGCAGCCGCATCGATGAGTTGATCCAAAAATTAGGGGTGCGTTTCCCGGTTTACCTGGTATTTACCAAATGCGACCTGCTGCGCGGGTTCGAGGAGTTCTTCGACGATTTGAATCCCCAGAAAAGAGAGCAGATCTGGGGTTCCACCTTCCCCGATGAACACTCCCCGGAAGCGGATTTAGGGGAAATATTTATGAAAGAAGCGGAAAGCCTGTACGAGATTCTGCTGCATCGCCGTTTCAGCCGCCTGGAGAAAGAAGCCAACGGAACCGCCAACCGCGATATCTTTGTCTTCCCCCATGTATTTGCCGCGCAGCTGAACAAACTGGCGTTTTTTACCCACAAGCTCTTTCAGCCGAACCGCTTCCAGATCAGCCCGGTTTTCCGGGGTTTTTACTTCACCAGCGGCACCCAGGGAGGGCCGGCCATCGACCCGGTTATTCAGGAAATCTCCCAGCGATTCGATCTCTCCCAGGAGATATCCAACCGTCCCGAATCCTCCCGGGACGAGCGCAAGAGCTATTTCATCAAAGATTTATTCGCCAGGGTCATCATTCCCGATCAAATATTGGTAGAGAAGAAAAACCGCAAGCGCCTGGCCCCGCGGCACGTCGCCGGCATTGTGGGATGCACCCTGCTGTTGCTGCTGCTGGTTTTTAGCGCCTCCCGGGCATATTTGCAAAGCAAAGAGAACTTGAGTTCCCTGGAGTCCACCCTCGAAAAGGTCAAAAAAGTGCAGATTACCGAGCATATCGACCCCTGGCACTACCGGCAGTTGAATGAGCTACAGGATCAAATCGGGCGGTTGGAGTACCTCCACCATAAACCGGCTTCCCTCACCTGGGGATTGCAGCGCAATAGAAAGGTATTGATCCCGGCCCGGCTATTGTACCACCAAAAAGCCGGCCTCTTTGTCAAGCAGTTCCTGTACCCGGAATTGCTTAGACGATCCCGCCAGGGGAGAGACCGGAGGGATTATTCCAAAGCGGCGGCGTTACTGGGAGCCGAAATGCCGGAATTGAAGGACCACGCCAGCCAGGAATTATTAAAAAACCGGTTGATTGCGGTTCTGCAGGAGCAAAACTTCCCCGCGGAGTTGAAACCCTTGCTCGAAAACCAAACCCGCTTCTTTGTCGATAACCTGGGAAACTTGCTCAATACCGGGATTCGCGCCGAAAAACTCCGCTTGATCCCATAACGCCAAATAGCCGAATGATTATGGTGATACTACGCCCTTCATTTTTAGGAAAACTATCGATGTTTGGGGACTTCGTGCAACATAATGCCAGCGCCCCGGAAGCGCAGGAATTCGAGAAATGGCTTCAAGAGAATCTATTGCTGGCCAGGAACTATTATCGTAACGATTGGGATGAAGCGTTCAAAAAATTGCCGCTGCAGCGCTTCGCCTTCTGCCCGGAGAATTCCGATCAATTCCTGGCCGGAATTCTGATGCCCAGCCAGGACGAAAGCGCCCGCAACTATCCCTTTGTGGTGTTTGTAACCGCGGGGCGCGCGGAAATAGATGTCCAACAATTGTCCCTGGTTCCGGTCATTTTCGATTCCGTATTGCAGGAATTAAACCGGATTTCGGAGCGGATGATCAACGGGCGGGAGTTTCAGGAAATGCTGCCGCGCTTAAAAAAACTGGAATTTCAGATCGATTTCCAGAGTTCTTCCCATTTAGAGAATTATGAAGAATTTCTGAGCCATACCACCCTGGAAAATCTCTGGATCAATCTCTGGGGCTCCATCGAAGACGCGCGAAAGTACCTGGTCTTTCAAAACCTGGTAAATATTACCCTGCCGCTGCGCAACCGGAAACTTTCCCGCATTTCCATCGGGCTTAAATTCCCGCTCAGCTACATGGAAGCGAACCTGCCTTACGAAATCGTTTTTTGGTTAGATCTGGCGAGCCGTTTCCTGGGCGGCGCGCTGCAAAGGCCGGCTTTTTTTTGGAGCGCGGAGCTTTCCGGGGAAGCGCCGCCGGGGCTGCTGCTCTTTTTCCAGAAACCCCCGGCAAACTTTCTTTTGCTGCTCACCCAGAGCGGCCTGGACCACGACCAGCTTTGCGTGCTGGACCGCGACGGCGAGCCGCAGCCGGAAAATATAGCGCCATTTTTAAGAGAGATGATCGAATCTCCCCGGCTGACCCTGGGGGAATTCTTGCAAAAAATTTCCGCCGCCGCCGCGTGGCCGATGAATCCCTGAATTCACACTAAAATCCTTTTAAACGGGGGAATAACCATGAATGCGAACCCATCCGGCGCCAAAGCGCTTTACGATGCCGGGCGATTGGGCGACGCCCTGCAACAGTTGAAACAAGAGGTAAAAAACCATCCCGAGGACCCCGGGAAGCGCTCCTTTCTCTTCTGCCTGTTTTGCTTCCAAGGCGATTACGCCCGGGCGGGGCAGCAATTGGACATCCTGGCCTTGCAGAGCGCCTCCGCGGAAGCCGGCGCCCGGGCGTACCTAAACATTCTGTCCGCGGAGAGACGCCGCCAGGAAGCGCTCCTGGAAAACCGTTACCCGGAATTCCTGGCAGAACCTCCTGCGTACACCTATTCCTATATCGAAGCGCTGAAAGCGTTCGCAGCCGGTAAAATCGAGAAGGCTGCGGCGCTTTTGAGAGAATTTGCCTCCCGGCGACCTCTACCAATAGTAGGGAAAATCGACGGAAATGCTTTTGAAGATTTTTCCGAATGCAACGACCTGATTGCGCCATTTTTAGAGATGTTCATCTATGATCGTTACGTCTGGTTGCCGTTTGAACAGTTGAAGCGCGTGCAGATCGAATCACCCGGTAAAATTCAGGATTTGCTGTGGATTCCCGCCCGGGTGGAATTGCGGGACGGCCAGTTTTCCGGGGGGTTCATTCCCATTCGTTACGTTCATTCGGAAAAACACTCTAACGATCTGGTGAAATTAGGCCGCATGACCGAGTGGGAATCCTTGAATGATGATGAGCTTCTGTGGGCCGTGGGGCAGCGGATGTTTCGGGCGGGAGGGATGGAAAAGGCGGTGTTGGAAGTTCGGGAGATTACCTTTCAAAACGGATGAATTTCATGGCTTCGCGCAACGAGTTTTTCAAGTTAGATGAATTGCTGAAACCCATACCGGGCGATAATCCCGCGGGGGAGAACCTGCGCTACGAGGGAACCTACGACCAGATCGAAAAAGCCCGCAGCGCCGATGATACCCTGAACCGCGGGCAGTGGGAGCGGGAGCTGAAATCTGCCGATTGGCAGAAGGTCCTCGAGATCTCCATGGAAGCGCTCGCCAAAAAGAGCAAGGATTTGAACCTTGCCATCTGGTTAACGGAAGCGCTGGCCTCCGACGCCGGGGTAAGCGGGCTGCGCGAAGGCGCGGCGCTGATCCGGGAATTGCTGGCGAAATTTTGGGATTCCCTCTATCCGGAAATCGACGACGGCGACCTGGATTACCGAATCCGCCCTTTGGAATGGTTCGACCAGAAATTTCCCGTTCTGATCAGACAGACCTTTCTAACGGATGCACCAAGCGGGCGAAATTATGATTTCCTGGAGCTGGAGAAAGCGAAATCCATCGAGGCGCTTAAAAAAAGCCCCAAACAAGAAGATAAAAAAGCGATTGATTCCCTGGCGGATGATGAAAAGAAATTAGCCGAAAGCATCGAACAGGCCATCAGCCTCTCCGGGCGGGACTATTACGAATCCCTTTTAGAAGAATTCAGCGCCTGCCGGGAGGAAATTCTGGCGCTCGAAGAAGTGGTTGACGACAAATTCGGGAAAGAAGCCCCCGGTTTGACCGCCATCAAGAAAGCATTGAATGATTGCAGCGAATACTTAGAAAAAATTCTGAAGCAGAAACCCAAACCCGCGCCGCAACCGAAACCTGTCGAACCATCGGCCTCACTCCCTGCGGCAACCCCGCCGGCTCAACCCCGGCCGGTTCTGCCCCCGGTTGATGATCCCGCGGCGGGAGGCGCGCCGGCACAATCTTCCGGCGCTCCCGTTGCCGCACAGGGGGCCGGCCAAACCCCCCAGCCCGGGGCTGCGCCGGCGGCGCAGGCAAATTTACCGGCCAACAACGTTACCGAAGCGCCCGCGGCGGATCAAAAACCCGCTTTGCCGGCTCTCCCCAGAGACCGCGCCGACGCCCTGGAGCGCCTGCTGAACGCCGCGGAATTTCTGCGCGGCTCCGAGCCGTACAGCCCCATTCCTTATTTGATCCTGCGAGCGGTGCGCTGGGGAGAAGCCCGGGAGAAAAAATCCTCCCCGGCGAACCCCGGCCTGATCGCGCCCTCTTCCGAAGTACGCCGGAAGCTGAAACAGCTTTATGATGAGAAAAAATGGCCGGAGTTGTTGCAAGAGGCGGAAAAGAGCATGGCCGGGCCGGAGGGCAACGGCTGGCTGGATTTGCAGCGCTACACCCTGGAAGCCATGGAAAAATTAGGGGCGAAATATGCCCCGGCGGCCTCCGCCCTGCGCCTGGAATTGAACGGCTACCTGGCGGATTTTCGAACGCTGCCGGAGATGGAGATGAGCGACGGCACCCCCGCGGCAAACCCGGAAACCCGCCAGTGGCTGGAAAAGGAAATTTTTCCCGCCAACCATTTGCCGGCGGCTGCTCCTGCGGAAGCGGGCGAAAAAACAGAAATCGCCGCGGCGCAAGAAGCGGATTTGTTTGACCGGGCGCTGGCAAAATTGAAATCCGGCCAATTTTCCGAAGGGCTGGCGTTGCTGCGGCAGGGCATTTCCGGGGCCCGTTGCGAGCGGGAAAGGTTCCTCGCCAAACTGCACGTTGCGGATTTTTGCGTGGAGGCCAGTAAACCGGAGCTGGCCCGCCCCCTCCTGCAGGAACTGGCCGCTATGATCGACAAACACCGGCTGGAGGATTGGGAATCCCCGGAATTGAACCTCCGGGTTTGGAAAGCGGTGTACCGCTGTTATCGAAATTCCGGCAATCAAAACGACCAGGAACAGATTAAACGCGCCTTTGACAAGCTCTGCCAGTTAGACGTGGAGCAGGCCCTGGCCCTGGGGGGGAAATAAGTTTTAAGAAATGCTGTTGAGGAAATTCCGGCTCTCTGTAACACTAAAACACTGAAGCACTAAAACACCAGTCATTATCGAATATTTTACCATCATCAAATAATAAGGAGAACCAACATGGCTAAAGACAGTTTGCAGAAAAAACTCAGCCGGGTGCGCCCGCCGCGAGTTCACATCACTTATGACGTGGAAATCGGCGACGCCATCGAGCTGAAAGAACTACCCTTTGTGGTAGGGGTGTTAAGCGACCTTTCCGGGAAGCCGGATGAGCCGCTGCCGAAGCTGAAAGATCGCAAATTCATCGAAATCGACCGCGACAATTTCAACGACGTGCTCGCGGGAATGAAGCCCCGCCTGGCGTATATGGTGGATAACAAGCTCGCCAACGACGACACCAAAATGGCCGTGGAATTGCGCTTCAAAAGCTTCGACGATTTTCACCCGGAAAACGTGGTGAAGCAGGTGGAACCCTTGCGCAAGCTGCTGGAAACCCGCGACAAGCTCTCGGATTTGCTGGCAAAAATGGACGGCAACGACAAGCTCAATGATCTGCTCCAGGAAGTGGCTCAAAACACCGAAACCCTGAAATCCCTGCAAGAGCAGTTCAAGGGCGCCGGCGAGGAAGCCCCCGGCGCAGCAGACGGCGAGCCTGCCGGCGATAAAAAGGACTAAATAAACCAAGCGTAGGTATTCAGCCTTCAGGCTGCTAAGCCAGAAAATTTTCACTAAGGGTTTCTATGCTCTTGGTGATGTCTTTGGGTCTTAGAGCCTTCGTGGCAGAGTCAATACAAAATCAGGAGAAATAAAAAATGGCAGAAACAACTGAAAAAAGCAAAACCGCTGCGGCGGCGGCGGAAACCCAGGCCGGGGAAGTTAGCCTGCTGGATAAAATCGTGCAGGAGGGCATCCGCCCGCGCGATGAAGAGCAGCGCAAATACGCCCTGGATCTGATCGAGCGTTTTGTCAACGACGTGATGAAAGACGCCAAAGTGGTTTCCAAAGACACCGAAGCGATGATCAACGCCCGCATCGGGCAGCTCGACGCGCTCATTTCCCGGCAGCTCAACGAAATCATGCACGCGCCGGAATTCCAGAAGCTGGAAGCCTCCTGGCGGGGCCTGCACTACCTGGTGCATCAAAGCGAGACCGGGGAAATGCTGAAAATCCGGGTGCTCAACGCCGCCAAAAAAGAGCTGCTCAAGGACGTGGAGAAAGCGGTGGAATTCGACCAGAGCGCCCTGTTCAAGAAGGTCTATGAAGAAGAGTACGGCATCTTCGGAGGATTCCCCTTCGGAGCGTTTATCGGGGATTATGAATTTGGCGGGGAGCCGGAAGACATGTCCTTGTTGGAAAAAATATCCAACGTGGCCGCGGCCGCCCACGCGCCGTTCATTTCCGCGGCGAACTCGCAGCTTTTCAACCTGGAAAGCTACGCGGACCTGGACAAACCCCGCGACCTGGCCAAAATCTTCGATAACCGCAAGGAAGCGAAGTATATCAAATGGCGCTCCTTCCGGGAGTCGGAAGATTCCCGCTACGTGGGGCTGGTGATGCCTCACATCCTCCTGCGGCAGCCTTACGGGTCGGACACCGTTCCGGTAGAAGCTTTTAACTTCGAAGAGGACGTGGACGGAAAGGATCACCAGAAATATCTCTGGGGAAACGCCGCCTACGCCCTCGGCAGCCGCCTCACCGACGCCTTCGCCAAATATAGTTGGTGCGCGGCGATTCGCGGGGTGGAAGGCGGCGGGCTGGTAGAAGGATTGCCGACCCACAGCTTCCGCACCGATGAAGGCGAAGTCGCCCTGAAATGCCCCACGGAAATCGCCATTACCGACCGGCGGGAAAAAGAGTTGTCGGATCTGGGATTCATATCCCTGCTGCACTGCAAGGGCACCGACTACGCGGCGTTCTTTGGCGCCCAATCCGTCAACAAGCCCAAAAAATACGATTCCGACGCCGCCAACGCCAATGCCCGGTTATCAGCGCAGTTGCAATATATCATGGCGGTTTCCCGCTTCGCCCACTACCTGAAGGCGATGATGCGCGACAAGATCGGCAAGTTTATGACCCGCCAGAATTGCCAGGATTTCCTGAACCGCTGGATTGCCAACTACGTGCTGCTGGATGATAACGCTTCCCAGGAGGCCAAGGCGAAGAAGCCCCTGCGGGAAGCCCGCATCGACGTGGCGGAAGTGGCCGGAAAGCCCGGGGTTTACAAAGCGGTGGCGTTTTTAAAACCGCACTTTCAACTGGAAGAGCTGACCGTTTCTCTCCGGCTGGTAGCGGAACTGCCGCCCCCGGCGCAGGGCGCTTAATACTGTAAAAATATTGATTTGGGCAAAATTTTATGAGAGAAAACGTGTATTGGCAGGCTCTAATTAAATGACCGCGTGAGTTGGCGAGATCGTTTGCAAAGCTTTCCCTGCCAGGGCTTGCCGCAGGATCCAACGGAATGGTAAGTTTTGCAAAATTGATCGGTCGATTTAATTCACATTATCAAACCCATCACAAACGGAGGTTAGTACCATGTTCGATTCATTCATTAAAATCCAGGATATTCCCGGCGAGAGCACCGACGACAAGCACGCCGAGTGGATTGAGATCCTCTCCTTCAGCCACGGTGTCAGCCAGCCGGGAAGCGGGTCGGTAAGCAGCGGAGGGTCCCGCACCGCCGAACGATGCGAGCACCAGGATTTTTCCATCGTCAAGACCCTGGACAAAGCCACTCCCAAACTCAATCTGTATTGCTGCAATGGCACTCACATCCCGGAAATCGTTGTAGAGCTCTGCCGGGCAGGGGGGGACAAGCAGAAATACATGGAATACAAGATGACCGACGTGATTATTTCCAGCGTGCGGCCGGGAGGCAGCGCCAAGGGCGGCGATAATCTTCCCCTGGAAGAGGTGACCTTCACCTACGGAAAGATCGATTGGACCTATACCGAAACCGATCACAAGAGCGGCGCCCCCAAGGGCGATGTTTCTACCCACTGGAATTTGCACACCAATACCGGCGGATAAACCAAACTGTTTTGAGCGCCAGGGAATTGCGGCGCCCTGGCGGTCAAAATTAAGGAAAAAGGTAGAAGTAATAAGGTATAAGGTAGAGGGGGAGCCCCCCGTGCCTTATACCCATATTCATCGCCATTTGCAGCAGACCAAATATAACCGCGGGCAGGGAGGTCCCTGTGATGTTAAGAAACAACAAAGCACTCAGTATTATCCCATCATTGCTCGACCGGCTTTTGGATGATAACCCAGAAGCCGGCTGGGAAGCCAATCCCAACGATTCCTGGGACGTGCAAATGCTGGTGGAATCCATTCGCCAGGACCTGGAAGACCTGCTCAATACCCGGTTAGGATTCGGCGATGAAATTCCCGGGGAGTTTTCGGAAGTCAAAAAATCGTTAATCGTGTACGGATTGCCGGACATCAGCTCGTTCAGCCGTAAAAGCCAGCAGGACCAGCGCAGATTAATTCAAATCATCGAAAATGCGATTAAAATCTTCGAACCCCGCCTGCAACAGGTGCAGGTGTCGGTCAAAGAAAAAACGGGGGGCGATAAGTTCGAGAAGAGCCTGCAATTTACCATCGTCGGAGTGCTGCGGGTAGATCCCGCCCCGGAAAGAGTGGTATTTGATACCCAATTGGAGCTAACCAGCGGGCAGTATAAGGTAGAGGGAGCCAGGTAATGCAAGATGAAATGTGGACATATTACCAGCGAGAGCTTACCTACATTCGCAAGCTGGCGAAGGATTTCGCCCGCAAGTATCCCAAAATTGCCAACCGGCTCTTGTTAGAAGAGAGCGAAAGCCAGGATCCCCACGTAGAGCGGCTGCTCCAGGGATTCGCTTTTCTGGCGGCGCGGGTGCACCGCAAAATTGATGACGACTTTCCGGAAGTTACCGAATCCCTGCTCAATATTCTCTATCCCCACTACCTGGCCCCCATTCCCTCCATGTCTATCGTGCTGTTCACGCCGGACCCCGCCCAGGGAATGCTGACCGGCGGCTACACCATAAAACGCCATACCACCCTCTACTCCCGGCCTATTAATGGAACGCCCTGCCAGTTTCGCACCGCGTACCCGGTCACGCTCTGGCCGGTAAAGGTGCAATCCTTGCAGCATAAAGGGCCGGACAGCCTCTCCATCTGGCCGAACAACGCCGCGGCGGTAATCCAGATAGAGCTGCAGTGCGTGGGCGACAGCAGCTTTTTCGATCTCGACCTGGGTGAATTGCGCTTCCACCTGAATGGAGAAAGCGGGCTGGTTTATAAATTGTATGAGCTGCTGTTCAACAACGTGGTGCGGGTGGAGCTGCGCGACGGAAACGAAGGGGAAGGCGCGGAGCCGCTGGCGCTTCCGAAAGACGCGCTCCGTGCGGTGGGGTTCGACAAGGAAGAGGGGCTGCTGCCCTATCCCAACCATTCCTTCATGGGCTACCGCCTGCTGCAAGAATATTTCACCTTCCCGGAGAAGTTCTTCTTCGTGGACCTCCGCCATTTGAAACTGGCAAAGCGTTTCGGCAAGACCGATAAGCTGAAGATTCTGATATTTCTCGATCAAGCCCACCCCCAAAAAGACAATATCGGGAAGGACAGCTTCCTGTTAGGGTGCGCCCCCATCGTAAACCTGTTTCAGAAGGTCGCCGAGCCGATCAATCTCGACCGCACCCGCGCGGAATACCACCTGATTCCGGATTTACGGCGGATGCCGGCCATGGAGGTTTATTCCGTGGACCGGGTCGCCAGCACGGTTCCCTATCTCAATAAAATTGTGCACTATCAGCCTTTTTATTCTTACCAGCACGCCTACGACGAGGAAACCGGCGAGGAAGAGGTCTTCTGGTACGCCACCCGCCAGGTTTCCATGGAAAAAGATGACCCCGGAACCGAGGTGTACCTCTCCCTGGTGGATTTGAAATTCCAACCCTCCCTTCCGGCCACGGAAACTCTTACCGCGCACGTCACCTGCACCAACCGGGATTTGCCGGCGCGGCTTCCCTTCGGCAATCCCCAGGGGGATTTTGAGTTGGAAGGCGCGGCGCCCATCACCCGGATTCGCTGCCTCAAAAAGCCTACCCCCACCTACCGGCCGCCGCTGAAAGGGGCAGCGCAATGGCGTCTCATTTCTCATTTATCGCTGAACTATCTCTCCCTCAGCGGCGGGGAGAGCGCCCGGAAAGCGTTGCAGGAAATCTTAAAACTGTATGATTTCAAGGATTCCGCGGTCAACCAGCAGCAGATTTCCGGGATTACCACGGTTCACAGCGACCGGGTGGTGCGGCGGGTGGGCAGCGGCCACGGGGGAGCGTTTGCCCGGGGAGTAAAGGTGAACGTGGAATTTGATGAAGAAAAATTTGTCGGCAGCGGGGTGTTTTTGCTGGCGGCGGTATTGGAAAAATTCCTGGGACTTTACGTTTCGGTGAACTCTTTCAGTGAATTGGAAATTACCACCCGACAACGGGTTGTCCAAAAAAAAGGATTTCTTAAACGATGGCCGGCCAGGGCAGGAGAACAGATCCTTCTGTAAGCGAAACGCTGTTTGCGGAAGGCTACCGTTTTGAATTTTTCCAGGCGGTGCGCCTGTTGGAGCGGATTTATCCGCAGCGGCAGCCGGTGGGGAAGGATGCCGATCCCTCTGAGGAAGCCGTGCGCTTTCGCACCCGCGCCTCGCTCACCTATCCGCCCAGCGACATTTACGAGATAACTGAGAACGGTGAAGCCCCGCCGGAAATGACGGTTGCATTTATGGGGCTTACCGGGCTGGCCGGAGTGCTGCCCCGGCATTATACGGAGCTGCTCATCGAGCGCCTGCGCATGAAGGATCTGGCGCTGGGGGAGTTCCTCGACCTCTTCAACCATCGCTTGATCTCTTTTTTCTACAGCGCCTGGCAGAAACACCGTTTTCATGCCAATCACAACCGGGCGCTGCCGCAATACCTCTTATCCTTGATGGGATTAGGCACCGAAGGGCTGAACAACCGCCTGGAGGTTGATGACCGGGTGCTCTTATTCTATACCGGCCTGCTGGCCCGGCGACCCCATTCGGTCAGCGCCATGGAAAGCGTGATGGAGGATTATTTCCGGGCGCCCATTTCAATCGTGCAGTTCGTGGGGCAGTGGCTCGGCCTGGAGGAAGCACATTGTACGCGGATGGGCGCGGAGGAAGCGAGCGCCGGTTTAGGGCAGGATACCGTGGCGGGCAGCCGGGTGTGGGATCAGCAGAGCAAATTCAGAATCCGCATCGGCCCCTTGAGCTATGCCAGATTTTATGCCTTTCTACCCGTCGGGAGCGGCTATAGCGCCTTGAAAGAGCTTACCCGGCTGCTGGCCGGGCCGGAATTCGACGTTGAAGTTCAACTGATTTTGCGGGCAGAGGAAGCGCCCTTGAGCGCCTTCGCGGAGCGCGGCAAAAAATCCTCCCGGTTGGGCTGGAATACCTGGATCGGCAGCGCCGCGCCGAGGCAGGATGTGGATGACGTGGTGCTTCCGCTAAGTGGGGATTAAATGGTTGGATGGTTAAATGATTGGATGGTTAAATGATTGGCGGATAAGGTCTCTGCAATTTAGCGTTACGGTGTGATGTTACGCATTGGACATGATTCGGGGATAAATCCCCTCACAAATTGAAGAGCGGATTCACAGCTCCCCCGCGATGAATCGCGGGGCTACTCAATTGTTTATAGAAAACTTGAATAGCCCCGATCTTCAGATCGGGGATGGCTGAATATATCAACCTTTTCATATTTTTGCAGGGATTTATCCCTGCGTGATGAACCCTACGTAACATCAGTTACTATAAAAAAAATTGGGGCTTAACATTACCCCCCTGTGGGGGCAGGAGAGATGTAAAAAATTCACACAACGTATAGTTACCGGGAGAGAAAATCATGGTGAGCATTAATTTGAAATCATTGCTGGGGAAGCTGAACGATACCTGCCGGAAGGCCCTGGAAGACGCGGCGGGGCTGTGCCTTTCCCGCACCCATTATGACGTGGACCTGGAACACCTGTTCCTGAAATTGCTGGAAGCGCACAATACCGACGCCGGGCGCATTTTCCGCCACTTCGGGGTGAACCCGACCCGCTTGCAGCAACATCTCACGCTCGGGCTGGATCGTTTGAAAACCGGCAACGCCCGCACCCCGGCGTTCTCGCCGCGCATTCCCGAACTGATCCGCGATGCCTGGACCCTGGCCTCGCTGAATTTCAGTAGCGCCAAAGTGCGCTCCGGGCACCTGATATTGGCGCTGCTCGGCAACGAAAGCCTGGCGCGAATGGCCCGGGAAATGTCCGAAGAATTCGGTTTGATCTCCGCGGAAGCGCTCCAGGCGAAGTTCTGGGACATCATCGCCGGGTCGGAAGAAGATAACGGCGCGGAGGCGGTTGCCGGGGAAGAATCCGCCCCGGCGAGCGCGGGAGCGCCCACCAAAACCCCGGCGCTGGACCAGTTCACCATCAACCTGACCGAGAGGGCCCAAAAAGGCGAGATCGATCCGGTGTTAGGGCGGGATTTCGAGATTCGCCAGGTGATCGACATCCTCACCCGCCGCCGCCAGAACAACCCGATTTTAGTGGGGGAAGCGGGGGTGGGGAAAACCGCGGTAGCGGAGGGATTCGCGCTGCGCGTCGCCGCTAACGACGTGCCCCCGCCGCTGCAAAACGTGGCGGTTCGCACCCTGGATTTGGGTTTGCTGCAAGCCGGGGCGGGGGTCAAAGGGGAATTCGAGAACCGCCTCAAATCGGTCATCAAAGAAGTGAAAGCCTCTCCCCGCCCGGTCATTCTTTTTATCGACGAAGCCCATACCTTGATCGGCGCGGGCGGGCAGGCCGGCCAGGGCGACGCCGCCAATCTGCTGAAACCGGCGCTGGCGCGGGGAGAGCTGCGCACCATTGCCGCCACCACCTGGGCGGAGTATAAAAAATACGTCGAGAAAGACGCCGCCCTGGCGCGGCGCTTTCAACCGGTAAAAGTGGAAGAGCCGGATGAGTCGCAGGCGGTACAAATGATGCGCGGCCTGGTTGCTACCCTGGAAAAGCACCACAACGTGAGGATTCTGGATGAAGCGGTGGAGGAAGCAGTGCGCCTCTCCCATCGCTACATTACCGGGCGGCAGCTTCCCGATAAGTGCATCAGCGTGCTGGATACCGCCTGCGCCCGGGTGGCCATCGGGCAGACCGCCACGCCCGCGGCGCTTGAAGATTGCCGGCGGCAAATCGACCGGGTGGAGGTGGAGAGCCGGGTGCTCCGGCGGGAAAAAATTACCGGCGGAAATCACCAGGAGCGCATCGAAGCCTTAGGGGAACAAAAAACCCTCCTGGAAAAACGGCTCGCTGAACTGGAAAAGCAGTGGCAAGAAGAAATAGAGCTGGTTCGGCAAATCCGGGAGATCCGCCAGACCCTGGAAAACAGTATTGCGGAGAAAGCGGAAAAAGAAGCCGGCGCTGAAAAAATCGACGAAACGGAATTGAAACGTTTGCAGAAGGAGCTTGCCCGGCTCAACCGCAAATTGAAGGACCTCCAGGGAGAAACCCCGCTGATGCAGGCGCAGGTGGGCGGGGATATCGTTGCAGAAGTGATCTCCGGCTGGACCGGCATTCCGGTGGGCAAGATGCTGACCGATGAGATCAAAACCGTGCTGAATCTGAAAGAAAAATTGGAGCAGCGGGTGATCGGGCAGTCCCACGCCCTGGAGGCGATCACGCAGCGGATTCGCACCTCCCGGGCCGGGCTGGAAGATCCCCATAAGCCGGTCGGGGTATTCTTGCTGGTGGGCCCCAGCGGCACCGGCAAAACCCTCACCGCCCTCAGCCTGGCCGACGTTCTCTACGGCGGGGAGCGCAAGCTGGTCACCATCAACATGTCCGAATACCAGGAAGCGCACACCGTTTCCGGTTTGAAAGGCTCTCCCCCGGGATACGTGGGCTACGGCGAAGGAGGCGTGCTCACCGAGGCGGTACGGCGCAATCCTTACTGCGTGCTGCTGTTGGACGAGATTGAAAAGGCGCACCGCGACGTGCGGGAGCTGTTCTACCAGGTATTCGACAAGGGGATGATGGAAGACGCCGAGGGAAGGCTGATCGATTTCAAGAACACGGTCATTTTCCTCACCTCCAACGCCGGCTCCGACCTGGTGATGAAACTCTGCGCGGATGAGGATACCAAACCCGGGGCCGAAAAGTTAGCCGAAGTTCTGCACCCGGAATTGCGCAAGGAATTCGAGCCGGCCTTCCTGGGGCGGCTGATCGTAGTGCCCTATTACCCGATTTCCGATGCCATGATGCGCGGCATTATCGTGTTGGAGTTGAATAAAATCCGCAAGCGGCTGGAGGAGAATCAGAACATCGCCTTTTCCTATGATGAGGCGCTGGTGGAGGCCATCGCTGCCCGCTGCACCGAGGTGGAGAGCGGGGCGCGGAACGTGGACCATATCATTACCCGCACCCTGCTGCCGGAAATCTCCCGGGAATTCCTCTCCCGCATGGCGGAGGGCCAGGCGCTTTCCCGGGTTCACGTGGCGATTGGGGAAAATGGGGGATTTGCATACAAAATCGACTGACGTAAAAAGATAGAACACGGATGACCCTGATTTTTGCGGATAAAATGAAAAAATCTGTGTAAATCTGCGTCATCCGTGTCATCTGTGTGCCATTTGAACGACGTGAAGGCAATGAATCGAATTTTCAAACACACCCTGAGAGGTTGCCGGAAGAAGTTTGCTCTATAAAATCTAAAGAGGTTGAGAGATGTCGAAACGGGATGAGTTTACGCGCGGGCAAAAAAGAAACTATCTAAGGCTCAACGCCGCCAAAGTTCAACGCCGCTGGCCGGGGGAGTTTGGCGGCAAAGCGGATCACTATATGTGCGAGAGCTGCGGGTTTGTGCATGACAACCGGCAATATTTTCAAGTGGACCACATTTTCCCCTGCGCCGCGGGGGGCAGGGCAACCCGTTTCAATCAGCAGGATTATCGCCAAATCCTGGCCGGCGACGTGGCATTGCTTTATCAGTTAGGCGACAACGCCATGGTGCTTTGCCGCGGTTGCAATGGCGCAAAGAAAGATAAACTGTTCATACCCGAAGGGCGCGGATACGCTTACCGCAGCCCTTACCGGGAAATGGATCGCAATCCCGACCACATTTACTATGGCGGGGCAGTTCGATAAGCGCTTCAGAGTTGATAACGCGTTTGCAGATCAGGAGAGACAATGTTGCACACCCAGGAAACCCGCTTCATCAAAATAGACACCCCTTTAGGCCCGGACGTTCTGCTGCTCCAGGGTTTTGACGGAACCGAAGCCATTTCGCGTTTATTCAATTTTCACCTGGACCTTCTTTCACTGGATTCATCCATCGCCTACGATGATATTGTGGGAAAAAACGTCACCGTCACCCTGAAACTGGACAGCGGCGGGGAAAGGTATTTCAACGGTTTTATCAGCCGCTTTTCCCAGGGCAGCAGCGACGCCACCTTTACCCATTATCGCGCCGAGTTGGTTCCCTGGCTCTGGTTCCTGACTTTGACCAGCGATTGCCGCATTTTCCAAAATATGGCCGCGCCGGATATCATCGAAAAGATCTTCTCCGACCTGGGCTTTAGCGATTTTCGCAACGAGCTTCACGGCAGCTTCGAGGAGCGGGTTTATTGCGTGCAGTATCGCGAAACGGATTTTAATTTCATTTCCCGGCTGATGGAGGAAGAAGGGATTTTCTACTTCTTCGAGCACGAGCAGGGCAAGCATACCTTAGTATTGGCCAATTCCGCCAACGCCCATCGGCCCTGCCCCGGCCAGGAGCGGGCGCGCTATCACCCCAACGTGGACGCGGTATTGGAGGAATATATTGTCACGGATTGGATAGTGCAGAAAGAAATGCGCCCCGGCAAGTACGCCCTCAGCGATTACAATTTCGAGATGCCCGGCACCAGCCTGGCGGCAAACGTCAGCGGCGACGGGGAATATGAAATTTACGATTATCCCGGCGAGTACACCCAGAAAGCCCGGGGGGACGCCCTGGTCAAGCTCCGTCTGGAAGAAGAGGAAACTCCCGGGGTTATCATGCGCGGATCCGGCAACTGCCGCGCTTTTACCAGCGGCTATCGCTTCGAGCTGTTCAACCACTACCGCGATGATATGAACGGTCCCTATGTCTTAACCTTAGTCTCCCACTCCGCAAAGGAGACCAGCTATAGCACGGATTCCGGCGGGGGAGCCGCCTACGTCAATAATTTTACCTGCATTCCCCACGCAACGCCCTTTCGCCCCTCCCGGATCACTCCCAAACCGATTGTGCAGGGGCCGCAAACCGCGGTGGTGGTGGGGCCGGGGGGAGAGGAAATCTGGGTGGACAAATACAGCCGGGTAAAGGTGCAATTCCACTGGGACCGCGAGGGCCAGAAAGACGAGAAAAGCTCCTGCTGGATCCGGGTTTCCCAGGGCTGGGCCGGGAAGCAGTGGGGGATTATCTTCATTCCCCGGATCGGGCAGGAGGTGATTGTGGATTTTTTGGAAGGCGATCCCGACCGCCCGATCATTACCGGGCGGGTGTATAATGCCGAGCAGATGCCGCCCTACGAACTGCCCGCGGATCAAACCAGGAGCGCCATCAAAACCCGCAGCTCCAAGGGCGGAACGCCGGATAATTTTAACGAGATCCGTTTTGAGGATAAGAAGGGGGAAGAACAGCTTTTCATCCACGCGGAGAAGAACCAGGATATCGAAGTCGAGAATGACGAAACCCACTGGGTGGGAAATGACCGCAGCAAAACCATCAACCACGATGAGACTTCCCACATCAAGCACGATCGCACCGAGACGGTAGATAATGACGAGAGCATCACGATTGGCAATAATCGCAGCGAGAAAGTTACCAGGAATGAGACTATTTCCATTGGCGAGAATCGCACCGAAGACGTTGGGAAGAATGAAACCATTACCATCACTGGAAACCGCACCGAGGATGTTGGAAAAGATGAAACCATCAGCATCGGTAAAAACCGCACCGAGCAGGTCGGCAAAGATGAGAAGGTTTCCATAGGGGAGAATCGCAGCCACTCTGTGGGGAAAAACGATACCCTGGACGTCGGTAAAAACCTGGCCATTACCGCCGGAGACCAGATTACCATCAAAACCGGCTCCGCCAGCATTACCATGAAGAAGAACGGGGATATTACCATCAAGGGCGGGAAGATAACCGTCAACGCCTCTAAAAACCTGATCCTGAAGGGCGCTAAAGTTCTGGAGAATTAAGTTATGGCAAATAGCTCAGTATCGAATGGAACAGAATTTATTGCGGAAATTTTTCGGAGCGGCGAGCCTGCCTCCACAGTGGAAGCAATGGCGCCGGTGGTGGGAACCATCGCAGGCTCGAACTCCAACGGAGAAATTCTGATTCAGATAGAGAATCGCGAAGCGATTCCGGCGCGATTGCTGGCCGGATTGAATCGCGCGGAGCTGATGAGGGAGACATATCAAGGGTGTGAAGCGCTCCTGATTTTTGAAAAGGGCGATCCTGCCCGCCCGATTATCATCGGCCTTCTTGAAAATCCCCTGGAAACGATCCTGGCGGCAGAATTCGCGGAGGATAATGAGCGCAAGCCCGAAGAAATTCGGGTGGACGGAAAGCGGATCACTTTCGAGGCGGAAGATGAGCTGCTGCTGAAGTGCGGCAAGGGGAGCATTCTCCTTCGCAAGGATGGGAAAATAATTATCAAAGGAACGCATATTTTGTCGCGCTCTTCCGGCCCCAACCGGGTTAAGGGGGCCAGCGTGGCGATTAATTGAGGTTTTTAATCGCGTCCCCTCCGGCTGCTCGCGCCGATGCTCTGCATCGGCGCGTGATGGATGGCGACGCTCCGCGTCACAGCCACGGTTACCGAAAATGCGCTTTTCTCAGGAAGAATAAGGCAAAATGATTCAAAAATTATTCTGCCATTTCAAGAACATTGGCGCATTTAGAATGTAATTGTTCTGCCCGATTTTAAAGTCTTAAAGTAAAAACAGTAACTTAAAATCAATTTTTCAAGATGCTGCAATTAAAAAATACAACTCCCTTTGAAGCAACCATGTCGCTCTTTCCCAACGAGCAGGGAATAGACACGCTTTACGTCGTCATCAAAGCCACCTTCACGATTGGGGAAACAATAGAAGTGGCGGAAAAGCAGGCTCCCATCGTGATGGCAGACGAATTCTGGGGCAAACCCGGGCAATCCAGCCTGAAATATGCCTCGGAAATACATTTAGCAAAACCGGCCACGGATGTTGTAATGGTCGGGGAAGCCTGCGCGCCCGGCAAACGCCCGGTTATGCAGCTTGAGGTGATGCTGGCGGTTGGCGAGCGGAAAAAAACCGTGCGGGTTTTCGGCGAGCGGCGCTGGGAGAACGGCCTGGCTGGGCTTCGCATGGCCGCCCCGGAACCGTTCGAGATCATGCCGCTGGTGTACGAACGCGCTTTTGGGGGAATTCACGAGGTTGATGCCGAAAAACAGGAAATTTTAGCGGTGGCGGAAAACCCGGTCGGCAGGGGATTCAAGGGCAAGCGGAGCAACAGCGAGCTAAAGGATACCCTGCTCCCCAATTTGGAAGATCCGGCAAAAATGATCTCGAAACCGGGGGACCGGCCCCGGCCGGCCTGCTTCGGCTACTTGGCCCCGTATTGGGAGCCCCGGAAATCCTTTGCCGGAACGTATGATGAAGCCTGGCAGAAGAGCCGCTCCCCGTATCTACCCGATGATTTCGATCCCCGGTTCTTCAACGCCGCCCACCCGGATTTAATTTGCGACGGCTATCTGCAAGGCGGCGAGCCGGTCAGGATTACCAATATGTCCCCCCGGGGGCCCCTGGCGTTCTCTCTTCCGGTGTGCGAATTTGAGGTCTCGATTCGTATTGCCGGTAAAATAGAGAATCCGCCCCTGAATCTGGAAACCGTTTTAATCGAGCCGGGGGAATCCCGGTTCTCCCTGCTTTGGCGAGGGGCGCTGGAATGCGATAAAAAAGCCTTGAAAATCGAACAAATTGCTATCAACCTGAAATCATTGACCGTAAACGGAAGGGCAGCCTGATGCCGGAAAAAGGCGCGGCAATTTTGAATATGGGGATAATTACCGCAGTGGGTCTGGATGCGGAGCAGACCGCGGCCTCGGTGCGCGCGGGAATCACCCGCTTTTCCGAAACCAGCATCCATAACAAACGGTTTGTCCCTTTTACCATGGCGATTCTGCCGGATGAGGTGTTGCCGCCCCCGGAGCCGGAGATTGATAAACTCACCGGCCTCACCTCCCGGCAGATACGGATGCTACGCCTCGCTGCTCCGGCGCTTCAGGCAGCGGCGGAAACTGCGTTGGATATTGAAAGGATTCCCCTGTACCTCGGCGTTCCGGAAGCGCTTCCTGGCCGCCCGGCGCCGGTGGATAATAAATTTCTTGAGTATCTCAGCCTCCAATCCGGGGTACAATTCAATGTTGCCGAAAGCAGGCTGTTTCCCAAAGGGCGGGCTGCCGGATTGCTGGCCTTAAAAGAGGCGATTGAGCTTCTGGAGCCGGGGGGAAACGTTGAATATGTTATGGTCGGCGGGGTGGATACTTATTTAGACCTGTACTTGTTAGGAAACCTGGACATGCAGGATCGCATTTTAGTTGGCCAGGTAATGGATGGCTTCATTCCCGGGGAGGGCGCCGGTTTCCTGCTGCTAACCGCTCTCGAAAATGCAACCAACCGGAAGCTGTCTCCCCTGGCCCTGGTTTCCCCGGTTTCAAGGGGATTTGAAGAGGGGCATTTGTACAGCGAGCAGCCCTACAAGGGGGACGGCCTGGCCACTGCCTTGAGCGAACTTTTCGCGGAAAGCGGCATCGCTGAACCCATCAATGAAGTCTATTCGGCAATGAACGGGGAGAATCACTGGGCCAAGGAGTGGGGAGTGGCGTTTATGCGCAACCAGGTGTTTTTCAATCAG
>CAZFVV010000060.1:0-31042 GCA_964522165.1 uncultured Calditrichaceae bacterium
CGCTTTTTGTGGCCGGAAACAGAGTTTCCACGATTATTGCGTTCCAAAACAGGAGTTTTGGAACGAGTTGGTTGCTGAGTTTTGCGCTTTCATCTTAACCACGTTTAAGCGCATACTTACCCGGCATTCGAACATCGAACACCAGGCATTATTCAAAAAGCGCAATTAATCCTCGCTTGCAGTATGACCCTAAAACATTTGAGGCGAACATGAAGACTTTTTTTCAATTTCTAAAAACGACCATTATCGGGGGCATTTTATACCTGGTGCCATTTATTGTTCTGCTTGCCGTTATCGGCAAAGCGCACGAGATTTCGAGCAAAATAGTCATGCCTCTCGCTGCACGAATTCCGTTTGAATCCGTGGTTGGCCTGGAAACGCCCAAAATGCTGGCGATTGCGTTGATCGTGATTTTCTGCTTTCTGGCCGGCCTGTTTGCGAAAACCAGTTACTCAAAAAAAATTGGGAATTGGCTGGAAACCGCTATTCTCTCCAATGTTCCCGGTTATACGTTTATAAAGAGCATGGGCGAGAGTATGGTCGGCCTGGAAAAAGAGGATGGGCAACAGCTCGTTTTGGCGCGCATCGAGGACGCCTGGCAGATTGCTTTTCTGGTGGAACGCCTGGAGCAAGGGCACGTGGCGGTATTCGTGCCCGGCGCGCCCAGCCCCTGGTCCGGTTCGGTGTACTTTATGACCGAAGATCGCATCAAGCCGTTAGATGCATCCATCAAAGCGGCGATGGGCTGCGTCAAACGTCTGGGCATGGGATCCAATGCCTTGCTGCGCGGCAAGTTATGATACGCCTCCTTTGCCAACGCTCGCAGTTATATTCGCCAAGAGTTATTTATTGCGTTTTTGTTACTATTCAGCCCACTAAAAACACGAAAAAACGCGAATAGTAGAGTCACTTAAAGGGAATTAATCTAGCGGAGCTATTCATTCCTAAATTTCACCCTTGTGCAATTTGTACTGCACCCTCCCCGGCTGTCAACTCCCGGAAAACTTCACCATCACCCAAATGGGTAAATGGTCGCTGGCGCGGGAATCTTCCGATTTCCCGTATTCGACCAGGGTCAGGCCTTTAACAAATATGTGATCAAGCTCGAACTGGATCAATCCCAGGGGATCCGCTTGCGAGGTAAAACCGATTCCGCCGGATACCCGGGTGAATCCGGCTTTATCGAACACGCTCTCGGTTTCTTCCACGAGGCGGGGCAATTCGGTATTGAAATCTCCCCCCACGATTACATATTTGAAATCCGGGGGGATACTTTCTACAATCGCCTGCGCCTGCTCGAGCCTTTTCGGATTATTCAGCCAGAACATTTCCGTATGCACGCTGTAGGTGAGGATTTCATATTGGCCGACCACGATGGTCGCCACTGCGGCGATTCTTTTCAATTTCCGGAAAGGGTGCTCGTAAGGAAGGATGATTTTTTGAGGGTTTTTGATCGGCCAGCGGGAGAGGATGGCATTCCCATAATCTTTATCATGTTTGGTATGAATGGAGGCAGGATAATAAATGAAATTATACTTCAGGCGGCTGGCCAGGAATTCTACAGCTTCGGCGTTCATTTCCTGGAGTAAAATGATGTCCGCATCCCGCGATCCCTCATTCTCCTGTAATTCCTGCATCGCCTGCTCGATTTTCTGCCCGAGCTTGATATTAAAAGAGACCACTTTGAGATGGTCTCTCAACGCTGGCGTGGGCTGGGAAAACTCTCCGCGGTACAGCGGCCCTTGCGGATCGACAAAGTTTTTCACCGGGGTACAGGCGAACAGCGCCATCCCGGCCGTCATCCCAATCCGTATGTACCGCACTGTTTTTTCAACCATGTTCAATACGTCCACCCCAACGACACCGTCATGCCCCAGTCATTCAGGGCTGCGTCCTGATTGGGCGGTTTGTTATCATAACTATCGTAGAGGGTTAGACTCCAAAAAAAATCTTTAAAGATCTCCCACTTCAGTTGATTGTTGAATTCGATGCGCACCCGGCCTAAATCGGACAGGCCGGGATAGACATCAAACGTGGTGGTCAGGTTTAACTGCGGGCTGTCATACCGAAACTTTTCCAGGCGCAGGCCCGCCAGACCTTCCAGGTTATATGTATCCGAAGTGGAATTAGAGGCCCATTCCCGGTTTACCAGCGCTCCCCCCCCTACCTGGAAGAGAGCGTCGTTGGTTTGGATGAAGTTCTTTCCCACGCCCCCGCCCAGCGATAACCGCAGCTCCAAGCCCAACTCGCTATTTTGCTGCGCTTCCGTAAAGCCGCTGGCAATCCAGCGCTGGCCCAAAAAACGGGTGAGGCGGAAATTGACAGTATGGCGTTGGGTTCTTTCCTGCTCTTTTTGGTCGGTAAGCACGGAATTGAAACTGAGCTCCCGCAAGTACCAATAGGTGGGATAACGAAAACTTCCGTTAAAACTAAGCTGGGCGACTCCGCTGGCTTTGGTGAAACTAAACCCCAGGTCCAGGGAAATATCGACCCGCTCCCAGAAAGTGTCTTCGATGGGAGAGATACGCACGACCTCGAACCGGTTTAGAGGCACGATTAAAGTATCGTAAGTCACCAATAGTTTGGAGGTGGCGGAGTCGGTATCCAGGGTGCCGAAAAACAGCAAACCGTCTTCCATTTCCACCCGGAAGTTTTTTACCAGGGCGGTTACGGATTGGATCTTATCCCATTCGATGCTGAGGGTGCCCATATCATCGGTTTTGAAGCTCAATTTGCCGTATTCCAGGCGCTTGACCTCCCCGGTGATGTGGTCTCCGTTTTCCAGAATCACCACGTCGGTTTTTTCGGCAAGGACGAGGCGGGCGGGCAGCAGAGCCAGTAGTATCAGCGGTCCCAAAAACGAGGTTGAGATACAACGGCGAAAAATTTCGTTCAAAAAGTTCCTCTAAAGTTTCAATGATCCAAAACGGGCAAATCGCTGCAATCAGGGGCTTATTCATCTTGTTAACGGACGCATGAGCCTGCTGAGACCAACAATATATGAACCGGAGGGGTTGTTTGACAAGGGGATTTCGAGAGGCGCAGGCTAAATTGCCCTCTGTGGTGGTGTCGCCTTGCCTCTTCGGGGATGCCAGGGCAATTTTCGCGAAACGCGAGCACGACGATTATTTCTCAAACTTAAAAATCACTTCAAACCCGCTGTTCTGTTGCGCGTGGGATAATTGAAGAAACAGGAATTTGGTGATATTGTATTCCAGGGTTACCAAATCCGGCCCGGATTGGTCGGAATACGCCCGCCCGAAACCCTTTTCATAGCTCACAAATATATCCGAAGTGAGGTACTTTCCCACCACAAACCGGCCTGACTGCCAGTTATCTTCCCCCTTTATCTCCAGGTAATCCACTTGCAGGGAATTTTCCAGGCCCTGGGTTAACTGGCCGGCCAGGAGAGTGACCGCCATTCCGGTCGCCATCGCCGAGGCGTCCAGGTATTTTTCCTGCCCCGCCATTTCCGATTTTTGGCCCGAGGATAACTCATTCACCCCTCGCCCAAAGAACAAGTAAGAAAGCGCGTCGGCTTCTTCTATTTGTTGGTCATCCAGGGTGAATTGCAGTTTGGGAGAGAAAGCTTTATCGCTAATCTGCAATTCCAGGGTGCGTTTCTCGCGGTCGGCGTCCCGGAAAGTATGCCGGGCCCTGACCGCAACCTCGGGATTGAACTCCTTTCCCCCGGTAAAGGTCACCACCCCTTCCCGGATTTCGAACCGTTTTCCTAACAGGTCGTACCATCCCCGCACCGTCTGCACCGGCCCGAAGATTTCGAAATACTCGCCCTCTTTGACAATATCCAACTCGCCGGAAATTTCCACCTTCAACTCTTTGGTTTCCAGCCAGGTATCCCGGGGAATGGAGAGGTGCAGGGTGCCCTGCAGGTTTTGGTAGTATTCCGGCCGGGTAGTTTGGGCATTCGGTTTGGGTTCGCGCCGCTGGGTTAAATCCGGTTGGGCGCTCGCGTTGAGCGTGGAATCGGCTGCCCGGGCGGCCTCCACCAGCAAAGGCAGTCTTTCAACGCCGGTTCCGGCGCCGTAATTTTTCATAAACGCGGGCAGGTAAAAGCGCGCCCGGGGAATGGAGATCTCTCCCCGGTAGCGAAGCCTATCCAAATCCCCGCTCAACTCCGCATTGCCGTTCAGGGTAATTTCATAATCCCGGCTTTGGGCGGCCAGGAAATCATTCGCGGCCAGTTTTATATCCACCTGCTTCAAATTGCCTTTAACGATGCTGCTATCGAATTCCACTCCCCCGGAAAGGGACAGGGAACCGCTCTTCCCCTTTACCTGGAAAGTGGAGATGGAGAGGTTCTCCGGGCCAACCACCAGTTTGAACTGCGCCTCGGGATAATTGATGCCCCAGCGAGGCAGGTTCAGCGATAGATCATGGAATTCCACAAAACCTCCGGCCGCCGGATCAGTGAGGGTGTTTTCCAGCTCCAGATCGCAGGCCAGGAAACCGCTGAGTTGGTTCTCCGGGCGGTTATCCTCATAAAAGCGCAGGCCGGCGAGGTCGAATTTATTGGTCTTCAACTCTATGAACATTGGCTTATTCCAATCCATGCCCTCGCTTTCCCCGGCGAATGAGAGGCTCACCGGCAATCGGCCGGTAAAGAGAAGCTCTCGCCCGGGAGAAAGGAGCAATCCCGATTCCCAGGAAAGGCGATCTCCCCGGTAAGCAAATTCCCCGTGGAATTTTTCGTAGGGCAGATCGAACAGGGAGCCGTTTGCAATACCTAATTTCCCGTTGATGACCGGCGCCCCGGCGTCGCCGCTGATGTTCATCTCAAAATTGAGCCGGCCCCCCAGCGGCCAGTTCATCCCCGCCAGGGGCAGGAAACGGGCGTATTCCAGGTCGTGAATGTTAATTCCAAACGTCTCCGGGCCCACGAAGCTAATCCGCCCCTCTGCCCGAAGGTGCTGCTCCCGGTGCGCGAGCAGAAAACGGTGGATTTCGATTCCCGTCGAATCGATGTCAACCCAGGTGGAATCATTACCCCCGTTCCAATGCCAGTTGTTCAAATTCAGGTCGAGCCGGGGAAGGTAAACCCGGGTACGAAAGCTGTCCCGCGCCACCCGGGCGGTAATTTGCGCGCCCAAGCTGTCGTGCTGGAAAATGTCCGTGAAAATGTTCAGGGAATCGTTTGCGAAATCTGCGCGAAGATCGATCTTATTGGCTCGAAGCCCCGGCATTCCCGCTTTTTCGGCCCGGAGAACCATCTCCCCGCGCAGGTTCTCCTTCTCCAGCAGGGCGCTCAGGGCGCCGGACAGGGAGTCGATGCCGATGTCGTTATATGCCAGTTGTTGGAGCTGAAAGGTTGACTCGGTCGCCAGAGAATCCGGCCGCCCCCGCACCCGCCCTTGCAGAAATCCCTGCAATCTTAGGGTATCTGCCGGGATAAACCGGCGCAGGCCGGATAAATCTCCCGGCTCCAGGTAATACTCCAGGTTGACCAGCGAATCGGGAAGGTTCAGGTAACCGGAGATCCGCAGGGCAGCCGCCGGCAACTGCGCTTCCAGTGTGTCGATATGGTAATTCCCCCCCTGAATGCGCAGCGACGCGAAAGCCCGTTGCAGGGGTTGGCCGATCACATAAGAAGAATCTACCGTCAGGCGGAGGGAACCGTCCAGGGTTTGCGGATCGAACCCCGCTCCTTCCCCGACCAGGGCAAGGTGAAAATCGGTTTTAAGGCTGTCCTCATGGAGCAGTTTTGCCAGGTCCAGGTGGTCGGCCCGGGCATCAATGCGGAATCGCTGTTTCCCGCGGATATCATCGACCCCGGCATCCAAATCTGCGCTGCCGGCCTCGCTGTGAATCGAGGCTTTCCCCCAGGCATTTCCGGCGGAATATTCGGCAGCCAGGCGAAACTGCTCCACCGGCCATGCCTCGAACCGGCAGTTTTGCAGCTCCGCCTGAACGGCCGCCCGCGCGGTTTCCGGGCGAATGCCCTCTCCGTTCAATTGGATAGAGCCGTTCAGAACGTAATTCAAGGCCGGTTCTTTCACCCACTCAGCCAGGTCGATCCCGCGGAGTTCGCAGTTCAGGCGATAGCGCGGCTCGCTCTCAATTCCGGCGATAAACCCCCGCAACAGCGCCGCCTGCTCGCGGTCGCGGAGGGCCAGGTCGATATGGAGAGAATCGGCGCGGTATGCCGCTTCCAGGGAGAGGCTGGGGGCGGCGGAAAGGCGGATTTCCGGGAGCAGGAATTGAAATTCGGAAACTTGCAGCGGGGCGGTTTTCAGGTTGATGCCGGAAAACCGCTCGCCGGCGGGATCGACCTGGCCGGAGGCGTCCAAACGGTTGCTGCCGGTGCGCAGCACCAGGTTTTTGAAGGTGATTTCCTGCGCGGTTCTCCCGGCCCGGAAGGATAGTTCGGCCAGGTGAAAATCGGGGTTCCGGGTGTGGAACCGGAATTCCCGAAGGTGCAAATTCTGTTCTTTAGCGCTATAATCGAATTCGAGATCGGCGTTGACATCTTCTACCCGGGAAGGAATAATTCCGGCGCTGTCGAGCGGGATAATGCGCAGGCGGGCATTTTTAAGCCGGAAATCGTTCACAGTAATTTTCCAATCGAACGGCGCGGGCGCCCGGGCCGTGTCCGCGGTAGCGCCGCTATCCGGGGGAAACAGTTTCGCAACGTTCCAGGAACTGTCCGGGTACTGCAGCAATTTGAGGAATAGAGAGTCCAGCGCCAGGGAATCGATCAAAATTTCTTTGCGCAGCAGGGAAGCGGGCCGGAAGCGCGCCGCCAGCCGGGGGAGGTAGAGCACCGTATCCTCTTTATTCGTCAGGAGGATGCCGGAAATTTCCAAATGGTTGAAGAAATTACCGCCGATACGGTCGATGCGCACTTCCCCCGCCAGGGCCTGGTTAGCCCGGGAGACCGCCATATCCCGCAGCCAGCTTTTGAAAAACGGGGTGCGGGTAAACGCCGCCAGCAGGATAACCGTCGCCAGCAATCCCCCGGCAAGGAAGAGAGTGTACTTAAGCCATTTGCGCATTATCAAAACGCCTGCCCCACGCTGATGTGAAATTGCAGCGTTTTTTTTCCCGTATCGATCGGCCAGGCAACGTCCAGCCGGACCGGGCCGACCGGGGTTTCCATTCGCAGTCCCAGCCCGTTGGAATAACGTATCTCGTCTAAGCGATAAAAAAAGGTTTGTTCCCACACGTTCCCGAAATCCAGGAATACCGCCCCGCCTAAGATTTTCCAGATGGGAAAGCGCACTTCCGCGCTTCCTTCCAGCAGGCTGTTGCCGCCTAAGGGTTTGCCGTCCTGCCCGAGGGGCCCCAACTCCGAGCGCGCCCAGCCCCGCACCGAGTTACTGCCCCCGGCGTAGAACCGTTCTTCTACCGGAATAAAGTCCTCGATATTCCGGGGGAAAATAAACCCTGATTTCAAGCGAGTCGCCAGGATCGATCCGATTACGAATTTCCCGTAGCGCCGAAGATCGATCCCAATTTTGGTAAATTGGTATGTGCTCGGGATAATATCAAAGCCCGGCAACGAAACGCTCAAAGCAGCATAGGAACCCTGGCGGGGGGAGAAGAGCGGCCGGGAGTTATTAAACTCGATCCCGATAACCGGGTAAGATTTATTATATAAGTTGTCTATGCTGTCCTCTGTTGTGCGGGTGGTAAGAGAAATATCGGTGGTGTCGTTGTTGACTTTTTCCAGAATATAGGAAATATGGCCGCTGAAAACGTTGCTGAAACGCTGTTCCAGGGTAATGCTCCCGCCGATCCGTTGCACGTCATAGCCCGGTTCGTTTTGCCGCAACACGAACAGGGATAACATCATGCTGGTATTGGGGGTGAAAATCGTGGGCCGATAGGTAGAAAGATTCAGATTGACCGGCTCCAGGGCGGAGTATTTGGCAAACAGGGTGATGCGGCGCGCGCCCAGCCAATAACCCAGCCAGCGCAGAGTGATAAACCCGCGGAATTTCTCTTCATCGCCGTATCCCACTCCAAACCGGGTGGTAAAACGGGGCGCTTCTTTTAACTGGATTTCGATGGGAATGGAATCGCTCCGGGTTTCTGCCAGGCCGGCTTTAAGGGTAACGAACTGAAAAAAACCCTGGGAATAAATGTTCTCCTGGGATTTTTGCAACGCCCGGGCATTATAAGTCTGGCCGGCCTTAAACCGTAGCTGATCGTGGATGAAATTGCTGGAAATGTAGTTATTTCCTTGCACTGTCACGTTTCCGAAAACAGAGCGAGGGCCGCTTTGAATAAACCAGGATATTTGAACCGCATTTTCAGGGCGCCTCAGAACCAGTTCGTAATCGGCTTTCGCATAAGGGTACCCGGAATTGTTGAGCAGGTCGATCATGGCGAGCTGGTCTGAGCGCAGGTCGTCATCGCGGAAACGCGCGCCGTTCGTCAGGGTCAGGGCAGCGTGCATTTTTTCAAAAGTCTCCCGGGGAAGATTGGCGGAGCTTACGGAATCGGCGCTAACCTGAATCTCAACGCTATCGACCCGCTGCGGCTCCCCTTCGGATATCCGCAAGGTAATTTCGATTTTTTCAGCCGGTTGGTCGATTTTCAGCTGCGGTTCGGCAAGGCGGGCGTTCAAGAATCCTTCGGATTGATAGAATCGCAGCAAGCGTTGCACATCGCTTTGCAAAATTTCTTCGCTAAAGCGGAACGCTTCTTTCCTCAGGATGGAGCGCTGGAAACCGCTGGTGCTGTAGGTGGTGATTTGCCGGGAGAGCTCGCCGGAAGAAAAGTGCCGGTTGCCGGTAAATTTAACGGCAGTGACGATATAATCATCCTGCGCCGGAAGAGAACGGCCTGCAAGAGCGGCAAGGAAGGCGATACCAACAGCAAAACGTGAGAAGGTTCTGTTCATCCAATTGCACTACCGGTTCAAAGCTCAGACATCAAATATAGGCAGCAATACAAATTCCAACAAGCATTTTAAAGGAGAGCCAACCTGGGGAACAAGGATATTGGTCATACACCAGTGTCAAAAAGGCTATAGGAAATGTTAAAAAGAATTAATAAATTTTAGGCGCGAGTGGAATGCGTAGCCTGTTCGGCAACGGTTGGCGCAGGAGGTTACCTCTGCATAACACCTGGGATTGAATAGAGCATGAGAGAATATGGCGTTTAATCCATAACCGAAAAGGAGCTATATGAAAAATTTTTACGCCGTCATGTTGATAGTCATCATTCTCGCCGGCGCCGCTTATTCTCAACCGGATATTACCCAGGAGCCGCCCGCTCCCGTGAAACGCGCGGATATTGCCATTGCAGAAGTGGTTGCCGTGAACGTGGCGGTATGGGCCTGGGGCCATTACGTTATGGACGGGTACTGGACCCAGATCGGCTGGGAATCTTTTGACGTTAATCTGCGCCACGGGTTTGAGTGGGATCCTAACAAATTCAAAACCAACTTTTTCGACCATCCCTTCCACGGCTCGATCTATTTTAACTGCGCCCGCACCAACGGGATGAATTTCTGGGAATCCGCGCCCTTTTCATTCTTCGGCAGCCTCACCTGGGAGATGTTCATGGAAAGCGAATATCCCAGCTTCAACGACCTGGCCATGACCACCCTGGGCGGAATTGCCTTAGGAGAAGGGCTTTACCGCTTTTCCGAACAGATTTTGGACGACCGCGCCGGCGGCTGGGATAGAGCCTGGCGAGAATTTGCCGGCCTGGCTGTCAACCCGATCGGGGGCTTTAACCGCCTGGTGAAGGGGGATATGTTCCGCCGCCGCGCGGCGATCAACCACCTGCGCAATCCCTTGATCGGTTACGTCGCCGTGGGGGGGCGCGGCCGGGTAAGCGGCAACAACCTCGAAAAACAGGAATTTACCCCGGGTTTTCAGTTCAGCCTTCGCTACGGGGATCCCTTTGAAGACCAGTCCAGCCGCAGTCCCTTCGATTATTTTACCTTCCGGTATTGGACCAGCAAAAAAGACACCCTGCGGCATACCACCATCCTGGAGCAGGCGGTGTTGTTGGGAAAAAATTTCCGTTCCGGCAAAAACCAGGACCAGGTTCACCTGCTCGGCCTTTTCCAGTATTACGATTACGTGAACGCCGAACTTATGAATTTCGGGGGCGTGACTTTCGGCCCGGGCCTGCTGTCGCAGTTTCCCCTGGGGAAAAATTTCGATCTGGTTACCGGGCCTCATTTGGGCGCGTTGGTGCTGGGGGGCAGCAATAACGAATACGTGGCTTCTTCCCAGGGGCGCAATTATAATTTTGGGACCGGCGTTAAAGGGAAATTCAACGCCACTTTGCAGCATAGCAAATTCGGGGCGTTATTGTTGGAATACAACTATTTCTGGATTCACACTATCGAAGGCGCGCCCGGAACGGAGCAGGTTCAGATGCTGGATGGGACCTATAACCTGCCCATCTGGAAGAATTTCGGGCTGGGCCTGGAGGTTTTCTATTATCACCGCAACGGCCAGTATGATTTCTTCCCGGACGTAAAAACAGAGGTCAAGGGAAGCCGGATGCTGCTTTCCTACGCTTTTTATTAATCTCTACCTTTCCCGGGAGGCTTGTTTCGTGAATACGACATAAGCCCAATTTCCTTTAACCCTTGAGAAACAAAATTAGAGAGGATAAACATGATCAGTCGAATATTACTGGCAGCGACATTTTTACTGGCATTCCCGACGGTATGGGCGCAATCGCAGCGCGTAGAAGTTGCGGGCGGGTTGGGATATATGTTCGGCGGCGTGGCAGATGAGACCTTGAAAGACGAGGGGGTAGAAACCCTGCAAGAAGCCCTGAGCTTAGACGCCGCGGTGAATTACGGCATACTGGCGGACGTGCGCCTGAAACCCAAAATGCAGTTGGAGCTTATGTGGGACCAGCAGCCCACGCAATTGGATGCCTACGACCGGGCTACCGGCCAGCCGATCAAAACCGTTGACGTGCGGGTGGATTACTTTCACGCCGGTTTGTTATATAGCTGGTCGCAGACTTCCCGGCAGCCCTTTATCGGGGGGACCATCGGCGTCACCCGGATGGATCCGGGCGAGGGCTTCGGCAGCGAAACCTACGTCTCCGCCGGCCCGGTGTTTGGGTACAGGACTTATTTAAGCAGGCATTTCGGGATTCGTTTCCATACCCGGGTGCTGGTCACTTATATCCCTTCCGGCGAACTATTTGCCGATTCCTCCGGAGAAGGCTTTACCCATCACAAGCAGACCTTCATGACCGAAATGCAGGTCGGGCTGGGGATTATCCTGGGCTGGTAATCAACCTGATTGAATATTGGATTTTGAATGCCGAAATCTAAGAATTCGTCCCCGGCTTTTTTAGCCACCCCCGGCGCGAAGTGCTCCCTTCTCCAAAGGAGCGCCTTTCGGCATGGGAAAGGGGTTCCTATAGTTTTTCAGAAAAATAATTTCTACGGCAAAATAATTCCATGGCAAAATGATTCAAACCCTTACATCAAACATTATTTTGCCATTCAATCATTTTGCCTTTATCGCCAGGCTCACCGTAGCCAGCCTGAAGCATTACAAGCCGGGCAAATAATTTGAGTCTGTACCATTTTACAGGAAAACAAATTTCAAGGTGTCATTCCCGCGAAAGCGGGCATCCATGATCCCCTGAAAAAACTGGATTCCCGCTTTCGCGGGAATGACATCTTCCCTATAATTTCTACCATTTCCTGTAATTTGGTACACACTCAAATAATTTTCTGAAAATCTATACATAAAGAGGGCACAGAGTTTCCTGGAATATTTTTTTTAATTCCTCTGTGCTCTCTGTGTTCTCTGTGCGAATTTCAAATCTGCCATGAAAATACCCTTCCTGCATTTACTACAGAAAATTGGCTCGATTGAAATACCCGTAAGCCTCCCAATCAATCGCAAAGCGGCATTTTCCGAATCTTCACCCCCGGGGTGATGGATCGAACCCGGCGAGGGAAGATTTTCCTTTCTCCCGGAATCGCAAGTTTTCTGCTTGATTATTGGCGAAATTTTGTTAACTTCACCGTTTGAATACCAAATTGAGGATATATGGCTTAGTGCGGTCACCTTCAAATACCTCTTCTTCCGGCAGTTACTTCATTGCCGATTTTTGTCTCTGCAATTCAAGAGAAGAGGCGTTGCATACGAAACCAACATTCCATCAACCTTAAGCCCCGGGAGAAAAAGAAATGCGAGCAAACGGAAAATGGATAAAAAAAGGTGAGATGTTTTTGCATATCGCTATGATCCTGGCGATGCTATTTGCCGGCGAGAGTCTGAAAGCGCAGGACTTAGAGGAAACGTTGGAGCAATTACCGGAGGACCCCGCCAAAGAATTCGTGCGCCCCTTGACCGATGCCTTCGGGGCGAATTTGAATACCGGCTGGTTGAGTAACGCCGCCAAAGCCAGCGTGTCAGGCCTGGACTTCAAGATAGGGCTGGTATTCATGGGAGCCTTCATCGATAAGGATAAAGACGTATTTATTGTGTTAGACCAATTTTTTCCCCTGACGGAGAGCCAGGCGACGGCGGTGGCGCAATCCACCGGCGCTCCACCGCAGGATATACCGGCCATTGTAGCGCAATTGACGGATCCCAGTGGAATTCGACTGAAATCCACCACCAGCGGGCCGAACATTTTTGGCAGCGAAGACGAAAATGTAACCGTGGAATTAGACGAGCAGACGATCCAGGTGGGGGGAACGAGTTACCTGATTCCCCGGCAAGTCCTGCAAGTGACCGAGGTTCAGGGTATTCTCCAGGACCCCGGCATCTTCCCCACCGTTGCGCCGCAGTTGAGCATCGGCACGCTGTACGGAACCCAGGCCACTTTACGCTATCTCCCCAACACCCGCTACGTGGATGAACTTGGAAAGATCAGCTATTTCGCCTGGGGAATCCAACACAATCCCCTGGTATGGTTCAAAAACCCCCTGCCGCTGGATTTCTCCCTGGCGTTTTTCCACCAAAACCTTAAAATCGAGGATTTGGCGGATACCCGCAGCACCGCGTTCGGGGTAAACGTAAGCAAAACGTTCGGAGGATTCGTGGGGAGCATTACCCCGTACGGCGGCTTCATGATCGAAAAAACCGAAATGGACATCAATTATCAGTACACCCCCATCCCCGGCGGCCCCCCGATTGTCTTCGATTTTACCATTGAAGGAGCGAATGAAAACCGCTTCATTTTAGGGCTGGGGCTTAACGTCATCGGCCTTAACATCCTGGCAGACTATAATTTCTCGGAAGTGAATACCCTTAACCTGAGCGTGCTATACGGTTTCTAATTCGCGACGGCGCAGGCATTCTGATAGAGAGCAATCTTAAAATTCCTGGCGTTTTTGGCAAAGCACACCACTTCAGTAATCCCCGCCCAACCGGGTCTCCTGGCGCCGGGTAGAGTTACATCAACCATTATCCAAACGGAGGTTATGATGAAAACCAAAATGATATTGACGATTTTGATCGGCTATATACTCGTTCTTAGCTGGAACGTTCAGGCGCAGCGCTTGCAGGCCGTTCACGCCGCCGCCGATCCCCAATTAGCGGTGGTGGACGTCTATATCGGAATTTCCATTCTCCCGCCGGTGAAGCTGGAGGATATTCCATTCAAAGCGGCGGTGCCGTACACCACGGTGCTGGCCAATTTGCCGGTTAACGTGGGGATTGCCCCCGGAAACAGCACTTCTGTGAATGATACGCTCAAGAATTTCACCCTTACCCTGGGCAGCGGGCTTACCTACGCCGGGGTGGTCCGGGGGGTGGTCAATCCCGCTCAATTCGCACCCAATCCGGACGGCCGCAATACCGGCTTGAGTTTTTCCCTCACCGACCAGGCGCGGGAAATTTCTACCGAACCGGGAAAAGTGCAGTTCATCATGGTTCACGCGGTCTCCGATGCGCCGACCGTGGATTTGCGGATACGCAACGGGGATTTGCTGGTGAATGACGCCGCTTACGGGGACATCTCCGCTTACGTTACTGTGGACCCCGATACCTACATTTTCGATATCACCGACGCCGCGGGCAGCAACGTGGTCGCCTCTTTCAGCGCTAATCTCTCCGCCTATGCAGATACCGCGCTGGTGGTCTTCGCCGGGGGTTTTTTGGATCCTACCCAGAACCAGAATGGGGAAGAATTAGGACTGTACGCGGTTTCGCCCGGCGGAACGGTGCTTCCCTTTCCCAAAATACTGGTGGGCATCGACGGGGGGGATATTCCCCAGGCGCTTCGGGAATATCAATTGGCGCAGAATTATCCCAACCCCTTCAACCCTTCCACAACGATTGAATTTTCCATCCCCGCGGCGGAGAGAGTCGCCTTATCTATCTTTGACATTAGCGGCAAATTAGTGGAAACCCTGGTAAACCGGGAGCTGCCTGCCGGACTTCACCAAATTCAATGGAACGCCGCAGGGTTGCCGAGCGGGGTTTACTTCTACCGCCTCCAGGTGTCAGCTTCTTCGAGAGAAGCGGCTCACTTTACCGCAACCCGGAAATTAATGCTTTTGAAATAACGTTGCCGGCCGATAAGAGGCTCAAAACCGGTCTTTGAAATCAAAAAAATGGAATTTTGACACAGGAATGGACCGATGCTCAAAAAATCCGTGTTTGCCGCCAGTTTCTGCTTTTTCATGGTGAGGGCAGGATTCGGCCAAAGTGCAACGATCGAAGGGATTGTCAAAGACGCCCGAACCCGCGAGCCCCTTGCCGCGGTCAACGTGGTGTTAGGGGAGTACGCCGGCACGGCAACCGATGGAGACGGAAAGTTTGAAATATCCGTCGCGCCCGGCCAATATACCGTTTCGTTTTACTACCTGGGCTACGAAACCCTCTCGCAGACGGTAACGGCCACGGGAGGCGGTGACGTTTTCCTGGAAATCAACCTCCAGGAGACCGAAATCCTTTCCAGCGTGGTGGTGGTGAGCGCCGGCAAGTTCGAACAGAACTTAGGCGACCTGACCGTCTCCATGGAGGTGCTCAAACCCAACATCGTGGAAAACAAAAATACCACCTCGATGGATGAAGCGATCCAGCAAACTCCCGGGGTGGTGATTGTAGATAACGAGCCGCAGATCCGCAGCGGAAGCGGTTTCGGATTCGGGGCGGGCAGCCGGGTGATGGTATTGGTCGATGATCTGCCGATCCTCTCCGGCGACGCCGGGCGGCCCTCCTGGGGCTACCTGCCGGTGGAGAACCTGCAACAGATCGAAGTGATCAAGGGCGCTTCCTCGGTGCTCTACGGATCCTCCGCCCTTAGCGGGGTGGTAAACGTGCGCACCGCCTACCCCCGCAGCGCCCCGGAAACCAAAATCGCCTTCTTCAGCGGATTTTACAGCGACCCCCGCACCAAAGAAGCGAAATATTGGGATAAAACCCCGATTTTTAATAACCTCAATTTCTTACACTCCCGCATTATCGGGGATTTAGACCTGGTGGTAGGGGGAAGCTTCCTCTCCGACCAGGGGCACTTAGGCCCCCTGGAAGGATTTGAAGAAACCTACGACCCGATGGAGGTAGGACGCGCCGCCGGAGACGTAAGAGGCAGGATGAGCCTGAACCTGCGCCATCGCAACCCGGCCATCCCCGGCCTGGAATACGGCCTCAACGGTAGCTGGCAGAGCAGCGAATCGGTAACCACCCTGCTGTGGGACAGCATCGGAACGGGATTGTACCGCCCTTACGAGGGGGCGGCGACCCGCACCGACCAGATCCTCTTGAATATCGATCCCTTCGTCTCCTTCGTCACCCATAAAGGAACCCGTTTCAGCCTGAAAGGACGTTATTACAAGCAGGAAAACCATAACAGCAACGATCAGGACAATTTTTCGGATGTTTTTTTCGGTGAATTCCAGATGCAGCAGCACTTCGAACCCCTGGGAATTAAGCAATTCACCATTACCGCGGGAGCGGTGGGCATCCGCACTTCCGGGGAAGCGGAACTGTACGCCGGAAATCCCGAAGGCGACGGGAAAAACGACGCCCACAATTACGCCGGGTATCTGCAGATCGACAAAACCTTTTGGGCCCGGCTGACCGCTTCCGGCGGAGTTCGCTACGAATATTTCAAGATCAACGGGGATGATGAATCCAAACCGGTATTCCGGGCGGGAGTGAATTACCACTTGGCCCGGGCTACTTACCTGCGAGCTTCATTCGGGGAGGGATACCGCTTTCCGACCATTGCGGAGAAGTTCATCCGCACCGCGGTGGGTAGCGTTAACATTTATCCCAATCCGGCGTTGCAATCGGAGACCGGCTGGAACGCAGAGGTGGGATTCAAGCAAGGTTACCGGATCGACACCTTCCGGGGATTTGTGGACCTGGCTTATTTCCGCCAGGAATACAAGGATTACATCGAATTTACTTTCGGGCAGTGGGGCACGGTTCAGGATCCCCTGTTTGGGCTGGGCTTCCGGTCGGTGAATACCGGCAAATCCCGGGTGAGCGGGGCGGAGCTTTCGGTGATGGGAGAGGGAAAGATCGGCGAGGTGCTGGTGCAGTCCTTGTGCGGTTATACCTATACCCGCCCGGTTTCCCTGACACCGGACTTCGAATATGCCGAGGATGTAACCTACCTCAATACCAGTTCGGACACGACCGATTATCTCTTAAAATACCGGATGCAGCACCTGGTGCGGGCGGATTTGGAGTTCAGCTATGCAAAATTAACAGCGGGGGTAAGTTTTCGCTACAATAGTTTCATGAAAAATATCGACAATATTTTCATGATCCTGGATGATGATCCGCAAAACCCCAACTCCTTAGGATTGCTCCCCACCGGGATTGCGGAATGGCGCCGGGAGAACAACGACGGCGATTACGTGATCGACTTGCGAATCGGTTACAAAATCGCCCGGCACCACAAGCTTTCCCTGGTGGTCAACAACCTGCTCAACCGGGAATACACCATCCGCCCGCTGCTGATCGAAAAGCCGCGCACGGTTTCGTTGCAGTACGCTTTGAGCTACAACGCGCCGAATTAAGCGAATTAGGGGGAAAATTATTGCGGTGGGGGCGTGATACGTATTGCGTAATGCGTAAGGAAAACGGAATACGCAATACGCATTACGTTTTACGCATTACGTTCTACTGCTCGAAAATCAGCAAATGGTCGTAATCCGAGTCGTGAAGCTCGCCCCGCTTGTTGGTGGTTTTCAATTTATAGTCCCCGAAACCGGTATCATCCATGAACAGGAATTTCGCCCCTCCTTCCAGTTCATGATAGATCCAGATCTCGTAAGGATTGGATTGTGCAGTGCTGGGATAGCGATTCACCACGCTGGGTTTTCCGTACAGAATATAGACCCGTCCCCGGTCGCTTTGCCAGCCCGGGAGATTGGAAAAGGCGTAATAAGAATTGGCGTACTCGACGCGGGTATAATATTCTCCCTTCACCCCGGGGTTAGCCTGCTCTCTTTCGTACCAGAATTTGAACATAAACATTCGCTTGCTTTCCACGTCCACCAGGTTTTGAAAAACCACTGCCTCTTCCCGGGTCGCGATATAGCGCACCTGTTCGAATGCTTTGTTCAGGTCGGCTTCCGGCATGCCAAAATACTCGCTTTGAGAGAAGGCGAGCAGCATGGTTTCCTGCTGGGAGGACAATTCCGCGGTGTTCATCACATAAAAGTTGTTGCGGGTATAAACAGTATAATCATTTACCGAATCGGTCACTGCAAAATTCACGGTATATAAACCGCTTTTAAAATCTGCTACGTTGAAGGCATCGAATTCAACCAGGGATTCATAATTCCGGGCTCTGGTATAGGTTTTTCGTTCCAGAATGTGTCCCGCTTTATCGGCAATCGCCACTTCGATATTCACCTTTTCCCGGGGATTTTCCGCCTTCAAATTATACACCTCGATATAATAGTGCAATTCCGGCGTTTCCGGGCCGTACATGCGCATGGGATTGGGGAAGACTTCCAGGGTATTTTTGTAGAACGGCCCCTTGGTATTTGTAGAGCCGGTGATAATGTTAGAACACAACTCCAGGTCGCTCACGGCAATTTTTTCGGTTTCAAAGGAAGGGGTAGAGAAAACCTGCTTAAGAGAATCCAGGCGAACGGTTCTGTTTTCGTTCCAGCGGGTCATCCTGAACTCGTATTTCTTCCCGATGGGCAGGGTAATTTTAAATAAATTCCCTTTCACGTTGGAAGAAGGATTGTTAGCCGCTTGCCGGCCCTCAAAGGTAAATTTCATTAAATCCGTCTTGGCCAGAGCGGAATCTTTATCCGCTTCTGACAATTCAAAATCCAACCAGACCTCCTTGGCCCGGCTGAGGGTGTCCGGCTTCAAATTGTACAAGAGATAGTAAATTTCCACGTAGGTTTCGTTCTTATCATAGCGAAAGCGGGCGTAATCCAGAAACATCCGGATATCGGAAGGCCCGCTGAGTTGAGAATAGAGGGGAAAAATGGCGGATGTGAAGAGCAACAGCGAAAATATGCACTTTTTCAATGCGTCACCTCGAACCGTTAGTGAATTCGCAACCAATGTATAAATTATCTTCCCCCGGCGCAACCTTCCAGTTAAGTAACCCGCCCGGAGGTTGGAAACCCCCGGGAAGTTTTTAGCTATTCCTCATACTCACGGTACTATCAGGTAGTCTTTGTGATAAAACCCTCCTGCTCGCCTTAAAAGAAAAAGGTCGGTGAAACACCGACCTTTTTCTGTAAATATCCAAATGGCTCCCGGTTAGAAACCGAAGGTCAACTGGAACAGGTTTTCCCCGTCGAAGAACTCGGAATCCCGGTAGGTATAATCGAAGGTCAGCCATTTGTAATGCAGGCCGACTCCCAGGGTCCACTTGTTCAGCACGTCTTCGGAGTCCACGTCGTTCAGGAACTTGTAGCCGCCTCGCAGGAAGACCAGGTCGCTGTACCCGTATTCCAGGCCCAGCTTGTAATCATCGTTCCCAAAGTTGTTATTCCCAAAATTCCCGTTGAGAACAACACTGTTGGTCTCGTTGAAGTTGTACTTATAACCGAGCCCTAATTCTACGGCGCCCGGCAACTGGTGGGAGGCGGTGGGGCGCTCGACGTAGTTGGAGCCGTCGGGAGTGGGAGTCAGAAACGCGGAACCGGAATATTGCAGGTTGGTTCCGATATTCTTTACCACCAGACCCATGGAGAACCCATTGAAGCCTCCTAAGTTGTGGTACTGAATCCCGACGTCAAAAGCGAAAGCGGTGGCGCTGGCGCGCGGAACCCGCTCGCTGATGATTTTCGCGGTAGCGCCCACAAAAATGGCGTCGGTCAATCTCTGGGAGTAAGTCAGGCCGCCGGTCATGTACGAGGGAGAGAAGGTTGCCCCGGTTCCATCGATGAACTGGTTAGTGGTTTCATCGATATCGCCAAAATCGAGCGACTTCAGGCTAAGCCCCAGGTATCCGAACTTACCCATTTTAAAACCCAGCGCCAGGTAATTGACGTTGATGTCCCCGAAAATCTGCATGGTGGAGATTCCCGCCATGGCGTTGTGGTGCATTCCCGACAAACCGCCCGGGTTCCAGTAAATCGCATCCAGCCCGGAAGAGAACGCAAGATTGGACCCGCTCATCGCGAGGTCCCGCGCGCCGACCGGAATCAGTACCTGCTCGCCTGCGGCGGTTCCGGTTCGGGCAGGGTCGCCGGCATACGCGGCGGAAAATGCCATCAAGAGCGCTAACGCTACACAGGCAATTGCCCAGGTTAATTTATGTTTGCTCATTATTTACTCCTCTTGTATTTAACATCTTGCTTTTGCTTAGTTTTTAGGTGCTGAAGCCTATCTTAGAAGAATCGCAGGATTTCAGCACCCTGGGCCACGAAGAGTTTCAGCGTTTTTTCCTTACCGAGATCCGGCAGTTGGATATGTACGATGTACATACCGCTGGCCACGGGCAAGCTCGTTTCATTTCTCAGATCCCAATCCTGGAACTGGTCGGCATTATCTTTTTCGATCTTGCGCACCAGGGTACCGGCCAGGCTGAAGATCCGGATGGTGGCTTTGCGCGGCAGGTGGGTGAAGGTGACCTTGCGGTCGAAACGGTCGGATTCTTCCGAGTTGAAGGCGTAGTAAGGATTGGGGAACACGTTGATCCGTTCCACGTCCTGTTTGGCCTGGTCGTCGGAATAGGTGATCGCGGGGGCCTTCACGGCAAAGATATCACTGTCTTTGTTGGGCTTGCTGGAGATGATCCGGAAGACGGTCCCTTCTTCCGGCATTACCGCCCGTTGGTTGGCCGGGAAGGTCGGGTCGGTTACCGAACCGCCGTTCCAGCTCACCAGCACCATCCGGCGCATTACGTCGGTGCCGGCGGTGAGGGGACCCAAATACTCATGGGCATCCGGGTTGGTGGTGATTTCGTCCGTAATGGCCTGGTAACCCGCCTGGCCAGGGGATTGATCCGCGGGAATCGCCCAATAGAACCAGTCGGTTTCCGGGTCGTCAGCGCCGCCGGAGAGCGAATGGTCGATCGCGGCGAGGTTGAATCCGCCATCCTCTTCGCTGTCGATCAGGTAGGGGAACAGGCGGTAGTCGTCGATGGGATCATCCGGGGTGCCGGCGCCGATGTTCCATAATTCAAACGGCACTTGCATGGCGGTTCCGCCGGTGCCCGCGCCGGTAATAAAGGCGTTGGGTTCAAATCCCCAGTTCGGCCCCGCGGTAAAGCGGATTTCGAAGTCGTTGGGGATGATCAACGGCCAGCGGGCGCCCGCCTGGGTTACCCGGGTAATAAAATAATCAAACGAAGCGTTATTGGAGGCGCCGGTGTAGCCGGTATGGATTCCCCAGCCGCTGTTATTGGTGGATTGCTGGTATCCGAAGCGCGGCCGGTCATTGGAGCCGTCGGATGCCGCAGGCAGGCCGTCGAGGGTCGGGAAACCGTTGTTGTTGAAGGCAAACGCGCCCATATCGAAAGGATCCAGCGGTCCGGCTCCGTTGGCCACGACGTAGAATCTCTTGAAGGTCAGTTCCGGCCCGGTGACAATCCATTCGATTCCGTCTGCGATGGGTTTATCAATATCCGGGGCGTCCACCGATAGCGCCTGGCGCTGGTTGGTAATTACGACGGTCCCCGCATCTTTGTCGCGCACGTTCCAGCGCAGCTCGATGCTGGAATCCGGGTTCATGTAGTCGGCAAAGAAAATCTCATAGGTATGGCCGGTGGTCTTGGAGGGGTCCACCACCCGGGCTTGAACGATCCCGTCGCTTTCGCTGAGGGAGCGGTCCACTTCCAGGATTTCCGCGGCAGTCCCGCCGTACACCACTCCCGGGGCAGTGGATTGCGGCTTCACAATGATCACTTCCGCAGCGCTTTCCAGGGAGGGTTCCGGAACGTCGTCATCCACGATGCCGTTGCCGTCCAGGTCTTTGGCGTTGTAGGCGGTCACGGCAAAGTAGTAGGTATTGCCGGCATAGAGGGGCCGGTCATTGACATAATCTTTTTCGAGCACAAAATAGCGCTGGATACCGGTGTCGGTTCCCTTTTGGATCGGCACGGTAACGATGTCGCCGAATTCGGGAACGAAGCGCTCCCCGTTAATCTGGGTAATGTTGTTGGCCAGGTCAATAGTGGCTATTTTCCTGGCGTTGCTGCGGGTTTCGGAGCTGTATTGATAGATGTTATATCCTTCGAAATTGTACCCTAACAGCGGATCCAACGCTTCGGTCTGGGCGACCCGGGCCTGGTTGGAGCCCCATTCTAAGGTAATCTTATCGTCCAACGGGGTTACCTTAACGTCCGGCGATGCCGGGGGGCTGGGAATGCCCTGGAACAGCCGGTCGAAGATAAACTGGGCGAAATCATCGTTCAGTTTCAACTGCGCCACGGCGTTGCGGTTATTGCCGCCGGCCTGGGCAACGATCCCGCCGACGATTGCGACCACCACTTCCTGGCTGTCGCCGGGTTCCATGCGGAACGGCCCGGAGCTTAAGGACATCCGGCGGTCCCCGGGAGGCAGGTTATTTCCGAAAGCATCCAGGTCGCCGGTATTTCCTACCGGGTCTCCGTTCACCGGGAATTTGGTCACTTGCCCCGCCTGGGGCCCAAACCCGTGGGTAAACGGGGAAGGATTGAGGGTGTCTTCCGTGGGAATAAAGCCGTTCAACAGGTTATACCATTGCAGGGTTCCGGCGTACTCGCCTAAGTCCGGGTCGCTGATGGCGCTGCCCGCGGCAAAGTAACCGAAGGAGTACTGGGGCAGGTTCCGGAAACCGGGACGATACTGCAAGCCGAAAATCGCGGTGTCTTCCGGCGCGCCCGGCACAATGGGGCCCTGGAAGAAGTCGTAGCCCATGGCCGCCGGCGGCAGATTGAATGCCAGATAATCATCATCGGTCAAATTGCCGCTGTAAGCATACCCTAAGCTTTTGATGGAGTCGCAGCCTACCAGGTCATCGGTATAAACCCCCACGTCCGGGTCGCACCACTGCGCCACGAACATGGAGTCGATCGGGAAGCCGGATTTGTTGATCAGCAGGGAGCTTTTGAAAATGACCTGCCCCAGCGAGCCGCCGGCCTGGTTGTAGGTCCACATGGTGGTTTGTACTTCCACGCCGATGGGCTGGGAGCCGTACAACTGGGTGGTGAGGCCCGCGTTCACGTCGTTATAGACAAACCAGATCACCTGGTCGGCGTTGGCGATGCCAGGCTCATCCACGCCCGGGTCGTAAGCGCCGTTGCCATTATGATCATAGTAAGGAGCGCCTAAGTGTACCGGCCAGTTTTCCCAGGACCATCTGTAATCGCTGATGATCTTTTCCTGGTCCGCCGTGGTGACGGCGCTCTGGGACTTATTGAGCACGTCGGCGGCGTCCGCAATCACGGTCGGCTGGTCGAGCGCCAGGGATTCCCAATCCTTACGAATGCGGTAAATAAAGGCATTGTTGGGGTTGGAGGCCACCGGGGGGGTGGTGGCAGTGCCCGCCACCTCGATGTGGCCGGCGGCCGTTCCGATGGAATAGGTCTGGCCGCCAACCCGGTAAGATCCTTCCGGCTGGGCGAAGTGAGACTGGGTTACCTTGCCGCCAAAAATGAAGCCGTCCTGGAACACGATGGTGGCGGTTCCGCGGGGATAGGTTCCCCCGGAAGCTTCGGTAAAGGGATTTTGGCCGGAATACCCGTCATTCCTCACCCAAAACGCCCAGTTACAAAGGTTGGCGACGGTTTGAATCGTCTCACCCTGGCCGGGTTTGTTGAAAGAGACGCTCTGCGAACCGGCAGGGCCCTTGGCGAGCAAATCACCCGCCAACAACATCCAGGCCAGCCCGACTATAAGAATAAAGAATTTTTTCTTCATTTGTTACTCCTTGACGTTATTCTTTGCACCTGCGCAAAATTTTTAGTAATTCAACTTGATCCCTAAGAAGATTTGCCGCGGGTTTCCGTAAAGCTGCAATGCCAATTCATCCCAGTAAGCCTGGCCATTCTTGATGTTGATGGCTTCGTAGGTCTTGAGCCAATCTTCGCCGTAGGTCTGCAGATAGGATTGGCGCTGGGCAAAACCGGGATTGTTGTAGAAACCGTCGTCTTCGGCGTTGCCGGTGGCCTGGAATACGTTAATGGTATTTTGGGTGTTGAAAAGGTTGAGCACCCGCAGATAGACGGTTGCTTCCAGACCTTTCATTAGGCCGAAGGACTTATCCAGCCGGAAATCCATATTCCAGTTCATCGGAGTAGTAGAGCCGCCGACTTCTTCCAGGGCCACCCGGGAGCGCGGGTCGAGCATGTAGTTGGTGCCGGAGGTATAGGCATTGGCCTGACCGACGGTCGATTGAGAGAATGTAAAGGGATGGCCGCTGTTGAAAGTAAACAACAGGTTGGCGCCGAAGTTCTGCAGGATCGGCCCGCCGTCGTTTTGGCCGAAACGGTAATCCAGCATCACCGAGCCGCGATGGGTCTGGGCAAAATCCATGGGATTGACCACGGTCGGCCGGTTGGTAGCCTGCTCGATAGCGGCGATGTGGGTGGTACGGGTAGAGGCAGTGCCTTCGGCGTTCTGCAGGGTATAGTTCAACTGCGCTTGCAGGCGCTGAATCCGGCGCAGGTTCAAGCTCAACTCCAGCCCTTTGGTGGTGGCAAAGTCGCTGTTGCGCAGGATATTGAAGGTATAGACAGTGCCGAACAATTTGTCAACCTGTACCTGGCCTTTTACGTTGCGATAGAAGCCGGCAACATCGAACGCCGCAAAGGTGCCGATTTGCTGGCGGAACCCGACTTCGTAAGAAGTGGTGCGAATGGGGTCGATTCCATAGCCGACGGGATTCTGGAATGAGAATCCGGAGGCCACGTATTCGTAATTACGGCGCTGGGAGCCGGCAAACATGGTTTCCAATTCCGGCAGTTGCACAAATTTCCCGTAGTTCATATAAAATACGGTGCGGTCGCTCACCGGGAAGGAGAATCCCAAACGGGGGCTGAGCTGCTCGAACACCGGGGAGTCCACCCAGTTGGATTCCAGGATCTGGCCGGTAGAAAGATCCACTTCTATGTTTTCCGGATCCCGCAGGCGGGGAGCGTCGCTGTCGAAACGGTCGTAGCGCAGGCCGACGTTCAGGATCAGGTCGTTGTATTCGATCTTGTCCTGCACGTACGCAGAAGTGAACAGCGGCTTGTGCGGCGCATCGGCAATTTTGAGATCCGTATCCTGCCCGACGTCCAGGAACTGGTCTTCGTCGGCTTCGCGGCCCCAGATATCGTAGCCGTAATTGTTGGGAACGGCGTTGGGCACCCACTGAACCGGATCGACGTAATAGCGCCCGGTGGCGGGATTAACAGAGGTCAGATAGGTGTAGGGATCCATCCCGGCCTGATCCGCGCCGCGCCCTACCAGGGACATGGCATTGGCGTTGGAGATTACGATCCTTCTCAAGGTATAAGTGCGGATGTCCCCGCCGATTTTGATTTCATGGTGGCGGCCGGCCTGGGTCACCCAGCTCAACGCGCCGCCGATATAGCTCTGGTCTTGCCGGCGATAGGCGCGATAAGGATCGCCGTTACGGGCGAAGGGGAAACCGTTGAACAGGTAATCCTCTTTCGGAGCCCAGCGGTTTTTGTAGGTCACATCGCCGTTGGTGGCGCCGGCCACTGCGGTGCTGTCGAACCATTTCCACCATTCGTTGCCGAAATAGCTGTCTTCCCGGTCTAACACGGAATTGAAGTAGCTGACGGTTCCTTCTAACAACGAAGTGGGAGAAATCACGTAAGTCAATCTGCCGCTCAGGAGCAGGTTGGTAAATACGTCATCGAAAGTGCGCTGGTTCAGGACGTTCAGCATGGGGGTTTCGAGGCGGTTAGCGCCATCGATATCGTCCCGGAAAGAGTTGAATTGCTGGCTGCGGTCGCTCCAGGAGCCGCTCATGCGGAATTGCAGGGGGGAGAAATCGAACAACAGGGTTCCCTGAACCGCCCACTGGTTCTCTTTCCGCTGCGGGGTAAACCCGTCGGGATATTCATACGTGTCGATGATATCCGGGTGACCCGCGTTCACGTCCGGATTCAGGGTATTGCGATCTACCAGGTTGGTGAGGGTGAAACCTTCGCTAAAGCGAACGGTGCGGTCGCGTTTATAGGCGTTTTCCGCCGCCAGGAAGAAGCGCACCTTATTGCCGGCGATGGGGCCGCTCAAAGTTCCGATGGTATATTTATGGCCATAGGAATAAGTGCCTAAGAATTCGTCGCCGGTGCTGGCGAAGTCATCGGTTTGAAAATCCAGGGAGAAGTTGTACTTGCTGCCCCCGGTTTTCATTTCGGTTTTGATAATCCCGGAGTTGGCCCCGCCGAATTCGGCGTTATAACCGCCGGCCAAGACCTGGAATTCTTCCACCGCTTCCTGAATCACGTAAATCGATTGGGTGTTGGTGAGGGGGTCCACTGCCGAGGCGCCGTCGATATAGTAACCGACTTCATCCGGGCGGCCGCCGCGGATATAGACCTGGTTATCTTGCACAACCACGCTATTCTGGGTGGCAATCACGTTATTGAAACCCCGGATGGGAATATTTTCCAACTCTTCCGAAGTAACCAGGGCGACGCTCTGGGTCACGTGTTTTTCCACCAGCGGTCTTTGCGCGGTTACCACCACCGCCTGCCCTTCAATAGCAGTTTCCTCCAGGGAGAAATTTTGTTCGGAGGTAACGCCGGCGGATACACGAATCCCTTTGAGCACCAGGTCCGTGTAGCCGATAAAGCTGGCGCGCACATCATAGACGCCTACCGGAACATTCAGGATAACATAGTACCCGTCCACGTCCGTGGCCGCGCCATAGGTCGTCCCTTCGATGCTGATGTTCACGCCCGGCAGGAGTTCCCCGGATTTTGCATCTTTTGCGACACCAACAATTTTACCGGAAGACTGGCCGAACACGAAAAACGGCGCCATCGCCAGTAAAATTGCTATCAACAGAATTTGTTTAGCCATCTCTGTCTCCATTAAATTAGTGTTACACAAATCAATTTTTTAACGGACTTACTAAGACCGAGAAATAGAAAAACCGGCTATTTCACGTCATGCGTTCCTCCTTAAAGTTGGTCAAACATAATTGTTTAGTCCGGTACCTGTAAAAAATTCCCCCCGTGAAATGCAGTTCGCATTTCGAATAGCAGCGTATAGAAATACTACCCGCCATCGGGGGATTTATGAAGAATAAATCGTTGAAACTTTTCAAGAATGTCAGGGTATTGTATCAAAGTTTTAATAACTGCTCCTTATCATCCAGGATGATGACCTTTATCCTCTCTACAAAAATTATGCTCATTTTTAAAAAAAGAACACTAATCGCTTGTTTTGTTTGAAATTATCCGCCAACTCGTTTTCAAGGCACTGATGTGATGCTGATCAATTTTTCCCATGAATATAGGAAAAAATTTTCCTATGGCCTGATTCGCAATCATTACTGCCAACCGGATTCCGCTATCTTTTAATGCACATTCCCGGGTTATGCGCGTTTTCTTTGCTTTTTGCGATTCCAAAACGGGGGAGTTTACCGGAAACAAAATAAATATGCAATACCCCGGCATATTTTTTATGGATAGACCTTATTCAAAGACCTCAAAGGTTTCAGAAACCTTTGAGGTCTGAACCTAAATTTAGCAGTTTCTTTTTTCGCTCCCGGCGTTTAAATTAGAGCCGGCCATCAATGCATTATGGAGTGAGCGCCATGAAAAAACTTCGGTATGCGGTTTTATCCGTTTTGCTTCTCTCCGGCGGCTGTGATACCCAAAAATATCTCGGATACAATTACGAAGCCGAAAGTTACGTGGAGATCGCCAGTTTTTACGGCAGGGTTAGCAATGGCTTTACGGGGGAACCCGTTCCCTTTGCGACGATTCGCATCGAGGAACAGGGCGCCAGGGCAGACGAACGGGGTAATTACCGTTTCAATTACCGGCTCAGCAACGATGCCCGGCTGGGCAAGGAGGTGGAGTTGGTGATTTCCGCTCCCAACTATTCTCCGTACGTGGAAAGGAAATCTGTTTTCCCGGGAACTTTTGAGTTGAATGCAAGCCTGGAGTACGCCGCTCCGATCATCGAATCGACCGGCTGCTTCGATATGACCTTTTGCCAGGCGATCGTTTTCGACTACCAGGGGGTAAACGACATCGACACCGTCACCGCCCACTTTCAGTATATCGGCGCTAACAACACCGTCACTTATGAATTCGATGCCGGCCTGAAACGCCTGCGAACGGTCTCTCCCAATCGCGCGCACTACCAGGCCACCGTAGAACCGGTCTCTCCGCAATACGGAACCCTAAACCGCTGGTACACGGTTACCGCCCGCGATAAATCCGGGTACTCTCACTCCCTCCAACACAAAAACGACGAAAAAAACCCCGATCCGCTGCTCTTTCCGATCGATAGCCTGTTGGCTACCTATTAAAAAGGCCGATTTAATGTTAACCTCCGGGTTGGGGCTTCCGGGAGGTTAACATTATCGCAGGGTGGATGCCGGGGGAACATCCAGGTAGAGCGCCTGCAGCACCTCTTTACTCTCTATATCCTGCACCCAGGCCACCATGGCCAGGTTGTCGCGGTTCAATTTTTCCGGGCGGGCGCGCCAGGTGCCGGTTCCCCGGAAGCGGGAAGCGTTTTTCTGCCCCCATTCATCCAGGTAGGCGCTTAGCTCCGCTTCCACCGTTGCCAACTCGATGTCGGTATTGAAAACAGCGCGGCCCTCTTGCAATGCCAGGGGCATTCCTGCACCCCCGCCTAACAGCTTGCGCACCACAAAAGCATGGTGCGCCACCCCGTTGGCGCCTTCATAATCCACCGAGCGTTCCACCAGGGCTACATTCCAGCGCGCATTTTCCCCGGCAGGCGCATTCCCATTCACCGCTTCGATTTGCAAAGCGATCGTTACCATGTCCCCGGCCAGGTTAGCGGAACCGCTGATGGTTAACGTCGCCGGGGAAGCTTGCAAATGTTTCTGAATCGCGTGGTTATAGAGGTTAAACCGGTTTTGGGTAACCATTTTCGGCCCCCCGCCGGTAATTTTATCCCTGCCCCCGATGAAAACGGTCGGCGTGCCAAAATTCCGGCTATAGAATTGATAGCGCGCCTCGGTATCGTTGTTGGTCAGGGGATCGGGGCCGGGAATGTGCAGGTGGTGTTCCAGAATCACCAGTATGGAACGGGGATAGTACTTCGCCAGGGCGTCGAAGGCGTAATCAGAGCCGACGCAGGGATTGCACTCCGCCCCGGTGAAGAGTTCCGCCAAAACCGCCGGGCCGGCCGCACTCAGGGGCCCCCGGTATTGCCCGGGATCGAAATTCAGCAGTTCCTGCTGGGCTTCTTCGATCCGTTGCGGTAAACCATCCCTGCTGCCGTACATTTTTTCATACAGAACGCCCGCGGCGGCCATCAGCTTCTCCGGCTGAAGCACCGTCAATCCCTGGAGATAAGCCTCCAACGCCTTGCCATCTTCACCGGATTTCTCGTAGGTCTGGCCCACCATGTACCAAAAATCCCCGTCCCAGGGGCTGGCAACCTCCCGCACCGGCGCAACGGCTTCCAGGGCTTTGGAATATTCGCTTTGCGCAAAATAGACCGCCGCCAGCCGGGAACGATAGTCGATCTCATCGTTTACGTCTGTTTGGTTATTGATAGAAGCAGCAGCCGCCTCCGCCCATTGCCGGGCGCGGGGAAGATCGACCCCGGCGCGGGCCATCAAACCCGCGGCGATGCTGCGCCTCTGCATTTCCGACCCTACCTCTCCTTCATTTATATATGTTTGCACGGTCTCGTTTATAATTTGCTCTTTCAGGGCCTGGCGCCGGTCGGCATCGGGGGCTTCTTTTTCCAGCCAGGCGTTGAAATGCTCCAGGTATTCATCCCCCCCGCCAAAGAGAAGGGTTCGGGCAACCGTGCGAAGCGCCTCCGCCCGTTTCCCTACCGCTTCTTCATACAATGCCAGCCGCCCGATAAATTCGGGGTCTTCTTCATTGCCGACCGCCGCTTCCCGCTGCAGCGCTTCGGCGGTGGAGTAATCCCCCATTTGGTAGTGAACGTAGGCGCGGGTATCCAGGATATTGCGCAGTTGGCGGGGATTGTTGAGCGAGCGCCCCCACTCTTCCGCCAGCTTTGCATAGCGGGCGGCGGTTTCCAGGCCGGTCTTCTTTTCCGCCAACCGCCAGGCCAGCCCGTTGTAGGCGGAGCCGCGCCGCTCCGCCGGCATGGTGGCCAGGTAATTTTCCGCCGCCTCTACGGCCTTATCCCCCTCGCCTGTTTGCAGGTAAGCCTGGAACAGGGCGTTATATGCGTCGCCTTTATAATTGCTTTCGGAATAGTCATTGACGAACGCCTCCAGCGCCTGAATGCGTTCGGAGAGGTTTTCTATTCCCCGCGCTGCTTTATAGGCGCTGGCGTCATCCTGGGCAACGACCAGGTTTATCATACCAAACAAAACAAGCGTCACGATTAATCGTTTCATAACCATCCTTTCGGTTGTTGCGTTTCGCTTGGAAATTATAGCTCAGGGGGTTTGGGTGTTTTAGCGTTCAAGTGTTTTGGCGCTTCCCGAAGGGATGCCTTCGGCACAAGTATTTTAGTGCGTGATAGTGAAGAAAAAAGCGGGAAGCTGGAAGACAAAACACTAAAACACTCTAACACTAAAACACCCAGGCACTGCTTATTTGGAAGGCTGGTAGTAGGGATTCTTCCCGCTGGCGTGGTCGGTGGAGTCCAAAATTTCGCGCACTTCCGGAACGTTCTGTTTGATCATCACTTCGATGCCCTGTTTCAGGGTAACGTCCACCATGCCGCAGCCCCGGCAGCCGCCGCCTAACTCGATGTAAACCGTGTCGCCCTGCACGTCGATGAGCTGCACGTAGCCGCCGTGCAGCGCCAGGGCGGGATTGATCTGCTCGTCGATCACCCGCTGCACTTTTTCCGCCACCGGCCCCTCTAACTTTGCCCTGGGAAGAATTTTATCGATTCGGAAACCGCCCCCGCCCATTCCGGTGGAAATAAAATCCAGTTTGATGTTTTCCGCGAAGCCTAAGCTGTCCGGATCGATATAGACTTTGAAATCCTGGAAATCGATCACAGTATCGTCCTCGAATTCTTCACCCTGCTGCACAAACGCCAGGCTGTATTGGGGATTCATGGGAGAGGTCGCCTCCACCAACAAGCGGATGCCCAGCACCGGGGATTCCGCGCCGCGGATCAATTCCATTAATTTCTGACGCGCAACTTCGGTAATGGTAATCGAGGATTGGCCTTCCCCGTTTTCAGCGCTGGGGTCGCTTGCGCCCCCCGGCGCGGGGGAATTGGCCGGATCGGGATTCTTTTGTTCTTTTTTTGAACCAAACCAGGCAGCCATCAGTCGTGACTCCTTTGTCTTTTGATGAATTGCAAACGTTTGCGGTAACTATTCCGGCTATTTCGTTAGACAGGATAACAGGATATACAGGATTTAATCCGGTTCATCCTGTCTAAAACATGTTTGAATAGCCCGACAATATTAATTTTCGGTAGTCCTAAACAGGTAATGCTGCTATGCTCCTCGCCTACCTGTTTTGTCATTCCCTCGAAAGCGCATAGGCGTAAACCTAAGGGATTTGCGGCCAGGATTGGGGGTTAAAACCCCCG
>CAZFVV010000061.1:0-7407 GCA_964522165.1 uncultured Calditrichaceae bacterium
CGCGAATGATGTCAACCTTGGCATTCGCCGCCGCTACCCCTTCGATGGTGATGGCGAATTCCAGCGGGCCAGCGCCGGGGTTGGCAATGTTGAAGGTTCCGGCAGCAGTCTGGCCGGGGGGAAGGGTTACATCCAGGGTTTCCGGGGTTACCACCATTACCGGCGCGTCGCTGACCAGCAGGTTCACCGGCACCGTTACCAGCGGATTATTCACTGCGTTGCTGGCGATCTCCAGCGTGGTGGAATAATTACCCGCCGAGAGGCCGCCGGCATTGAACTGCACGGAGATCTCATCGGTCTGATTGGCGGTGGTAGTGCCCGCGGCGGGGGTTACTTCCAGCCAGGTTACCGCGGGGTTTTCGTTGATATTCCATACCAGATCCCCGGCTAAGCTGCCCCCGGAGTTGCTGATGGAAAGGAGATGGGTGGCGTTCGATCCGGTCAACAGGGTATCCGCGAGCGCCGACGGCTGCACGGTAATTTCCGGATCGGTGCCGCCGCCAACTCCGAACAGTTCCAGGTAGGCCGCCATTAAATCTTCTTTGGTATTGGCCAGCATCTCGATACCGTTAGGGGTAATGCGGTACAACTCATTGCGGTTGATCTCCCCTTTCCGTTCCGGGTACCAGGCCGCTTTCTTCACAAACGGCCGGCGTTCTCCCCGCTGCGGCCGGGGCTTGATGGTTTCGGTCGCCAGGGGAGTCTGGGGAAGATAGTTCTCCATCGTCCGCCGGCGCGGGCTTAACGGTTCGGGACTGTCCACGAATCCGCCGAAGGAGGGAACCACTCCAATCGCCCTTCCCAGGCCGACTCCGCCGGCGCCCACGTTGAACACTCCGCTGATGTCCGCATTGGCGCTGTTTTTCCAGATGGGAGTGGAACCGGCAACCTGGAGTTCATCCATCCAATTGTTTTCGCCGTTGTAGGTGAAAGAGAAGGCCGATAGATCGTTCAAACCGGTTACCCCGGAAACATCTCCGCTGCCGTCCGGCCCGTCGTTCAGGGCGAACCAGGGACGAATGTTATACCCGCCGGTCTCGGGGTCGTAGTTGAAGCAGTCGCCCCCTTCCAGGAATATTCTTCCCCCGCCCTGCACGTAGGCGTTCAGGGCCGGGCCTTCCGGGTCCCCGGAGCCGATTATGTGGTTGTTGGAATAGATTCCCAGCACCACAAAAATGCCGTCGTAGATGCTCAAATCCGTGCCGAATTCGAACAGGTTGTTGGTCAAAAGGGCGCTCTGGCCGTTGGCGACCAGGGCTTCAAAGAGACTGTCGCCGCTGGATGCGCTGGCGCCGGCGGCGTCCGGCCCCACCCATACTAAGTAACTGGGAGCGCTGCCCACAAAACCTCCCGCGGCGTTGCTGGGAGCGCTTTCGTTGGGAGGCGTTTCGTTATCCACCGCCGTCACCGTGTAGTTATAGAAAAATCCCGGCGGCGGGGTGTCGGTGTAGGTCTCGACGCCCGGGGCGACGTTGCCAATTAGAACGCCGTCACGGTAAATATTGATATGGTCGAGGTCATCCAGCGGAGTGCCGTCGGATTGGGTGGTGGGATCGGACCAGGTGAGGGTGGCATCCGTGGTCGTGGTGGTTGCCGCCAGGCCGGTCGGCGGGGCGGGAACCGGCGAGCCGCCGGCATAGGCGGAGACGTCCACGCCGCCGCTCAAACTATCGTTATTATCCTTCGCATAGACGGTATATTGATAAAATTGGCCGTCATTCAGGCCCATGTCGGTATAGGTTTCCAACCCGCTGGCCACGGAAGCAGCCAGGGCGCCGTCGCGGAAGATTTCGATGCTGAAGTTGGTCAGGGGGTCGCCGTTCACGTAGGTGGTCGGGTCGGTCCAGTTCAGCAGAACGGAGCTGGGAGTGGTATAATCGCTGTAGGCGGTCACGTTTTCCGGATCGTTGGGATCGTTGGGATCCGCTAAGGATTCATGCGCCGCCCACACGTCGATGATTCCCATTCCGTAGGTATTGTCTTCGCCCGCGGCGCCCAAATCCACCGCGGTTTGATACAGCGCCATCTTCAGCTCATGGCCGGTTTTGCCGGGATGGGCTTCTTTCAAAAGCGCCAGGGCGCCCACCACGTGGGGGCAGGCCATGGAGGTTCCGTCTAAAAATTGATACCCCCCGCCGGCGTAAGAGGAGCGCACGTTCACGCCCGGCGCGGAGGCTTCCGGCTTGATGTCCAGGGAAGGGACCCCGGTAGAACACGCCGCCACCACCGGCCCGCGGCTGCTAAAGCTGGCAATGGGGTAAGCGGGGTTATTGCCGTCCACCGCCCCGGTAGCCCAGAAATGCACTTCATCGATATTCACATTTTTGGGAGAAGTAATCGACGAAGCGCCCGGCCCGCTGTTTCCGGCGGAAAATACCACCGCAATCCCGGCGGCTTCCACGGCGGTGAGCACGTTGATATAGGGGTTCTGGGCCGGGTTGCACTGGCTGGCGGAGGGAATGTTGGGATCGTACCAGGAATTGCCGATACCTACCGGCATATCATCGGTGGTGCCGGGGTTGCCGTCCGGGTCCATGGCCCACTGGAAGGCGGCGATGGAAGCGGAAGTATGGGTGCCGGCGCAGAGGGTCTTGGCGGCAATCCACTCCGCCCCCGGGGCCACCCCCACGGTATCGCTGGTGCTGGTTTGCAGCCCGTTCATGGTGCCGATGGTATGGGTTCCGTGCCCGTCGCAGTCATTGGGAAAATTGGTGCCGGTATTGGGATCGAACCAGGCCTGGGAGGCGGGTACGTGGGTTCCCCGCCATTTGTAATTGAGGGCGGGGTGGTTCCCATCGACGCCGGTGTCGATGCCCATGACGATGGTTCCCGCGCCGGTGTAACCGGCCTGCCACATTTTATGGGCATTGATGGCCCGCAAACCCGGTTCGGAGCCGTTGGGCGTCATTTCCGCCGGGGCGGAATTGACCGGCTCATCCCGTTCGAGAATACCGTCGATTTGCAGGTAATCCACCTCGGCGCGGGCGCTCAATTCCATGATCACCGCCGGGGTGGCTTGCACGGCGATCATATTGGCCACCCAGAAACTCTGGTACTTCACCACCTCGGTGGAGGGCAGAGAGGCCAGGTAGGAAAGCAGGGGACCCTGGGTTTCCAGCGCCTTCTGCTGCAAGGTGGTAATGACAATATAGGCGCGATCCTGCACGTTTACTTTTTGCTGATAGAGCTGGCGATCCAGGGTTTGAATATCGACCGCGTCGCTTAACATGATCAGCGCGTGAACCGTGCCGTTCGTGCGGATCGCCTCGTCGATGGCGTCCAGCAGCGGCGGGGCAATTTTATCCTGGGAAAAAGCCGTCGCCGATAACAGCGCGATCAATAAAATAGATCGAAAAAATTTTACCATAGAAACTCCTTTGGGTTGGAATAGAACATGATATGCGATGGAGGGACAGACCCTGCCGAATTAAGCGCATTATTTGAAGGAGAACGGAAAACTGCTTTCAATAAAAAAGGACTGCATGGAGAAGTAAATCGCCGTTGCCAGGCAGGCGATTCCTCGCGCTTTCATTGCGGATTGAAGGGGAAAACATAATTCATTCCGGGGCGATTTGCAAAACCAAAAACAAGTTTTTTTCGATGAAAAAACTTTCGGTATCTGATGAAGGCCGCGGGGGTATGATGCGGCGTTGCGGTATTTGAGGTAATATACTTCACGCCCCGGGGGGCTCCGGGGGAGCAAGCCGGGCAGGCATCATCAAAAGCGCACACTTACCCCGCGCCACAAAGAGGAAATAAACGCTAAGATGCCGGCAGCAGGGCGCCCGGATGCGTGCATCGTTGCAGGATATAAAGCCCGGCCGGTTTTTCCGGGAATTCTTTTCGTTTGATTTTCCCGCCGCAGTCATATAAATTTGCCGCTCGTTTAAGTAAGATCATCGAAGTTTCACAGTTTTTCAGGAGATTTTCAATTATGATGGGAAAAATGCGTGAGTACACGAAAGGGGTTCTCTACTTTCTGATCGTCGCTTTCGTTGCCCTGATGGTGGTGGAATGGGGAGCGGATTATTCCGGTTGGAGCCAGCGCCGGCAATTCGTGGTGGGGAAAGTAAACGGGGAGGAAATCGACCTGGAATTGTTCAACCAGGCGTTGCGCAACGCCCGCTTCAGCGAAGAACAACGCAGCGGCAAAAACCTCACCGAGGAGCAGCTCAACAGCCTGCGAAACCAGGTTTGGGAGCAGTTGGTGCAGCGGATTCTGCTGAAAGAAGAGATCGAGAAATTGAATATCCAGGTGACCAGCGAAGACGTGGCCAATTACGTGCGCAACGGCCTGTACCAGCAATACCAGGATAACCCTAATTTCCAGAGCGACGGGAAATTCGATCCCAAAAAAGTGGATGAAGCGTTGGCGGACGAGGCCAACCGCCCGATCTTGCTGACCATGGAAGCCCAGGCCCGGGAGGAGCTGCCCTACGTAAAATTGCAAAGCCTGATCTATACTTCCCTGTTCGTTACCGAGCAGGAAATCCGCGATGAATTCAAACAGCAGAATCTCAAGGCCAAAATCGAGTATTTGACCGTCCCGCTCACCGCGTTTGCCGACCGGAAGCCGGAGACCGGGGAGGAAGAGATTCGCAAGTATTACGAAAAGAACAAAGAGGATTTCAAGAATCTGGAAATGCGCCAGTTAAATTATGTGTATTTCTCGATCATCCCGACCGCAGCCGACTCTGCAAAAATTTATCACCGGGCGGAGGAGATCAAAGCGCAGGCGCTGGCCGGGAAAGACTTTAACGCCCTGGCCGATACGGAATCGGAAGATCCCTCCGCGGCGAGCAATCACGGCGACCTGGGCTATTTCGAGCGTAAAGACATGGTGGGGGAATTTTCCGAAGCGGCCTTTGCAGCCCAACCGGGCGAGATTGTAGGGCCGGTAAAAACCAATTTCGGCTTGCACGTTATCAAAGTAGTGGATAAAAAAACCGAGGACGGCGTCGAAAAAGTCCGCGCCTCACATATTTTGCTGAAATTCGAGGCCAGCGCCAACACCCTCGACGAGGCGCAGCGCCGCTCCGGGCTTTTTGCCGAGACTGCCCAGGATGAAGGGTTTTCCGTTGCCGCGGACCAGATGGGCGTGGAAATCAAGCAAACCACGGAATTCGCCAATAACAAAATCGGGCAGATTCCCGGGATCGGCAAAATCGAAAGCGCCTTGATGTGGGCATTCGGCTCCGAAAAAGACGCGGTCTCCGATGTTTATTACACCCCCCAGGGATACTATATTTTCCAGGTCGCCGGCATCAAACCGGAAGGTTACAAACCCTTTGAAGAAGTGAAAGAGATTTGCCAAAACCGCATCGACCTGGAAAAACGGAAAGCGATGGCCCGCGAGTACGCGGAAAAATTTGCCGGGCGGGTGAAAGCCGGGGAAGATTTCCGGGCAATTGCCCAATCCGACCCGGAGCGCATTCTCCAGGCCGATACCACGGATTATTTCGGAATGAATATTTTCGTTCCCCGGATCGGGCGGGCCCCGGCGATTACCGCCAGCGCCTTCAACCTTCCCCTCAATCAACCCTCCGGCGTGCTGGAAACCGAACGCGGGTGTTATTTCATCCGGGTCAAAGACCGCAACCAGTTTGATGAGGAAGCCTTCTCCAGCCAGCGGGAAACGATCCGGAACCGGTTGTTGCAGCAAAAATCCCGCACCGTTTTTACCCAGTGGTACGAAAAATTGAAAGAACAAGCAAAAATCGAGGATAACCGGTATCGCTTCTTCCGGGGTTAATTTCACGGTTTCAGGTTCAAAAAAGCGCCTTTCACACATGGGCGCTTTTTTGTTTTAGCTACATTTGGTATATTGATTGCGGCAACGGGACGGCCAGTACCTCAAAACCCGAAACTACAACACCCGAACACTATAACACTTGAACACCCAACTACCTTTATATGACAGGAGAAGATTATGGCTAAAGTGCGACCCTTCCGGGGCTTGCGTCCCCAAAAAGAGCTGGCCGATAAAGTGGCCGCTCCCCCTTATGACGTTCTCAGTAGCGATGAAGCGCGAGAAATGGCCAAAGGTAATCCCTATAGCTTCTTGCACGTTAACAAACCGGAAATCGATCTGGACCCGAAAATAGATCCCTACGACAAGCGGGTTTATCAAAAAGGGGCCGACAACCTCCACAAATTCATCAATCAGGGGATTATGATGCAGGATGAAGCTCCCCGCTTTTATATTTATAAGCAGGTGATGGGAAACCATCGGCAGGTAGGGCTGATGGCCTGCGCCTCGGTGGACGAATATGAAAAAGACCTCATCAAAAAACATGAGCTAACCCGCCAGGACAAAGAGGATGACCGGGTGAACCACATGGATTATCTCAACGCCCAGGTGGGGCCGGTATTCCTGACCTACCGGGCGGTTCCGGAGATCGACCGCATGGTAGAAACGGTGATGCAGTCGGGGCCGGAGTATGATTTTATCAGCCCGGACGGGGTTCGCCATATTTTGTGGGTTATCGAGAGTGAAAAAACCATCGCCGCTTTTCAAGATGCCTTCGGCAAGGTGCCGGCGCTGTACGTGGCCGACGGGCATCACCGCTCCGCCGCCGCCACCCGGGTCAAACAAAGACGCCAGGCCGGCAACGCCCACCACACCGGGGAAGAGGAATATAATTATTTCCTGAGCGTCATCTTTCCCCATAACCAGATGCAAATCCTTGACTATAACCGGGTCGTCAAAGACCTGAACGGTCTCAGCCCGGATGCTTTTCTCAAAAAAATCTCCGAGAAGTTCTCCCTCACCCGGGTGGAGGACAACCAGCCCTATAAACCCCTTAGAGCGCATGAATTCGGGATGTATCTAAAGGGGTATTGGTATCAGCTAATTGCGAAACCGGGCAGTTTCGATGAGAAAGACCCGGTCAAACGTTTGGATGTAAGCCTGTTGCAGGAAAACCTGCTCTCCCCCATCTTAGGAATCCAGGACCCGCGAAAAGATAAGCGGATTGATTTTATCGGAGGCATCCGGGGGTTGAAAGAATTGGAAAAACGGGTCAAAAGCGGGGATTGGGCGGTGGCGTTTGCTTTCTATGCCACTTCCATCGAGGATTTGATGGCCATCGCCGACGCCGGGAAAATTATGCCGCCCAAATCTACCTGGTTCGAACCCAAATTAAAGAGCGGGCTGGTAGTGCATTTGCTGGATTAAGTTTTGAAGGCCGGTTGCGCCCAGACGATGGTTTTCACCGGTTGGCGCTTGCTTTGCAATACCTCCCGGTTGCCCCGCCTCGCAAGAGCGGGGCAACCGGGGTGGAGAACTGCCCCGCTTCCCGGCTTCAAAGAAACCGTTGGTCTTACCCCCAAACCTTTATCAGAACCCACGCCGTAGATATCCCCACTCCGACTCGATAGTCTCCATTCTTAATCGGGAAGTTTCCG
>CAZFVV010000061.1:7507-30804 GCA_964522165.1 uncultured Calditrichaceae bacterium
CGTAGATATCCCCACTCCGACTCGATAGTCTCCATTCTTAATCGGGAAGTTTCCGTCAGCCATCCCGCCCCCCTGCGCCTAAAAAAACCATTCCCTAAAATGTGAGATGTTGCCGATTGCCCGGCAGTAAATTAGACATAATTGCCTATTGAAATGATGGAACATTGGGAAAATGGATCAATAGATAATTGGAATAACGGATCGCCGGGGTAATGGATTGATGGATTATTGAAGTGCGAAGGCAATGGAACATTTGCACAATGGAGGGTTGCAGCATGATATGCTCAACGATCCATTCATCCAACAATCCAATCCTTCACTACAGAGAGTGCCCATGAAAGCTTTTGCGGTATTAAGCCTGAAAGGGGGAGTGGGAAAAACTACCGTGACCTTGAACTTAGGCGCTGCCCTGGGCGCGGCCGGAAAGAAGGTGCTCTTGATCGATCTCGATCCCCAGCATGATCTTACCCAGAGTTTAGGGATCGACGCCTTCCGCATCAAGGGGGTGGAATTTCTGTTAGAAAAGGATCTGAAATTCGAAGAGGTGCTGCACCTTTATAACGAAAACCTGCACGTTCTTCCCGCCGGAAAGAAACTCAAGAAACTGGAATTATCGCTCTCCAACCTGTTCGTCAAAGCCAAAGATTCTTACTTTTGCAATTTGCTGCGAAACGCCCTGGAAGAAAAAAAAGACCGGTATGACTATATTTTGATCGACTGCCCCCCGGCGGGGGGGTTTCTCACCGTGAATGCGCTTACGTTTGCGGAAAACGTGCTCATCCCGGTGCAGTGCCACTACCTGGGCTTCGAATCCATCAAAAAAACCTTTTCGCTGATCAGCAAAATCCGGCGATTCAATAATCCCCGGGTCAAGGCCGCGGCGGTCATCCCGGTGATGCACGACGCCCGGAATAAAATCTCCGGCATTATTATCAACCGCCTGAAATCCTCTTTCAACGGAACCCTGAGCAGCAGCATCATTCGGGTCAACGTATCCCTGGCAGAAGCCCCTGCGTTCGGCAAGACCATTTTCGATTACAAACCGGACAGTCGCGGGGCGGAGGATTTCCGGCAATTGGCGGCGGAAATACTAAGCAAGTATGCGTGAATCAACCTTATTCCCTATATTTGTTAAACTTTTTTGGCCTTGCGAAAATTTTTTAGCAGAAAGATATATTGGGTAAGCTTTGAGTGGTTATGGATGAAGCCGGTAACTATTAATTAATCATCAATAACACCCACGAAGTTGAGATCTCACCATTTCATGGTCGCTTCGAGATGCCGAATTCCGATGAACCGACCGTTGTTGTTCAACCCACCCGGAAAAAACAAGTGTGAATTGCCTGAAGAAAATCGCAATATTATATTGCGTTTGAGTGTATCCATCTAATAAGGGAGTTCTTCATGGCGGTTAATTTGGAAGAACGGGTAGATCGTCTGGAAACAATCTTTGGGCAGTTTGTGGCTCAAACCGGTGCAGCATTATTACGAATGGAGCGCGACACCGAAGCCCTGAAACGGGAAATGCAAGAATTCAAAAGAGAAATGAGTGGTTTCAAAGTGGAGATGCATTCATTCAAAGACGAAATGCGCGCATTCAAAGACGAAATGCTCTTATTCAAAGATGAAATGCGCGCCGATAACCGGCAAATGAATCGTAAATGGGGCGAGTTGGCCAACAAAATGGGCACGATGACCGAAGACCTGGTGCAGCCCAGTCTGAAACGCGTTATCGGTGAGATTTTTAACTTGAGAGTCGAGCAGCAGATGATTCACGTGCAGCGACGCCTGCCCGACGAGCGCGAAAAAGAATACGATGCCATTGCCCTGGCCGGGGAATATCTTTTCCTGAACAGCACTAAAACGACCTTGCGGAACCAGTATGTTGATGAATTTATCGAAGAAATCCGGCAATTCAGGGAATTTTTTCCGGAGTACGGAGAACGAAAAATCATCGGTATGCTGGCAGCTTTGAACATACAGGATGCTCAGTTGAAATATGCCGAGAAAAAAGGATTGATCGTATTAGGGGTCGGCGACCAGATCATGGAAGTTAAGAACAGCAAAGGGTTCAAACCCAGGTTTTGGTAAATTTCCCCCTTCTTCAGGCACCTGCATATCGATAGTGCTCCGCCCGCATCTCCTCCCGAGGCGGGTTGAAATACCCCCACTTGATCCAGGGGAATTTTGGGCGGATACGCTTGATCCAGTTCAAAATTCCAATCGGTTTGGCAGCGGGATTTCCGTTGGCGGCGGCGAGTTCGCCCAAATGCAGCTCCTCGATGTACCATTCCGGGTCGATGTTCAGATTGCGCGCCTGGATCATGTTGAGCTTCACTTCCCCAATCAGGCTCTCTAAGGCGCTCACTTCTTCCGGGTGATCGGTAAACCCCGGGAAAACGAAGTAATTGATTGACGCCCAGCGGTTATATCGGCGCATGATCCGCAGCGATTCCACCACGTCTTCAAAAGTGTAATGGCGGGGGCGGTAATAGGCTTCGTAATACCCTTTTTGCGCAGAATTCAGGCTCACCCGGATGCTGTCCAACCCGGCTTTGCAAAGCTCCTCCACCACCGCCGGGCGGCTGGCGTTGGTGTTGAGGTTGATGATTCCCCGGTCGGTGCGGCGGCGAATCTCTTTGATCGCTTCTTTGATAACCGGCCCGGCTAACAGCGGCTCCCCTTCGCAGCCCTGCCCGAAGCTAACCACCGCGCGAGGCGCATTTTTCAGATGCGGGACGGTAAATTCCACGATTTCTTCCACCGAAGGCATAAAATCCAGGCGATCCTGGGTAGAGCGCACCCCGGTTTCCGCGGGCTGCTCGGAAATGCAGCCCACGCAGGCAGCGTTGCAGCCGGGGCTGGTGGGGATGGGACACTCCCAGCGCCCCAGGGCAAAATTCCGCGCCGCCGGACAGCCGTAGCGGAATACGCAATTGCGGATCAGGTGGCCGACCAGACGGTTTTGGGGATAGCGCTTCAGCATTCCGTCAGCTTCCCGTTCCACCAAATTCAAGTTGAAGGTGCTCAAATCCTGGCGCAGGTCCGGGTCGATGCGTTTTCCGGCGGCGTAAAACTGCCCGTTTTTCCAGCCGACCGCGGTGTAGCTGTAGAGAGAGAGGCGCGGCGCGCCCGCCGGGGTAGCGAAGGCGCTGCGGTACACCTGTACGTAGGCCGGGGCCATAAAGGCCGCCGCGGCAAAGACCGGCTCCCCGTGGTACTCCTTCACTTCCACGAATTCTTTTCGCCGGGGATCGTAGCCGATAGCGGTTCTTTCGGGCAGGAGATACAAATCGCTGCCGTAGGGCAGGGGGATCAATTCCTGCTCCCGGGGCAGCGCGGGCGCGTTCAGGCTCATCCCCGCCAGGTATAATTCGGGAATCTCGAATATATTCCCGTCGCGGTCGCTGACGACTAAGTGGGGTAATTTCATCATCCAATCCGAAATGTTGCTCTCAGGGGAATATAAATTCTACTCGGTTACGATAGAATCAATTTGTGCATATTCATCTTTGTGGCGTTGATGGGTGTCCCACATGTCCACATCCACCTGCATCTCAATCCAAAAGTCCGCGGTGGTATTGAAAAACCTGGCCAGCCGAAAAGCAGTATCCGGTGTAATTCCCCGTTTACCAAGAACAATTTCATTGATCCGTACCCGGGTTACCCCGATAGCATCGGCAAGCTGCTGTTGGGTAATGTTCAATGGCTCTAAAAATTCATACTTCAGAATTTCACCAGGGTGGACGGGGCGTCTATTTTTCGGTAACATAAAAGATCATCCTTTCTAATACCTTTTCAAGTTTTTTTGACGGGTTAGAATTGCACATTGGCCTTTTCTATCCCCGTGAAGGGTATGTAAGTGATTTGAAGGAGAAGCGCTCAAATCTTTCAACCCTTTTGCATTTTCCAGCATCGCCAGCTTCCGAAGCAATCTATTCTGTAAAAAAGGAGGAACCCGGGGATGCTTTCCGGTGTCCCAAAATTCTTCGAGCTATGATTGTTTAAAGCTTCTGATCATGGGTTAAGGTAGCGTGCAATGGCATCCATTGCAAATAAAATTTTTGTCTTCCTATCTCGATCGTTATGGTATGCTCCTTTTTCCTTCTTACTTTCCTTATCTGTGATTTTTGATGGACTTGTCCTGAATCATTTTGCTTTTTTACGAATCGCGGAATGGTTATTTTTGTCTTCATGAAATCGAAGCCTATGAAAATCCTCCACACCGCGGACTGGCACTTAGGCAAGCGCTTAGAACGCTTTCCCCGCTTAGAAGAGCAGAAAGCGGTGTTACAGGAAATCTGCGAGATCGCCGAGCAAGAGAAAGTGGATGCCGTGCTGGTGGCGGGGGACTTGTTCGACGCCTTCAACCCCCCGGCGGAGGCGGCGGAGCTGTTTTACAAAATCCTCAAACGCCTTTCCGGTAACGGAAACCGTGCGGTAATCGCCATTGCCGGGAATCATGATTCGCCGGAGCGCATCGAAGCGCCGGACCCCCTGGCGCGGGAGTGCGGGATCGTGCTGGCCGGGTATCCCGATAGCTTGGTCGCGCCGTTTTCGCTCGAAACCGGCCTGGCGGTAACCCGCTCCGAACCCGGCTTCCTGGAGCTCAAACTGCCCTCCTCCCCCACCCTGCTGCGGGTCTTGCTCACCCCCTACGCCAACGAAAACCGCCTGAAAACCTGCCTGGGCTTCGGAGAAAACCCCGAAACAGAACTGCGCAGCCTGTTGCAGCAGCGCTGGCAAACCCTGGCAGACCGGTACTGCGATGAGGAGGGCGTGAATATCCTCCTCGCCCACCTGTTTATGATGAGGCAGGGGGAAGCGGTTTCCGAGGAGCCGGAGGACGAAAAGCCGATCCTGCACGTGGGCGGGGCGCAGGCGATTTATGCGGAAAACGTGCCGCCGCAAATCCAGTACGTGGCGTTGGGGCATTTGCACCGCAAGCAGCAGGTCAGCGAGGAACCCTGCCCGATGTTTTATTGCAGCAGCCCGCTGGCCTACAGCATGAGTGAGGCGGAGCAGGATAAATTTGTGGTCATCGTGGAAGCGGAAGCAGGGCGGGCGGTGAAATGCCGCCCGGTACGGCTGACGTCGGGCAAGCGCCTGCTGCGCGGTTCGTTCGATTCCGTGGATGCTGCAATAGCCTGGCTGCGGGAAAATCCCGCCGCGCTGGTGGAAATCACCCTGCAAACCGACACCTTCCTGACCGCCGAAGAGCGCCGGAAACTGAACGAGGCGTACGAGGGCATCGTGGCGATCATCCCGCTGGTAAAATCCGCGGAAATCGCGGAAACGGTTCCCAAACCGGAGATCGATCTCGATAAACGCATCGAAGAACTGTTCAGCGATTATTTCCGCCACAAGCACGGCCAGCCGCCTAATGAGGAGATTTTGCAGGTATTCCGGGAGGTTCTGGCGGAGGAGAATGAATAACTGATGTTACGCAGAACGTTCTCGTTCCAACGGTCTCCGTTGGAACGCGCTGCGCGATGCTCCGCATCGCGTAATGTTATTACTCGAAGCAGAAAATCATAAGCGGCGTTCACATTCCGACGCGTCGGGATGTGAACGAGTAGCAATCATCCAATCCCCGAAGGGGCGCGCACGAAATCGCCAAATCCATGATCCCGATACAACTCACCCTCAAAGGCATCTACTCTTACCAGAAAGAGCAAACCATCGACTTCACCCGCCTGGCGGAAGGGCGCTTGTTCGGCATTTTCGGGCCGGTGGGCTGCGGTAAATCCACTATCCTGGAGGCGATCACCCTGGCGCTCTACAACCAGAGCGAGCGCTTGAGCGAAAGGGATAATCGCAGCTACAACCTGATGAACCTGAAATCCGGCGAGCTGCTGATCCGGTTCATATTCATGGCGGGGAAAGATTTTCAGGAAGAATACCTGGCGGAGGTGCAGGGAAAACGCCATCGCAAGAATTTTTCCAGCGTCGGCCAGTATTCCCGGCGGCTGTTCAAAAAAGTGGCCGGGGAGTGGCAGCCGGTGGAGACGCCCATGGAAGAGATCATCGGGCTGAGCTACGAGAATTTTCGCCGCACCGTGATCATTCCCCAGGGTAAATTCCAGGAATTTTTGCAGCTTACCGCCGCCCACCGCACCCAAATGATGAAAGAACTGTTCCAGTTGGAGCGGTTCGATTTGCAGCAACAAACCAAACATTTGCAGGAGAAAAACGACGCCAACATCCAGCGCCTTTCCGGCCAGCTTTTGGAAGTGGAGTTCGCCAGCGCGGAGCTGCTTGCCGAAAAAGAATCCGCCTTGAAAAAGCTGCGCCGGGGCCTGAAACAGGAAGAAAAGAATCTGCGCCAGAAAGAGAAAGAAGAGAAAGCCCTGCACACTCTCAAAGAGCAGTTTCAAAAGATCGAGCAGCTGCAAGCGGAACTAAAAAATCTGGCTTTGCAGGAGGAAGATTTTCGCCGCCGGGAAGCCCGCCTAACGGATTACCTGCAATGCCGCGCGGAGTTCAAAGGGCTGCTCGAACGCGCTGAGGAAACCGCCCGGCGGATCAAAGAGGTGGAGGCGGAAGTGCAGGAGAAATCTACCGCCCGGGCCGGGCTGCAAACCCGGCTTGCGGGGGAAGAAGAGCGTTTTAAAACCCTCAAAAGCGCCTACCGGGAGCGGGAAACCTTGAAACAAAAGGCGGCAGAGCTTTCCCGGGTCCTCCAAATCCGGGATCTGGAAGGGGAGATTTCTGTATTATCCGCCCGGCTGGAAAGCGAAAAGCAGAGCGGGGCGGAAATTCAGCGCCGCATCGAAACGTTGAAAGAGGAAACCGAACGTTTGAGCCGGCTCCTGCAAAAGCGGCGGAAGGAACTGCCCGACCGGCAGGCGTTGGGAGAGATACAGCACTGGTTCAGCATGGAAACCTACCTCCGGGAAGGATTGGAGTCGCGGAAACAGGAAGGGGAGCGGATTGGCCGGGAGCGCGAGGAGATCGAAAAGCGCAAGCAAGCTTTGCTAAATTCCCCGGAATTGCGGGAATCCCTCCCCGCGGGTGCGGAATGGCTGACCCCCATGGAGCGCGCCCTGCCCCCGCCCGCGCTGGTACCCATGTTAGACCGGGCGCAGCAGCAGATCGAACAAGAAATCCGCGAACAGGAAAAGGCCATCGAGCATCTGCAGCACCGCGCCGGGATGGAAACCCTCGCCGCGCAGCTTCGGGAGGGGGAGCCCTGCCCGGTTTGCGGCTCCCGGGAGCACCCCGCTAAATTCAAGTCCCGCAACTTAGCCGCCCAATTGCGAAAATTTCAGCAGAAAAAAGAAACCCTGCAAACTCACGCGAAAACCATCGGAGCGCTGCGCCAGAATTTAGGCGCATTGCAGGGAGAATACAACACCCGGGAGCAGGCCTGGGAGGATTTCCGGAAAGCACAGGAAGAGCAGCGCCGGAAATTAGAGGCGCACCGCGGGAGCTTCCGCTGGGAAAATTTTTCCCCCGATGATCGCGAAGCGCTGGAAGAAGCCCTGCGGCAAGCGGAGGCGGCGGGGCAGGAAATCGCCGCCCTGGAGGAGGAGCGCAACCGCCTGGCGGCGCAGTTAGAAGCCCTGCGCCAGGAAAAGGAAACCCGGCAGCAGCAACTATTGGACGCGGAACGGCACTATTCCGCCAAAGAAACCGCCCGGCAAATGTTGCTCGAGCAATTGCAGATTCTGAATTTGGAAGCCTACCGGGAAACCGCCCCGGCGGAGTTGGCCGAAGAAGCGGAGCAACTGCTCGGCGCCTACACGCAGAGCGAGTCGGATTATCAACAATGCGAGGCGAAGCTGGCCGCTTTGCGCAAAGAGTTGGATACCCTGGCCGGCCAGATCGACGCGCTGGAAAAAAATCTGCAAAACTACCGCCTCCAGCAGGCTTTGCTGGATGAAGAGCTGCGGGGAAAAATAAAGCAATCAAAATTTCCGGATTTAGCCGCCGTTCAGGAAATCATGGCGCTGAACCCGGACGCCGCGGCGGAGAAGTTCGAGATCGAGGAATTCTTCCGCAGGCTGCACGGCGCCGGAACGCAATTGCGGCAATTGCAGCAGGAGACCGCCGGCCGGCAGCACGACGAGGCGGCTTACCGGCGGCTGCTGAAGGAGATCGAAGACCTGAAAAGCGCGGCAAGCCTCGCCCAGCGGCAAATCGGGGGGATGGAAACGGAGATCGGCAAGCTGAAGCAGGCGCTGCACAGCAAAACGGAATTGCAGCGGCAGCTCGCAGAATTGCAAAAACGCACGGAAAACCTGGGCATCCTGGGCAGCCTGTTCCGTGGCAACGGATTTGTCAACTTCGTTTCCTCGGTGTTCTTGAAGAACCTCTGCAACGCCGCCAACCAGCGTTTTCAACTGCTCACCCGCCGGCAACTGCGCCTGGAGGTAACCGAAGACAACGCCTTCCAGGTGCGGGATTTCTTGAACGGCGGGCAGGCGCGCAGCGTCAAAACCCTTTCCGGCGGACAAACCTTTCAGGCGGCGCTGTGTTTGGCCCTGGCGCTGGCGGACAACGTTCAGCAGCTCTCCTCCGCGGGGCAAAATTTCTTTTTCTTAGATGAAGGCTTCGGCGCCCTCGACCGGGAATCGCTGCGCATCGTATTCGACACCCTGCAATCCCTGCGCCGGGAGCGGCGCATCGTGGGCGTCATTTCCCACGTGGAGGAGATGCAGCAGGAGATCGACGTCTATTTGAAAATCCGCAATGACGAGGAGAGAGGAAGCCTGATCGCGGCCAGTTGGGAATGAATCCGATTGTGGTGTGGATTGGGGGCGTTCAGCCCTTATTGGGCAAATCCCCCTTTTTCTCCACAATCTCCACCGCCAGGGGTTTGGAATCCGCCCCGGCATAGATAGAGAGGTGCGGGAAGGGGATTTCGATGCCCTCGGCATCGAAGCGCCGCTTGATCTCTTCCTGGATTTCATTTTTTACCTTTAGCCAGTCCTCCTTTGTTGCCCAAACCGCGAATTTTAGATCAATCGAAGAAGCGCCAAAGGCTTCGAAAATGATCAGCGGTTCCGGCTCCTGAAGACAGAGGGGGTGTTGCCGGGCAATTTCCTTGAGAATTTGTTTCACCTGCCCGAGGTCTTCTTTATAGGCCACCGACACCATTAAATCCGCCCGGCGAATGGGAAAGCGGGTAATATTGACCACTTCGCTTTTCAAGATGGTCTCGTTGGGAATTCGCACAAACTGATTGTCAAAAGTGCGCAGCTTGATAGAGAGGACGTCGATAGAAAGCACCTGGCCGGTGATGCTTCCCACCCGGATGACGTCGCCGACCACAAAGGGCTGCTCGATAATCAAAAACACGCCGCTGATCACGTTGGAAACGCTGGTCTGGGAGGCAAAGCCGATGGCAATCCCCACGATGCCCGCGGCCCCTAACAGGGGAGCCAATTCAAATCCCAATTCCCGCAGCACCATGATAATGATGATCGCCAGCCCGCCGTATTTGATCATTTTCCCGGTAATCATCCCCTGCTGGGCGCTGAAACGCCGGGTAAGATACTTGCGGCTGGCCTTGCTGACCAGGTACACCAGCGGTATTCCAACCAGAATCAGAAAAATTGCCCGCACAAACGGAATCAAGCGTTCGGGGGACAAAAACTCTTTTAGTTCCCATCCTAAAATGCTGATACTTTCCATGGGCGTGCTCCTTTTTCCTTAGAAAATCCGGTCGGTTAAATCCTTCAGAGAAGCAAAGGTCTTCGCAGTAAAACCTTTCCGGGGATACTCCATTGGGGAGGATATTAATTTGGCGTTGCGGGCGTCCGCCGGTGCTTTGAGCAGGGTTTCGATCTCGCTGCCTTCATCCTGCCCGTGGTAGTGTACCCGGGTTTCGTTGGACCATAGTTGATCTTTGGCAAAGTAAAGCCCCAGCTGGCTTACCCGCAGGCAGATCTTTTCCACCTGCAATTCATCCCGGGAGTGATTGATGATCTGCACCGGGCAAATGCTCAAAAAAGGGCGACGGGGATCCGGTTCGATTTTTTTCCGGGCCGCGGAGGAAATCCAGTAGCAAAGCTCTCCCCCGGTGAATTCCCCGAACCAGGTTTTGGAAAGGATCACGCTGGGCAATTTGATTATGGAGGTTTTTCCCAGGGAGATTTTGACCCACACCGGAACCCGGACATAAATCTTCGTGCGCACGCCCGGGGTTACCCGGAAAGGATATTCCGGTTTTACTACTACCGGAAAATCCGGGAAAATTGGATTTATCAAGACCTCCTGGTACGATTGTTTCAAGGTCCAGCGTTGCCATTCCACTTTTTCCGGCAAATCGGGGCGGAAATCCTGTTGGGCGGCCTGCTCCGCCGCCTCCCCGGTCTCCCGGTATTGCTGCGTGATCCAAAATTCATCAGCCGTGCTCTTGCCCCAAACCTGTAAGGGGCCAAAGGTCCAGCATACCGGTTCTTCGCCGGGCATGGGAAAGGCGCCCCAGGGTTTCTGCCCCATTCTTTCTCCTTCTCCTTTTTGGATGAAGCCAGTTCTTAAACATTTGCGGCAAAACCGCGCATAACCGCCAAAATTTTACTTCACGGAGGGCGGCAGAGCAAGGCGAGAGTAAAAATCATCCCCGGCGACGAAATTCATCCGCTTTAAAACAGCCTTGAAGAACAAAATTGGAATACTTCGCATTCCCGGATTGGAAGTAGGTCTCTAGAAAAGTTTTTTGCACTGGGCGGCAAATACCCCTGCTTGCCCGTTGGGGCTTGTCGCCCATTCGACGAACACGGATGTTCGTCATACCGGCTTTAAAAAGGAACCATTAGCACATTTGACCTTTGAATCGTAAATTTGAGAGCACATTGAATATAATGGAAATGGCCCTTAATTGAGCTTTTTTCTCTCTCGCAAAGTCGCTATCTTCGCCAAGGAGTGCCTGAATTTCTCAATACTTTGCGGGCTTACTCCGAAGGAGCTGCTTCGCGGGGGTCTTTGTGAGAAACTATAAATTTTGAACCGTTTGCAGTATAGTAAAACCCAAAGGTGGCTGGCAACTGTTTTAAAAAGGAGAATCGGCACATGCTGCGAGTGAAAATGCTCTTTTGGTTAGGAGTTTGGTGGGGTGCGACTTCAAGCGTTTTCGCGCAATCACAGGAAGCGCCCATCAAAACCTTCGGATACTTTCAAAACTCTTTCCAGCAGTGGACGCAATCCAGCGATCAACCGCAATTCAACACCTTCGCCCTGCAACAGTTGAATATGATGCTGCAAAAAGATTTGCTGAAAGATTGGACCGCCTTCGTTAATTTTGAAATCCTCAACAACTTTTCCTCCAGCAAGCGCTGGGGTTCCTTCAACATCGAAGAAGCCTGGGTTCGGTATCGCTCCAGCAGGCAGTTCAACCTGAAGGTCGGTTTGCAAATTCCCATTTTCAATCACCTGAATGAAATCAAAAACCGCACCCCTTTGCTGCCCTACATCGTCCGACCGCTGGTTTACGAGACCTCTTTCAATGAATTCATTGCCATCGAAGAATATTTACCCACCAGGGCCTTTGTGCAGGCGTACGGCTTCATCCCTTCCGCCAAAGCGAAATTGGATTACGCGGTGTACATCGGCAATAGCCCCAATATCAACAGCCAGCTCGACAACCAAAACAGCGGTAATGAACGGCCGACCGGCGTCGATACCACCACCGCGTTTCTGGTGGGAACCCGCATCGGGGTGCGCTACGGGGAATTAAAAGCCGGTATATCCGCCACCCACGAAAAGGTGAATTATTTCAAGGGTCTGGCCGAACGGCTGAACGAACCGCCTTCCAAATTCGAAGGGCTGCCGCGAATCCGCTTAGGCGCGGACCTGTTGTACCGCTTAGGGGATTTTTCTTTCGAGGGCGAATATATTTCGGTTTTTTATGATGAAGGCGCCGACGTGGTGGAAGTTGACAAACGGTTTTTGTACGGCACCCTGGGCTGGAATACCACGGAACGCCTGTACGTTTACGCAAGTTACTGGTTTACCAGGGAGCACCAGGTAGAGATTGTCGATGAACAATTCGTAAAATATGTCGGGGACGCCGGCGTGGTCACCGGCGGCGTATCCTACAACTTCAGCGACCGGATTGCTTTGAAAGGGCAGGTTGCCCGCGTCGATGTTGATACTACCCTTCCCCCGGAAATTTTCTCGGGCGAAGATTTCGAGGTTTACGCCCTGGCAATTTCCATTTTCTTCTAAGCCTCGTTCTCCATTCTCTAAACAGGAGAGAGCAACAATGCACTTGAAATGCAGTCTAAAGATACTTTTCTCTGCTTTTTTGATATGCCTGTCACCGGGGGGCATGGTCGCGGCGCAGGTGGTGGTGATCGCCCATCCCTCGGTCGAGCAAGAGAATATCAGCCAGGCGGAACTGCTGGATTTTTATTCTCGCGAGATACGCTTGTGGGATAACGGCGAGCCGGTGGTTGTGTTCGACTTGAAGCCTAAGAACGAAGTAAAGGAGACGTTTTATAAATACCTCGGCAAATCTATCTCGCGCATGAAATCTATCTGGATGAAGAAAATGCTCTCCGGCGAAGGCGATCCCCCGGAAGCCCTGGAAACCGAGGAAGCCGTTGTAAAAAAAGTTGCCGTCACCCCTGGTTCAGTCGGGTTTGTCAGCCAATCCAAAGTAACGGAGGCTGTAAAGGTGCTGTTTATAATAGAGCCGGCAGAGAAGAAATAGGGAAATCCCATGAAATTCAAAGATATGAAATTAAGGGGTAAGCAGAGATTAATTCTTGGCTTCATTCTTTTGATTATGGCCGGGGTTAACATTTTTGCCATCCGCAAGATGGCTGCGATCAAATCCGAAGTGGATGAGTTGACCCGCAACTGGCTTCCCCGGGCAATTGCAGTTAGCGATATTAACCTGCTCACCGCGGATTTGCGAAGAAGCCAGCTACAATATGCTTTCGCCGATGATGAAGCGAGCAAAGAGGAGCTCCGGGAAACAATGATCGGGCTGATTGATCAAATCAACGGGAGATTGGATACTTATGACACCCTCAGGACGGAAGCGGGGCAATTAGGCATTTACTCCGAAGCAGAGCGAGAACTGTTTTCCCATTTCGACCAGCAGTGGGAAGCATACCAGGATTTAAGTTTTACATTTTTCAAGCTCTCCCGGGAAAACAAGACCGGGGAAGCGGCAGACCTGTTGAACGGAGAGGCTCGCGAGGTTTATAATGTTTTCAGCGCCGATCTGAAAAAGGTTGTCGGCGGCTACGAAAAAGATGTATTTGAATCGGCAAAACGCGCGGATCTCACTTATCGTTCCACGCGCGGTATTACGATCAGCCTGCTCATTGGCACCATCATCCTGTCCATCATCATTGCGACGGTATTTGTGCGCCTGATTGTCAGGCCGGTGCGGGAATTGGAAGCCGCCGCCGGAAAAATCGCCGATGGAGATCTTGACGTGCAATTGGATATTGGCCGCAAGGATGAAATCGGCGCGCTGGCCGGCTCTTTCAACCACATGGCCAAATCGCTCCGGGAGGCCAAAAAAAACATGGAGATGCAGGCTGAAAAGCTCCGGGCGCAAGCGGACAAATTGCAGAAAGCCAATACGGAATTGGAGGAAAAATCCCATATTCTCGAAAAACAAAAGACCGAAATCATCCAAAAGAACCTGGATATTTACGCTGCCATGGAAGAATTAAGAGCCGCCCAGGAGCAGTTGATCATGAAAGAAAAAATGGCCGCCCTGGGCAGTCTGGTTGCCGGTGTTGCGCACGAGATCAACAGCCCGGTCGGAACGGTAAACAGCTCTATCGACGTTGCCGGGCGCTGTATCCATAAAATCGAGACCGTTCTGGAGCAAAGCCGCTCTATCGAAGAGATCAGGAATAACGAACAGCTTTCCCGGGCCTTGAAAATCCTCAAAAATAGCACTCACGCAACCCTGATCGCCGGCGAGCGCATTGCCACCCTGGTAAAGAGCTTAAAAAATTTTGCCGGGCTGGATGAATCCGCATACCGGGTGGTGGACGTTCACGAAGGCATCGACAGCAGCATTACCCTCCTGGGAAGCGAGTTTATGCAAAATATTCACCTGGTCAAAGAGTACGGGCAGTTTCCCAAAATCGGCTGCTATCCCGCGCAGTTGAACCAGGCGTTCCTGAACATTCTGAAGAACGCCCGCCAGGCCATATCCGGCTCTGGAACCATTCATATCAAATCATTTTTAGAAAATGCCCCCGCCAAAAAGGGCAAACAAATCCATATCCGTTTCTCCGATACCGGTAAAGGGATCCCTCCCGACAAACTAACCTCTATATTTATGTTCGGCTTTTCCGCTGATGAAAAGCGGGTCAAAATGGGATCGGGTTTATCCACCGCCTACAATATCGTGCAAAAACACGGGGGAGAGATCCGGGTGCAAAGCGAGGTGGGCAAAGGGAGCGTCTTTTCCATTATTCTGCCGATTCAATAGCAAGATCTCCTCGTGCGCGGGAATTCCCCAGCTTCCTTGCTTTTGCCGCGCAAATGCTGTAAGTTACACCGCTGTTAAGATTTCTGGCAAAAAAACGGCTCGGAGGTGTGACATTATGCCGAACCAGGTGGTCAAGCGCTCCGCCAAAATCGGGTTGCCCCCCGGCAGCCCGGTCTATGTGGGCAAAAAAAAGGCGGCGCCAATTAAAATTACCGTGATCGACTACGACGAAAAAAATTACCATAAAAAAACCGTAGAAAACATCGCAGAGACCTTTCCCTATCGCCAAAGCCAAACTGTTACCTGGATCAACATCGACGGGCTGCATGAGGCGTCGATTGTGGAGAGGATCGGACAGCATTTCGATATCCACCCCCTGGTGGTAGAGGATATCCTGAGCACCCACCAGCGCCCCAAGGTGGAGGTGTTCGATCATTACATCGTAATCATCTTCAAAATGATCCAGTACGAAGATTACGACGAAGAAATCACCCAGGAGCAGGTCAGTTTGGCCATCGGGAATAATTTCGTGATCACCTTCCAGGAAGAAGCGCAGCGCGACGTTTTCGATACCTTGCGCAGCCATATCGAAACCGGAAAAGGCCGGATTCGCAAAAACGGGCCCGATTACCTGGGTTACGCCATCATGGATATCATCGTGGACCACTACTTTCTGGTGTTAGAAAGGTTAGGCGAAGAGATCGAAGACCTGGAAGACGCGGTTTTGGAGAACCACGACCCTTCCTTAGTGAGCAGAATCCATCATCTGAAACGGCAACTCCTGGAGCTGCGCAAAGCGATCTGGCCCCTGCGCGAGGTGATCAGCAATTTGCAACGCAGCGAATCCCTGTTGATCAAAAAAGCCACCACCCACTTCATCCGCGACCTCTACGATCACACCATCCAGGTCATCGACACCCTGGAAAACTACCGCGAGCGGGTTTCCTCGGTGCTGGATATTTACCTGACCCAGATGAGCAACCGCCTGAATGAAGTAATGAAAGTTCTGACCATCATCTCCACGATTTTTATCCCTCTTTCCTTCCTTGCCGGGGTTTACGGAATGAACTTCGACACCGGCGTTAGCCCCCTGAACATGCCGGAATTAGAAAGCCCCTACGGCTACGTGGTTTTCTGGATCATTACCCTCATGGTTGGCGGCGGACTGCTGCTGCTTTTCAAAAAGAAACGCTGGCTTTGACCGGGAGACGCGCCAACCCGGGGATGAAGATGCCGCCGCCGTTTCAGAATCCGGTATTATGAGAAACGTCACAACATATTAGCATGAGTTGCATAGATTGCCTCGTAAGATTGTTCATTGAACCGGAAAAAGGATTTCTTATTTCAGCAAAAAAACACCCATAACGGCCTAAAACATTTCCTCAAACTTCTATCTTTCGTTTACTCTTCCTGGTGATTTCAAAGAACGGGCCCAAAACAGAAAAAATTCGTATCGGAGTAGTATTTCATGGCTATCTGGCTTTGGATTGGCTTTATCATTTTTATCATTTTTATGTTGGCGCTCGACCTGGGAGTCTTTAATCGTAAGGACCACGTGATCGGCATCCGGGAAGCGATGAAATGGACCGCTTTTTGGATTTTCCTGGCGCTGCTATTCAACGTGGGAGTTTATTATTTATATAACTATAATATCATGGAAATCGGGGGCGAGAGTGTAAGAAACCTCAGCGGCAGGGAGGCGGCCATCCAGTTTTTTACCGGTTATATCATCGAAAAATCCCTCAGCATGGATAATATTTTCGTCATCGCGCTGATATTTTCATACTTCCGGGTGCCCGGGAAATATCAGCACCGGGTGCTGTTTTGGGGGATTTTAGGCGCGATTATCATGCGCGGAATTATGATCCTCGCCGGGGCCGCCCTGATCGCCCAATTTTCCTGGATGATTTACGTTTTCGGCGGCCTGTTGATCGTCACCGCCGCCAAAATGCTGATTTTCAAGGACGTAGAAATCGAACCGGAAAAGAACCTGTTAGTGCGCGTGGTACGGAAATTTTACCGGGTCAGCCCCAGGTTTGAGGGGCACAATTTTTTCACCCAAATCGACGGAAAACGCGCCGTTACCCCGCTCTTTATCGCGTTGCTGGTAGTAGAAAGTAGCGACGTGCTCTTTGCCATCGACTCCATTCCCGCCATTTTTGCGGTCACCCGCGACCCTTTCCTGGTCTTTACTTCCAACATCTTTGCCATCCTGGGCCTGCGCTCCATGTATTTCGCCCTCGCCGCCATGATGGAAAAATTCAAGCACCTAAAAACCAGCATTATCGTGGTGCTGGTTTACGTGGGCGTGAAAATGATTATGAACCACCACTTCCCGATTCCCACCAGCGTTTCCCTGGCCGTTATCGGGGGCATCCTGTTGTTCGGTTTTTTGATTTCTCTGTACCAGAATCACCAGGAGAACGGGAAAGAGCCTCGCCCGGCGGTTCAACCACCGAATCCCAATAACCATAGTGATTCCCCGGTTCACAACGTTCTCGAAGAGAACTCCGGCAGAAACGGACGCTCCAAAGCAGCGGAAAAAGAGCCTGCGGTGAAGGATAAAAGCGTGGCAGATATACCCTGATCTCCAGAACCCCGGCAGACCTGGCCGAATTTACGGAGGGAGCGCCGCAAGAAGCCTTATCGAGGATCATTTTCCGATACGAAACTATCAACGCGGCGCTGCACCCCCTGAAAATTCACCGGGGCGCGGCCTTCCCACGGCACAAAACCGCCCTAAAATAAAATCCCCATCAACTTGCGCGTTTTTTTTTGTATTTTGCGCCGTGAATTTTTTTGCGGAGAGGAACGAATCGTGAATCATTCGAGGCCTTCAGGTTGGCGGTTCAGGGTATTATTGTCGATATTTTTGGGAACCATGACGGCGGGATTCAGCGGTTTTCCCCAGGCGCTCAGCCCGGAAGAAATCCGCCAGCTGGTGCAAGATTTCAAAAAGGCTGAACGCGGCCCCTACCAGGCGATTCGCTGGTTTTGCCCCGACGGATCGATATTGCCCCCCCAGGAGCGCTGCCCGGAGCCTGGCGGCATTCAGCACGCCCTGCCTAAAAACGTGGTGCAAAAACTGGCCGGCGAGCAGGGCATCTACCTAGGGCAGATTTTAGCCGGCACGCCTTTCGACGAATTCTGGGATGAGGCCAACCGGAATTCCCGCCTCAAACAGTACCAATTGGAAAAATACCTCCAGGCCGTGGATGACGGCTGGATTTTGCGGCGGGCGCGCTTTTACCGCGGGGCCATCCAGGCGGAAGACGAGGAGCGCTGGGGGATCAACTTCCTCACCTACCTGGCCGGGAACGATGAAATCCTGGCCTCGCGCTTCTTTCTGCTCCGTCAGGCCTGCAAGGATATTCCCCACCGCGCCGGTGATAATCGCTGGCAAAAAATACGCGCCCTCTCCACCGTCATCGGCGATTCCCTGGCCGCGTTTACCAATTTGCGGGTGAAATTGCACGGCCACCCGGAGCCGGGCGACCTTGTGCAGGTCAAAAATTTCCGGGAGCGGAACCAAAACCGCCTCCCCGCCTCTATGGATTCGCTCCTTACGCAATTGATCTCGACACTGGAGCTGGCCTACCGGCCCTTCGATATGCAGAGCCTCGCGCCCTACCTCAACCGGCTGCCGAAAGATTCCCCGCTGGCCGGGCAATTACAACGGATGATCAAGAACTACCGCACCCCGCCCCCGGATTCCCTGCCGGGGACGCAAACCTTCCTGGCAAACCTGTGCGCGGACATTGCCGAACTGATGTGGACGCTCCGGAAGTCGCTTCCCTCTATTTCTTCCCCCAAAACCCGCCTCTCCCTGCTGGATCTCTCCAATGAAATGGAAACCCTGCTGTTCCGCCACGCCATGTCCTGGAATCCCCAAACCGTGGGCGAATTGCTGCGAAAAAATTACGCCCTGGCCAGGGCCGCCGCCGGCGCCGGCTACCTGGAAATATGGGAATGGGAGAGCGTAGAACCGCACTTTGCGCTCGCCCCGGGGCAGGAAGAGCTGGCCTTCAAGACCTTTTGGGAGCAGGGCGATCTGGCCGGCCGGGTGGTGGAGTGGGGAACCGGAACGATCCGGGCAGTCTATGAGCCGGCCGCGGCGCTGTTCAGCTCCTTCGAGCCTCTAACCAACGGGTTCATCGACGACCGGGTGCGGGGAACGGCGCTGCTCCCATTAGGAGAGACCGTGGGGAAATTGAATGATCTCGCCGCACAAATCGCCGGGTTGCAAAGCCAGGTGGCGGGGATTTCCACTCCCGGCCAGGTTCGGGGGCTTAATCCCGGCTTTGCCAAAGGAGAGTTGGTCGTGGTTGCCGGGGCCGCGGATTCTATCGAATTTTCACCTCAAAAAATATACCTCTTGCAGCGCACCCCTTACGATCTGAAACCGGTCGCCGGCATCGGCACCGCGGCGGAGGGCAACCTGGTTTCCCACGTGCAACTGTTAGCAAGGAATTTGGGAATTCCCAACGCGGTATTCTCCCCGCAGCATTTGGAAGCGTTAGCCCCGTATTCCGGCCAATCCTTTTTTTACGCGGTTTCCCCGCGCGGGCGGGTAATCCTGAAGCCGGAAACGGAGATGAACCGGGAGGAAAAAGCTCTTTTTGCAGTCACCCAACGCTCGGAAGAGAGAATTGCCGTGCCGGTCGATAAACTGCGCTTAGATTACCGGGAGTTGGTCGGGCTGGGAGAACTGCGCGCCTCCGATTCCGGGCGGCTGTGCGGCCCCAAGGCCGCGAACTTAGCAGAGTTGAAATATCTCTTCCCCGGAAAAGTGGTGGAGGGATTTGCCATTCCCTTCGGAATTTTCCGCCAGCACCTGGATCAACCGATGCCCGGCAGCGATTCCACTTATTGGGAATTTTTGCAAACCACCTTCCGCCAGGCGGCGCAGGAGCGGGAAAACGGCGCAGCGGAGGAGAGCGTGGAAAACCGGGTGCTCCGGCGCCTGGCGCAACTGCGGGAGGCGATCCGGCAAATTCCCCTTCTGCCGGAGTTCGATTACTGGCTGCGGCGGGCGTTCGAGAAGCACTTCGGTGCCACGCTGGGGCACAAGGCGGTGTTCATCCGCAGCGATACCAACATGGAGGATCTGAAAGACTTTACCGGCGCCGGGCTGAACCTGACCGTATTCAACGTGGTGGAAGGCGAGAAAATTTTGCAGGGCATTCGCGACGTCTGGGCCTCACCTTACAGCGAACGCAGTTACCGCTGGCGGCAGAAATACCTGCTCAATCCGGAAAACGTGTACCCCTCCATCCTGATCCTCCCCACCGTCAACGTGGACAAATCCGGGGTAATGATCACCTCCGGAATGATGGCCGGCGCTCACGATGACGTCACCGTGGCGTTTAACCGCGGGGCCGGCGGCGCGGTGGAAGGGCAGATCGCCGAGACCTATTTGCTGCGCCGGGATGGCACCAATCTGCTTCTCTCCCCTTCCCGGGAGGTAAAATATACCCTTCTCCCGGAAAGCGGGGGCACGGAAAAGGGGGTTGCCGATTTCCACCGCCCCATCCTGGGGCCGGAAGACCTGGCGCAATTGCGCGCCGCAGCCGCGGAAATCAAACAAAAAATGGCCGAAACCCCGGGAATCGTATCCGCCGGGCCTTTCGACGTGGAATTGGGGTTCATGGAAGGCAAGATATTTCTCTTCCAAATCCGGCCCTTCGTAGAGAATAAGCGGGCGCGCTCTTCCCTGTACCTGCAAAGCCTCGACCCGGAACTGCCGGAAAACCTGGCCATTTCTCTGCACCTGCTATTGTGAAGAATATTTTAATTGGCAATTGCCAATTGCCAATTCAAAAAGGAGCGTCTGTATGAAGGGATTCTTCAGCCATATAAAAAAATACATCATCCGCGGGATCCTGGCGATTATTCCGCTGGTGCTTTCGTATTTTGTGGTGCGGTTGCTCTACCTCAGCATCGACCGGCGGGTAACCGGGCTGATCGACAATCTTATCGGTTTCTCGATCCCGGGACTGGGCATCGTGATACTGCTGATAATTTTTTACCTGATTGGAATCATCGGCAGCAATTTTGTCGGGAAAAAATTTTTCAATTTGATCGAGCGAATCTCCGACCGCATTCCCCTGGTGAAGACCACCTACCAGGTGGGCAAGCAGCTTTCATCCACTTTTTTGCTGCCGGAGCGCCAGGCGTTCAAAAAAGTAGTTCTGGTAGATTTTCTGATGCCGGGCATGTGGACGGTCGGTTTTGTGACCGGCGCGGTCATCGACCGGAAGAATAGTAACGAAAAGTTGCTGAAGGTTTACGTGCCCACCCCTCCCAATCCCACCAGCGGAACCCTGGTGATCGTGCGGGAATCGCAAACCCGCGACCCCGGCTGGAGCATCGAAGAGGGGATGAAGGCGGTGATATCCGGGGGGATTATCGGGCCGGAGGAGCTGCGCTAAATCCTGCGTTGAGGTCTGAAGACCATCCGCAGGATTACTTTTGCATTCCTCTCGCGGTATTAAATTCATAGCGATTCAAGAAATCAAAGCCCTATATTGTCGTAGCGCCCTGCAGACGTAGGGACTTTTGATGGAAATTCATCCTTCACTAAACCTTAAGGAGAATATAGATGAAATCTATATATTATATTTTGTTGATCCAGGTGGCCAGCGCCGCTGCCTTTGCGCAGTCCGGCTGGTTCTGGCAAAATCCCAAACCGCAGGGCAGCGACCTGACCTCCGTGGCGGTTCTCGACGCCAATACCGCGGTGGGGGTAGGGCACTTCGGTACCATTTTACGCACCACCGACGGCGGGGCAAGCTGGATAGAAATTTCCAGCGGCACTACGAACCAGCTTTACAGTGTCTCGTTTGCCAACGCCAGCACCGGCACCGCGGTGGGGTTTTTCGGCACTATCATCCGCACCACCAATGGCGGAGCGAGTTGGAGCATGCAAACCAGCGGCGTTCCATTTGCCCTCCTCTATGGCGTCTCGTTTTCGGACCCCAATACGGGAACCGCGGTAGGCTCCAACGGGAGGATCATCCGAACTGTTAACGGCGGGGTAGACTGGGTGGAGCAAACCAGTGGAACCACTGCGGCGCTAAATGCCGTTTACTTCACGGACGCCAACCACGGCACCGCGGTGGGGAATAACGGCACTATTCTTCGCACCACTAACGGCGGAGCCGACTGGGCGCCGCAAACCAGCGGGACCTCCAGCACCCTCAACGCCGTGCACTTCCTGGATACCAATACCGGTACCGCGGTCGGCTGGAACGGTACGATTGTTCACACCACCAACGGCGGCGCCACCTGGATGCCCCAAACCAGCGGGTCGATTGGAGTGCTGCAAGGCGTTTTCTTCACCGATACGAACAATGGAACGATTGTGGGGCTGGATCTTACCGGCAACAATATTCTGCGCACCACCAATGGAGGCGCCACCTGGGCCTGGCAGAGTACCGGCTCGAGCTGGATTCCCACCAGCATTGCCTACAGCGACGCCAATAACGGGTTTGCGGTGGGACAATTGGGCTTTTTAGTGCGCACCACCAACGGCGGCGTTAGCTGGACGGAGCAATCCTCCGGGCCCTATGACTTTTTCAACGACGTCTTTTTCACCGACGCCAGCACCGGCGTGGTGGTCGGCGGCGGCGGAAAACTGCTGCGCACCACCAACGGCGGCGCTACCTGGACGGTGCAGGGAAATGTATCGTTTAATGCCGTCTCATTCGGCGACGCCAATATTGGAGTAGCCGTAGGCCAGTCCGGCCTTATGCACCGCACTACCAATGGCGGAGTAACCTGGGCGTTCCAGGCCAGCGGAACCACCAATTGGCTGGAGGATGTCTTTTTCAGCGATGCCAATAACGGCACCGCGGTAGGAGTCGGCGGAACCATTATTCGCACCACCAATGGCGGCGCGAATTGGGTTCCCCAAACCAGCGGAGTCGTTCAAACCCTGAACGGCGTCTGGTTCATCGATGCCAATACCGGAACCGTGGTAGGCGCCGGCGGCACCAACAGTACGATTCTCCGCACCACCAATGGCGGCGCAAACTGGACCCCGCAGACCAGCGGAACCCCCTTTGCGCTGCACGCGGTTTGTTTTGTGGATGCCAACAACGGCTGGGCATCCGGGGATAACGGAATCATCCGGCGCACCACTAACGGCGGCGCAACCTGGACCGGGCAAACCAGCGGCGTCACCGTCTCTCTTTACGACATTTTCTTTACCGATCTGAACAACGGAACCACAGTTGGACATTTGGGAACTGTGCTGCGCACCACCGATGGCGGCGCTACCTGGACGCGCCAGGTCAGCAGAACCTCGCAGAAGTTGAATGCGGTTTATTTTACCGACGCCAACACCGGAACCATGGTAGGGGATTACGGCAGCATTCTTCACACTACCAGCGGCGGAGTGGTGGGGATAACCCAAAATCCCCTAACGGAGATTCCGCAGGGCTTTTTATTGGAGCAAAACTACCCCAACCCGTTCAATCCCGTTACAGCGATCAGTTTTCAGCTTTCAGCCTCCGGCAATATAGAGTTGAGCATTTTCAACATCCTGGGGCAAAGGGTGAAGACCCTGGTGAACGAGCGGATGGCGGCCGGGCGCTACACGGTTCAGTGGGACGGCCGGAATTCCGCCGGGGAACCGGCGGCCAGCGGGGTTTATATCTACCGGCTGGTGGCCGATTCTCAGGTTCAGAGCCGCAAGATGATTTTGCTCCGATGAGCGGATTTGACCTCCATACAACCGGGCGATGGCGCGGCTTCAGAAAAGGAGAATCACTCCTATCGTAGATTCCTTTCCGAAGGGATCTACGATGGGCGCGGTCAACCGAACACTTCATTACCGTGCACTTTTTTCAAATGGAACAATTTCGCTGAATTTGTCATGCCC